>CAZHKT010000263.1:0-1559 GCA_964533045.1 uncultured Acidobacteriota bacterium | reverse complement strand
TCCTTGGCGGCCTGTTCGGGGGCGAGAGAGTTGTAATAGACCTCTTTGATGCTGTAGGACTTGGTGGAGGCGCGCAGCACGGGCAGGATTTCGATGTGCCAGTGGTAGTCTTCGGCGAGGGTCTGCCAGTGGCCGGCGCGGTCGAACTTGGCCTGAATGTTGGGCGAAGTATGGATCACCATCTGGTGGGCGGGGGCCACTGCTTCCAGCCTTTGCAGAATCCCCTTCAGGAAGCGTGCGAAGTGCAACTGCTTCTCCCAGGAGTTCAAGTCTTCTTCGAAGGAGCAGTGGTGCTGCGCAGGCATAATCCACGTCTCATAGGGCTGGCGCGAAGCAAAGGGGCAGAAGGCGCCGAACAGGTCGTCGACATCCACGGCGCGGGTCTGCTGCACCATCTCCTGCTTCAGCACGTCGCAATAGAGGCAGCGTTCTTTCATCTCGTAGTAGCGCTGTGCGGATCGCAACTCGTACACCACGCGGCGGGGAATGAAGGGCGTGGCGGTGATCTGCGAGTGAGGATGTTCCAGGTCCTGGCCGGCGAGTTGTCCCTGGTTGCGGAAGATCGTGACGTAGCGGAAGCGGCGGTCCTTCTTCAGGTCGGTAACGCGCGAGACGAAGGCGCGCAGAACCTGGGCCACGTTTTCGTCGGTTTGTTGCGATAGCTGCAGCAGGTGATTGGGACTTTCGATCACGACCTCATGGGCGCCGAGACTGCGCATCTTGTCGTAGATGCCTTCGCCGCGTCGCTGGGCGTCGCCCTCGATGCGGTAGAGGGGACGCAGATGAGGAATGACCCGAACCTGCCACTGCGGATGGCCGTAAGGGTGCTCGTAGATGGTTCGCGCCGTTTGCGATTCCTGACCGGGACAGAGGGGGCAACCCTGCGTTTCCGGCCAGCCGGTGTCGCCGTCCTCCTGAATGACCCAGCTTGCGGTAATCGGATCCTTGCGTAGCTCCATTGCACCTCCCGGTAAATTCAAGGACGTCCACGGCGAAAAGCGCCAGTCAAGTCGTTCTTGCCCACCAAGTTAAAAGACGACTCCCCGGCCCTGGCCGCCATGGATTCTGTGAGCTGCTTTCCCGTGAGCGCCTTACGGGGATCTCTCATTCCGGCGTCGGGTTGCCGGAAATCATCTGAGACCATGCATCATATTCCAATGCACCCGATTGTCAAGGCTGCTAGGGGGGCAGGGGTCGTTACCGGTCCCAAACTCCTTGCCGCAAAACGGCTTGCCCCGCTTGACCGGAGGGTTATAATGTTCGGACCAAGTCGTCTGGGGAATGCTTCAACGAAAGGGTGGGGTCCCAGGGGTTCGTGCGTCCTCTATTCGCCGGGCTCCAGTTGAAGCGACGGAGGAGCGCTGGTTATGGTCATTCAATGCAAGACCTGCGGAGCCGTTTCAAAGGTGGACGATGCCAAGATGCCGTCCACCACCTTTCGCATCAAATGCCATCAATGCCAGAGCGTGCTGACAGTGGAGCCGCCCCGAGCGGGGGCGGCGCCAGCCCGAACCGCGCCGGTTCGACCGGAGGCTCCACCGCGTCCCGCCGCGCCGCCG
>CAZHKT010000262.1:0-1627 GCA_964533045.1 uncultured Acidobacteriota bacterium | reverse complement strand
GCGACGCTCAACAGAACTAACAAAAAGTGTGGCGACAGTACAGGTGTGACACCGGGAATCTTGATGCGCCAGCAGGCGGCGGCAGCCGCGATGGTGACGTAGGTCAAGAACAGTTTGATATCGGGGCTTGACCATTGCAGGAATGCCCAGAGGGCTGCGGCGAGCCCTCCGAAGGCAACGATAACCCAGGTGAGCTTTCCTCCGAGGGACATGTCGAGCCAGATGCAGCACGTGCGCGGCCATTGATGGGCTTTCGTAATTGATTGAAATCACAATGAATTCACTGCTGAGATCCATCTTGGCGCGACAAAGTGGCGCGCTGGGCCGGGTCAGGATGTCTCCTGTGTCGCTTCACGCCAGGGCTACTTCCGGCCGCCCTGCTAGGGGGCGTGGCGAAGCAGATGCCGGTGCAAGGCTGAAGCGAATCTGCATCGTTTCCTCTCCCGAACGGAAGGGGACGACGATCCTCTCGTGTCCTTTGGAGGAGCGAGCCAGGTAGCGCTTCCCGAAGATCACGGTCGGAATGCTGAGACCTAATGGCCCCAGACGTTCTTCGAGCCCCGTCTTGACGTTACCAATGATCATGTTGGCCACCTCGGAAACGGAATCCAGGACTTCCTCATCGACGCTCTTGTACTCGGCCCCGAGCAACCCTCCCGCCAACCGGCAAGCGAATTCGGGGGAGCAATAGATGCGTCCGGCGCCGGTCCAGGTACCGCCGATTCCGACGAGCGCAATGATGCCGTCCACCGGCGTCGGGTCGCCCGTCTCGACAAAGGCTGGCTGGGGCTCAATCGGCAGGCCCAGCATGGTCGCGAAGACCTCCCGCGAGGCCTGCTCAATGATGCTCACGATTTCTTCCTGCGAGAAGCGGTCCATGGGTCCTCGTTTTCCTCCTGATGCAGTGTTTGCCTAAACCAGGCCTATCAGTTTTTCCTTGATCTGGTCGGGTGTAAACGGCTTGCGGACGTACCCGGAGGCGCCCAGTTGGAGCGCCTGCATCACCTTTTCCTGGCTGCCCTCGGTCGTGATCATGATCACTGGCACGGATTTCAGGGCCGGATTGTTGCGAATATTGCGCAGCAGTTCAAGGCCGTCCATGTTGGGCATGTTGATGTCGGACAGAATCAGGCCGATCGGGTTTCCACGCAGCCTGGTCAAGGCCTCCACGCCGTCGTTTGCTTCATGCACCGTGCCCAGTTGCAGCTCGGTTTGCTGCAGCACGCGATGCAGAATCTTGCGAATCGCGGTGGAATCGTCGACGATCAATACGTCCAGCGGCATAGGGTTCCTCAGCTTCGGGCCTGCTACTCCTTATCGCCGCTCCTGGCCTCAGTGTTAAGGCGCCAACCGCCGGAACTGCCCTTTGGTCGTTCCCCAATGTGCGCATTTCTGCGACAATATACACGCAAGAGGCCGAAATTCCCTGCAAACCGTGAGGTCCCGGTGAAAACTCTGATTCGTTCCACGTTCGTGTTTTTGTGCGCCAGCGCGGCCCTGATTCCCTTCTTGCCGTCGCCGGCCGAAGGCCAGTTTCCCGCGGAAAGTACCATTCCGATGAAAGAGCGGAAGAAGAATCCTCGCGTGCAAAAAGGTCCGGACGGGCCGACTCCGCGCACCACGGACG
>CAZHKT010000261.1:0-1648 GCA_964533045.1 uncultured Acidobacteriota bacterium | reverse complement strand
AGGTCTTCGGCCTTGTAGACCACGCCCATCCCGCCCTCACCGAGCTTTTCGAGGATGCGGTAGTGGGAGACGGTCTGGCCGGTCATGGTTTGAGCTCCATCATCCAGATGTTGCCGGTCCGCTCGCCCATGGGGAACACAAGCCGGCCCGCCTTGAGGGAAAGGTAAAAGATAGCGGGCGGGATATTCGCGATCCGCCTCCGGGCCTGATGCGAGTGGAAGACGGGGAACACGGCGCCGTCTGCTGGCGCGGAGGGATTGAATGGGCGGGCCCAGAGGCAGAAAAAGCCATCGCGGTCGGACAGGTTGTAGAGGAAACGCCCATCTGGCGACCAGAAGCCAGTCAAATCCGTTCGGGCCCAGGCTGGCGCAGAGAGCTCATTCATGGGAGCGACGAACCCCACGTGACGCATCTGACCGGTGAGTTCGGTGAATACGAGCCACCCTCCATCGGGGGAAACCCTGCCGCCGAAATAGTCCTTGCCAGGAGCACCAATGAGGCGTGTGACGCGGCCGTTCGAGACATCGACCACCGAAATCTTCGCGTCTCCTTCAATGTCCTCAGCGATGAAGACCCGATTGCCGTCGGCGCTCCAACTGGTTGGAAGGCCACCCTCTTCACAAACCTTCTCTGCAGCGGCGGCGCCGCGAGTGACGATGTAAAGGGGATAGCGGGTGTTCTCACCTGAGCTGAACGCCACTCGAGTACCGTCAGGCGAAAAAAGCGGAAACCAATCGGCGAAAGGAGTCGCGGCAAGGAGGCTTTCGTTCCCGGTGGCGAGGTCCTTTATCCAGATATCCTGATTGCCGAAGCGAGTTGAAGTGAATGCGAGAAGAGAACCGTCCGGTGAGAGGGCGGGTCCATGGTCAGGGGCGAGGTCCTGAGTGATCCGCTCGGGCTCCCCGCGCGCCTTGCCCGTCGAAGCATCCAGCCGAAGGGACCAGATGTCGATGTTGGTTTGCAGGCTGGAGAACAGGATCCTGGATCCATCGGGCCAGACTGCCGGCCACGCTTCCGATGCGGAGCCGAAGGTGATCCGGCGGAGCGCGGCCGAGAGCCTGCCTTCCGCCAAAGCGAGAGGGGCCGCCCAAAGCCCCGAGCTGTCGCCGGAGGCTGCATTGAAGACGACTGCTTGCTGCGCGGGAAGCCACGCCTCGGGAACGGGCGCCTGTAATACCGAATCGCTCAGAAATACCCCTGTCATGCCCAGACGAGTTGACGCCGACAGGAAACCCGTTTTGACCGGTGTGCCTCCGTCGAGAGGTGTGATCCACCAGTCGACAATCTCTGGAGACGGCGGGCCGGCCTCCCTCGCACCAATGAAGAGCAACCGCCCATCGGGCAACCAGATGGGAAGATTCGCGGTGGAGAAATCGGCGCGAATCTTGCGGGGCGCGCCTCCGGATGGGGAAACCACGTAAATCTCACTGTGCTTCGAGCGGAGATAGATCCCATTCGGATCGCCCGTTCCGTAGGCGATCCATCGGCCGTCGGGCGAGAAGCGGGGACGGTACCCTCCAGAAACCAGTTTGCGGGCCGTGCCGCCGAAAGGTTGGACGAGGTAGATGCCGCCGCCATCGCGCCCCGAGCGAAACGCGATCGTGTGGCCGTCGGGGGCGAAAGCCGGTTCGCTGTCGTCAGCCTCGTG
>CAZHKT010000260.1:0-1662 GCA_964533045.1 uncultured Acidobacteriota bacterium | reverse complement strand
CGTCGGGCCTCCCCGCTTCCAGGTAGAACAATGCGACATTGTAAAGAATGCTTCCGTCTTTCCCCGCATACTGGCTGGCCTTGCCCGCTGCGGCCATTGCCTGCTTCATCTTGCCCTGCCGGGCGTAGGCCTGGCATAACAGAAACCATGCCGGAGCGCTGCCGGGCTGGAGTGGCGTTGCCTGCTCAATGCTCCGCTGCGCCACAATGAAGTCGTTGCGGCTCAATGCGTTCTGGCCCTCTTCCACCAGCGTCCTGAATGGCTGGGCGCCTGCGAGCACCAGGAGAGCGAGAGTCGCCCACATCGGGATGAACCCAGTATAATCTCGAACCTGCGAAGTCACGCCGGCAGGCTCTCACGCTCCCGCTCGGAGCTAAGCTGTAAATACTAATAAAACGATTGACAACCACGCCTGCCCGGCATAATCTGAGAAGGATTCGAATGTTGGCGCTTACAGGGTGTCAAGAATCGTTCGCCATCGGTTTCACCCCCGCTGCGGGCGGCGAGAAGTTCGGTTAGTTCGATCAAGCTTTTGGCCCGGCGGGCCTCGAGGTAGTAATGATGTTTGGAAACAAGATACTTGCAGTCCTTTGGGCAGGTTTGCTCTTCGCAAGCTGCCTGTTCGCCCAGCGGGATTTGGGGACCATTGCCGGCACTGTGACCGACCCCCAAGGCGGCGTTGTCCCCAATGCTAAGGTGACGATTCGGGAGGACGCCACCGGCCTCTCCTACGATCTGACGACGAACGAGTCGGGAGAATTCGTCCGTCCCGCGCTGAAACCGGGAACCTACTCTGTTACTGTCGAAGCCTCCGGCTTCCGCCGCGCGCAGCAGCAGAATGTGGTCATCGTGGGCGGCGACCGCGTCGCTGTACCAATCACTCTCACCGTCGGAAACATCACTGAAACCGTCGAAGTCACCTCACAAGCCCCGCTCCTTCAGACCGAAACCACCACGCTAGGGGCGTCTCTGGGTAAGAAGGCGGTCAGCGAACTGCCCTTGGGTGGCCAGCGGACCTTCTCCTTCCTCGCCCGGCTCTCGCCAGGCGTGCTGACCGCGGAACAGGGCGCCCGCGACGCAGTGGGCGGGGGATTCTCTGCCAACGGCGTCCGCTCCAACGGGCAGAACAATTTCCTGCTGAATGGCGTCGACAACAACGTCAATGTCATCGACTTTCTCAACCAGACCGCGTTCGTCGTAGGCCCTTCGGTTGAGGCCATCGGCGAAATGACCATCCTCACGAACGGCTACAACGCCGAGTACGGCCGTGGCGCCGGCGGGGTGGTCAACGTGAACCTCAAGTCCGGCACCAATGAGATTCACGGCGTGCTATACGAGATCCTTCAGAACGACAAGCTCAACGCAAACCGCTGGGAGTTCAACAAAGCCGGCCGGGCTCGCGGCCCGTTCAAACAGAACCAGTATGGCGCCGCGATTGGCGGGCCCATCATCAAGAACAAGCTCTTCATCTTCGGCGACTATCAGGGCACCCGTATCCGGTCCTCCGGAGGCAGCATCCAGAACCTCGGCTACGGCGGCTTCTACACCGTCCCGACTCCGGAAATGATCAGAGGCGATTTCTCGAGGCTGCTCGGCGGCTCGGTAGGGACAGACGCCCTGGGCGGCAACATCGTCGCCAACCAGATATTCGACCCCAATTCG
>CAZHKT010000259.1:0-1819 GCA_964533045.1 uncultured Acidobacteriota bacterium | reverse complement strand
GACACCCTCTCTCTTTCCAACTCAATTTTCAACACGAAATGTTACAGCCTAACGGGGGGGCGAGTTGGCTGCACGGCGGGGCGGCGCAAAACCGCTTCTACTGAAATCCCAGCAGCTCCACCTCGAAGATCAAGGTGGAGTTCGGCGGAATGGCGCCTGGGTAACCCTTCGACCCATAGGCGAGGTTGGGCGGAATGGTGAGCTTCCGCTTGCCCCCCACCTTCATGGTTGCAACTCCCTCGTCCCAACCTTTAATCACCTGACCCTGGCCCAGACGGAATTGAAAGGGCTGGTTCCGCGAAACCGAGCTGTCAAACATGGTGCCGTTTGTCAGCCAGCCGGTGTAATGCACGGTGACTTGCGCGCCGCGCCGCGGGCTGGGCCCCGTTCCCACCACCAGGTCCTGATATTTCAGGCCGGAAGCCGTGGTGATGGTTTCCGGTTCGGCCGGTGCCGGTGCCGGCGCGGGCTCGGGCGCCTTCTCGGTGGCTTTCGAGGCAGGCTCGGCGGCCGGCTGCCCCGTGTCGGGCTGGGGCTTGGATGAACAGGAGGCGAAGAGGGTCAGCATCATCATCAGAGCAAGAAATCTTCGCATGGCGGTTCCTTTCCGATGCCTTTCTGCATCCCAAACTATCAATTCGCGCGCCCAAGTTCAATGGCGGCATTACACCTTGAGAAACATCTTCTTGCGGTAGAGGAAGTAGAGCAGCACCCAGCCGGTCATCATCACCAGAAAGTCCATGACCACGGGTGAAAACGCTCCGAAGGCGTGAATGAAGCCGCGGACGAAGACACGCGTCAAGTGGGCGAAATCCAACTGGCTGCGCAGGACGTAGATGAGGATCGGATTGGCGCCGATCACGGTGAAGAAGAACGCCCAGCGCCGCCAGCCGCGCACATCCATGACCCAGTAGAAGAGCGCCGCGAGCAGCGCGCTCCAGCCCGCCGCCACCAGCACGTACGAACTTGTCCAGATGTTCTTGATGATGGGGAACCAGAGTCCCCAGAGATTTCCGGCCGCCAGCGAGGCGAGCCCTGCGACGGCGAGCATCACCGTCTTGCGTTGCGGCGTCGCGCGCGAGCGCAGCCAGTGGCCGGCCATGGTTCCTAGCAATGTGGTGGCGACCGCCGGCAAGGTCGAGAGGATGCCTTCATTGTCGCCGAAGTGGTAGCAGCAGAACGGCTGCGGCAGCAGCGCCCGGTCGAGATAGCCGCTCAAGTTCCCTTCGGGCGTCAGAACGCCGGCACCAACTCCGGGCGCCGGCACCAGCGCCATGATGGCCCAGTAGCCCAGCAAAATCCCGCCCGCAGTGACAATCTGCCCGCGCACGCCAGTATTCAGCACGATGAATCCCGCTAAGAAATAACAGACAGCGATGCGTTGGAGCACGCCGGGAATCCGAAGCGTGTGAAAGTTGAGGTCCAGCAGGCCGTTATGCACCAGACCCAGGATGAAGAGCAGGGCCAGGCGGGTGACGAGGTGGCGGTACAAATCACGCCGGCTCGCGCCGCGCTCCATCCGCCGGGCCAGCGAGAACGGCAGGACCATGCCCACGATGAAAAGAAAGAGCGGGAAAATCAGGTCGTAGAAGCGGAACCCTTCCCAGGCGACGTGCTCGAGCTGGGTGTGAAGGAAGTTGGTGAAGGGGCTTCCCACCACGCGGTTCAGACTGTGAAAGATCTCCTCGCCCCCGACGATCCAGAACATATCAAAGCCGCGCAGGGCGTCAATCGAGGCGATGCGGGTGGATGGGGCGGGCGCGGATTCTAGAGAGAATTACATAATATAGTGACATCAGGGAGCATTTCGTGTATACTT
>CAZHKT010000258.1:0-1846 GCA_964533045.1 uncultured Acidobacteriota bacterium | reverse complement strand
GAAGTATACACGAAATGCTCCCTGATGTCACTATATTATGTAATTCTCTCTAGTGAAGCAGGTAGGCTCCCAGCACCGCCCGGCAGAGATTGCGGTAGTCCTCGATGGAAGCACCCTCGGGCGCCATCAGCCACTGGAGACAGTACCCATCCACCAGGGCCCGGATGGTCGCGGCCGCCTCGGGGGGCGGTACCCGGCGGAACTGCTTCTGCCGGATGCCTTCTTCGATCAGCGCCGCATCCCGCTGCCGGCATCCCTCCAGGAAGGTGTTCAACAGGCTTCGGAAACGCTCCGCCCGTGACCCGAGCGCGAGAAAATCAAGCAGAACCAGGTAAAGCTTTCGGTTGAGTTCCGTACTGTGGAATAAGACTTCCAGTTCCGCCGCCAGCCGGGCGCGCGGCGTGTCGGGCGACTTGGCCACTTCCTCCAAGCTGCGGCTGACCTGGGCGAGCAGCCATTTCAGGACCCCATACAGAAGGTCGTCCTTGGTGGGAAAGTAATAGAGTGCTCCGCCCTTGCTGGATTCGGCTCGGGCCACCACCGAATCGATGGTAACGGTCTGAATCCCCTTTTCCAGTATTTCCGCGTAAGCCGCGCGAATCAGTGCATCCTTTCGTCGATCGGCCAGTTCCGGGTCGGCACGCCTGGGACTCATGTCCACCTCCTATATTTACAGACAGTCTGGACGGATTATAAAAGTAAACCTTTGTTTGTCAACACATTATTTGAATTCAACGTGCAAGCTTGCCCTCAGGCTTCTGACGTGCTAGCCTCGGAACCGGGTTGGTTCATGGCAACGTGGCACCACAATCCGAAGAATTTGATTGGGCGGTCCCAGGAGGATTTGGAGCGCCTGGCCGAGGAGCTCTGCCAGCCGCGTTTTCGCGGGCGTCAGTTATACGAGGCTCTCTACAAGCGTCGGACGACCGATTTTGCGGCCATGTCCAACCTGAGCAAGGCTTTCCGCGAGGAGCTAGCCCGGCATCATTCCATCGAATACCCGGCGGTGGAGCGCCAGTTCGCTTCGCGCGATCTCGCCGTACGTTATCTCCTTCGCCTTTCGGACGGGCTCTTTATTGAGACGGTTTACATGCCCGACGAGACGCGCACCACGCTCTGCCTTTCGAGCCAGGTGGGCTGTGCCGTGGACTGCAAATTCTGCTTCACGGCGCTGCTGGGCGTGAAGCGGAGCCTGACGGCGGCGGAGATTGTAGGCCAGGTGCTGGCCGTCTCGGCGGCGCAGGCGATCCCGCCACGGGCCCGACTCAACCTCGTCTTCATGGGCATGGGCGAGCCGCTGCTCAACCTTGCGGCAGTGATGAAGGCGGTGCGCATCCTCGCCGACCCCAACGGCCTGGGTGTGCCGCTGCGCCGCATTACGATTTCAACGGCGGGCATCGTGCCCAAGATTCGCGAATTGGGACTCGATCCGATGCGGCCCAAGCTGGCCATTTCGCTTAACGCCTCGACCGACGCGCAGCGCGACGCCCTCATGCCCATCAACCGCAAGTACCCGCTGGAGCAGCTCATGGCCGCCTGCCGCGATTACCCGCTGCGCCCGCGCGAGCACCTGACGTTCGAGTACGTCATGCTCGACGGCGTGAACGACTCGGACGCCGACGCGCGCCGGGTGGTGAGACTGCTCGCGGGTTTGAAAGCCAAGGTCAACTTGATTCCCTATAATGGCGGCGACGAAATCCCTTATCGCTCCTCCCCCATGCGCCGCGTCATGGCATTTCAGGACATCCTCGTGGCCCGCGATATCCCCGCCTATATCCGCATCTCCCGCGGCCAGGACGTCCGCGCCGCCTGCGGCCAGCTCAGTTTGGCTGGGGTTGGGGATTGG
>CAZHKT010000257.1:0-1877 GCA_964533045.1 uncultured Acidobacteriota bacterium | reverse complement strand
ATCGCCGGCGTGGATGTCGATGGTCGTCTGGTCGAAGACGGCGGGCGTCATCTGGGAGGCGACGAAGCGCTGCCAGATCAGCTTGTAGAGTTTGAATTCATCCGGCCCCAGATAGGAACGGACGGAGTCGGGCGTGCGCATCACATCGGTGGGGCGGATAGCTTCGTGCGCGTCCTGTGCGTCCTTCTTGCTCTTGTAACGGATGGGCTGCTCGGGCAGGTAGGGGCCGCCGTAAGTTTTCTGGATGTAATCGCGCGCGGCCGCCAGGGCGCCTTCCGCCACGCGCGTCGAATCGGTGCGCATGTAGGTGATCAGCCCGACGGCGCCTTCCTCGCCCAGGTCGACGCCTTCGTAGAGTCGCTGCGCGAGCATCATGGTCTTCTTGGCGGAAAAGTGGAGCTTGCGCACCGCTTCCTGCTGCAGTTTGCTGGTGATAAAAGGGGGCACCGGGTACTTGCGCTTCTCCTTCGTCGTCACCGATTTGACGACGAAGGTGGCGGCCTGGATCGCGGCGGCGTGCTGCGCGGCGCTTTCCTGGCTGGGGATTTCCAGGTCCTCGCCGCGGAACTTGAACAGCCGCGCGTCGAAGACCGGCGGGTGCTTGGCGTGCAGGTGCGCCGAAATCGTCCAGTATTCCCGGACCTGAAATGCCTGAATTTCGCGCTCGCGCTCGACGATCAAGCGCAGCGCCACGGTCTGCACCCGCCCGGCGGAGATGCCGCGCTTCACCTTGTCCCAGAGCAGGGGGCTGATCTGATAGCCCACCAGCCGGTCGAGAATGCGCCGCGCCTGCTGCGCGTCCACCAGCTTCGAGTCGATTTCGCCGGGATGCTCGAACGCCTTGCGCACCGCGTCTTTGGTGATCTCGTTGAACATGACGCGGTAGAACTTTCGATTCTTGCCGTTGAGAAGTTCCTGAAGGTGGGCGCAGATGGCTTCACCTTCGCGGTCGGGGTCGGCGGCGAGATAGATGGCTTCGGCCTTGGCGGCGGCGGCTTTGAGTTCCGAGATGACTTCCTTCTTGCCAGGGATGATGCCGTACGTTGGCTGGAAATTCTTCTTGAGGTCCACGCCCAGTTCTTTCTTGGGCAGGTCCATGATGTGGCCCATGGAGGCTTTGACGGTAAACTCCGGACCCAGGTACTTGTTGATAGTCCGGGCCTTGGCGGGCGATTCGACGATGACGAGCGATTTAGCCATAGATTCAGCAGTCAGCCGTTCAGCGGTCAGCGGCCAGCTGGCGCGCACCATGCCGCCGTGCGGTGCCGAAAGCTGAAGGCTGGGGGCTGAAAGCTCTGTCCTTACAGTTTACGGATAAAGTTCTTTCCCGGCAACTGGCGCACCAGCCCCGTCATCTCCAGTTCCAGCAACGACTGCATAATGCGCGCCGGCGGCAGCGCCACGCCGGTCAGTATGGCGTCGATGAACGCAGCTTCGTCCACGCGCAGGAATTCGAACACCGCTTTCTGATCCGCGGACAGCGACTGCTCGAAAAGCGTGGGCGACGCATCCGTCCGATCAACTTCGGATGCGGCCTCGGGCGGCATCAGTTGCATGCGGACTTCCGCGGGGAATTCCTCGATCACGTCCATCCACTGGTCCACCAGCTTGGCGCCCTGCTTGAGCAGGTGATTCGGCCCGAAACTCTGGGGCGAGGTGATATTGCCCGGCACGGCGAAAACCTCGCGGTTCTGGTCGAGCGCCAGGCGCGCCGTGATGAGCGAGCCGCTGTATTCCGCCGCCTCGACCACCAGCACACCGAGCGACAGGCCACTGATGATGCGGTTCCGAATGGGGAAATTCTCCGGCAGCGGACCCGTCCCCAGCGGAAACTCGGAAATCACCGCGCCGTTCTCCGCAATTTTCTCGGCCAGCCT
>CAZHKT010000256.1:1576-1906 GCA_964533045.1 uncultured Acidobacteriota bacterium | reverse complement strand
CCGCTCCTGGGAGCGCTCCTTGTCGGTGTCTTCAATGCGCAGGATGAAGACGCCGCCGTGGCGCCGCGCGAAGAGCCAGTTGTAAAGCGCCGTGCGCGCTCCACCGACGTGCAGGTAGCCGGTGGGCGACGGGGCAAAACGCACGCGAATGGGTCGAATGTTATCTATCATTGGTTCTCGGGTAGCGCCCCGATCCAATCGGGGCCGTGGCACGGGCGTCTCGCCCGTGCGCACCCGCAAGATGCGCGTGCCACAGCCGGCAAGATGCCGGCGCTACGACTTTAGGCTCTTGAGGTTCGCGATCACTTCCGCCGGCTTCCACACATTGCC
>CAZHKT010000256.1:0-1566 GCA_964533045.1 uncultured Acidobacteriota bacterium | reverse complement strand
AGATCCGTACGATTTTGGCCTCGCCATCCATGACGGCGGTGACCAGGGCGTGGATGATCTGGCCGCTGTCCTGCCAGTAGTCGAGCCCGAAGAACTTGGCGACGCGGCGAACCTCGTCCGGCTTCCCGGTGGCGAAATCCCAAGGGCCGCCCTCGGCCGCGCCGTAGCGCCGGGCGTACTCGCGCAACACGGCAGGCTGGTCGAATTCCGGATCAATGCTGACGCTCAGCAGCCGCGCGGAGTTCTTGAGCGAAGCGTCCGCCGAAATCGCCTTGGCGATTTCTTCAAAATTCCTGCTCATCAGCGGGCAGTAATCGGGCAGCGGGCAGCGCGTGTAGATGAACGTGATCACCAGCGCCTTGCCGCGGTAGTCCCTTAGCCCGATTCTCTTTCCGTTCTGATTCACGAGTTCGAAATCGGGAACCGCTTCGCCCGCCTCCGGTGGGTGGGTACTCGCTTCCGCCGGGCTATTGGGGTCCGCCTTGGGCTGTTCGGTGATGACCACTTGCTCCAGCCACGACTTCCCGCCGTCCACCACCAGTGTGCCCTGCACTTTATCGCCTGGGTGAGCGGCGTTGAAAACCCAGGCGTCCTTCACCACAAACCCCATGGTCATGGCGGCCATGTAGCCGGGGATTTCCTGGTGCTTGATGATCAGCATCTGGCCGCGCGGGTCCACGGCCACAATGCTGCCCGTCACTTCATACCGTTTCGCCTCCGGACTCGGTTGCTTGGGAGAACATCCCCCCAGGAGGACTAGAAATAAAATGGCTATGATTGTCTTTCGCATGTTTGGGACCACCCGTCATTCATCCTACGCCACGCCAGCCGGGAAGGGAAGCCGTTGGGGCATGCCCCGACCTCCACTCGATCCATCGCTCGTCACGCGACAAATGTCACTTTCCTTTGTTTTCAACAACATCGTGGCTTCGTTTCGCACTTTGGGGGCGCTTCCGGCCTTCCCCCGGTGGCGTTCCAAGACGCGCCCTCCCCAGAGGGAGAGGGCGCTGTCCCGATGGGCGCACTAGTCTAACTTATGTAGCCTCTTTCGTCAAGCGGGGACGCCTCGACGGCCTCACCGGGCGGGGCGCCCGCGGGCGAGGCAGACCCTCTCGATCTCCTGGCCGGATTCGGTCCAGGCGAGGAAGACGCGCCGCGCGCCGTCCACGGCAAGGCTCGGGTAGGAAACGGAAGACGCGAGGGCCGGAATCGGGACTGGCACGGGGGGCTCCGCGTTGCGGCCGAGCTCGACGAGAAAGACCTGAAGGGGTTTCCAATTCTCGCCCTGTGAAGCGCCTCGGCCTTCGAATGCGACCACGACGCGGCCATCGTCCGCGATTGCGAGGGCGGGATGGTTCGCGTCCAGCACTCCCTGGGAAACCAGGAAGGGAAGGCCAAAAGTTGTTCCCCCGTCATCCGACCAGGCGAGGCGCACGCCCCCGTCACTCTTGCTCCCTTGCGAGAACCACGACAAATATATTCGCGGCCCTGCACTGGCGATGACTGGCCCGTAGTGTGGGCAGCCCGCGATTTTCCAGTTGTCCACGGCAACGCGGGCGGGCTCGC
>CAZHKT010000255.1:0-2024 GCA_964533045.1 uncultured Acidobacteriota bacterium | reverse complement strand
TTCTGGCTGACCATGAAGTGCCCGAACTCGCTGGCCGTGGTCTGCCCGGCCAGCACCGCCACCAGCGCAATGCCGGAGAGGCTGACGAGGAGGAAGGCGAGGGCGAGCTTGAGGGAGAGAGAGCGCATGGGGGTGAGGGGGAGCGGTAATCAGTGACCGGTAACCAGTGACCGGTAACCAGTGACCGGTGATCAGTGATCGGTCATCACTGATCGCTTCTGAAGCGATAGCCGACGCCGTACACCGTCTGGATGTATTGCGGCTTGGAAGGGTCCGGCTCGATCTTGGCGCGCAGGTTCTTGACGTGAACGTCAATCGTGCGCTCGTAGCCTTCGTAGGCCGCGCCCTGAATGCGGTCGAGCAATTCGAGGCGGGAGAAGGCGCGCCCCGGCGCGGCCATGAGCGTGGCGAGCAGATCGAACTCGGAAGGGGTCAGGTCCATCATCTGCCCGCCGACTTTGACGGTGTGGGCGGCGCGGTCGAGGACGACGTCGGCGGCGCGGAGCACGTCCGGCTCCGGGGCGGCCTGCCCGGCGCGGCGCAGAACGGCGCGCACGCGGGCCGTCAGTTCGCGCGGGCTGAAAGGCTTGGTCACGTAATCGTCCGCCCCCAATTCGAGGCCCAGCACTTTGTCGGCGTCCTCGACTTTGGCGGTGAGCAGGATGATGGGCGTCTCGCGCTCTTTGCGGTGCAGGCGCAGGAACTCCCAGCCGTCCATCTCCGGCATCATCAGGTCGAGCACGATCAGGTCGGGTTTTTCCTGACGGGCCAGGAACAGCGCCTCTCGGCCATCGCCGGTCGTGACCACGCGGAAGCCTTCCTGCGTCAGGTAGGTCTTGACCAGCGAGGTCAGGCGGTCTTCGTCGTCAACTACGAGGATGGTTTTGGACATGCTGCTTAAGCGAACAGAGATTGGAAACCGCAATCTCCAATAGACTCCTTCGGAAATAAGGTGCGTGGCACGTTTGCCAGCCCGAAACCCGCTCATTTCAGACGTGCCACGCACCTGGATCGCTATTTCCGATAGAGTCCAATCTCTAATTTACCACCATCCACCGCGTTACGGAACGGGGGTCGTGTTCGGGCCGGGGCCGCGCCAGCCGCCCATCATCCCCCCGCCGCCCATCCAGCCTGAGCCGCTCATCATGCCCGGCCCCATCTGGCCCCCGGCGTGCCAGGCCTGCATCTGGGCGTGATGGCTGATCATCCAGTTGGCCTGTTCCTGCGTGATCTTGCCGTCGGCCACGGCCTGCTGGAGGGCGTCCGCCATTCCGGCCTGCATGGCCGCCTGCACTGTGGCGAAGTCAACGCCTTTTTCCTGCGCGATCACGAAGGGCGTCTTGCCCTCAGCTAGGGCGGCGTTGAACTCGTCCGGGCTCAGCCCCAGCGCCTCCGCGATTTGGGAATGAATCACGTCGCGATACTCGGCCATGAAGCCGAAGCCGCCGCCCGGCATGTGCCGCCCACCCAGCATGCCAGGGCCGTAACCATAGCCCCGGGCGGGCGGGGTGGGCGTCCCACTTTGGGCGAAGGCCGTGGCCGCCGCGCCGAACGCCGCGAACCCGGCGACCGCCACCAGCCCAACCACCACTCCCGCAACAATCAGTTTCACGTGCTTGTTCATGTTGACCTCCTGCATTTCCTTTCGGTTTGTAGTCTGTCGGCAGGATAGCAGAGGGGTGTGTGGAATTTATGAAGAAGCGATGTGGGGTTGGTGATCGGCGCTAGGCCGCGCGCTCCACTTTCACTGCACATACTTTGTATTCCGGAATCTTCGCCACCGGGTCGAGCGCGGCCAGCGTCAGTTCGTTGGCGTTGGCCTCCGGGAAGTGGAAGTTGGCGTACACCATCCCCGGCGGCACGCGGTCGGTGATCCACGCTTCGGCCTCGAGGCGGCCGCGCCGCGACGTGACGCGCACGCGGCGGCAGCCGTTCAAGCCGAGTTGCGCGGCGTCGTCCGGGTTCACTTCCACCAGCGGCTCGCCGGCCACGGCCAGCAGGCCCTGCGCGCGGCGCGTCATCTC
>CAZHKT010000254.1:0-2031 GCA_964533045.1 uncultured Acidobacteriota bacterium | reverse complement strand
TTGGAAACAGGCCGAATTGTTCTGATTGTCACTATATTATGTAATTCTCTTTAAGCGAGACCCACGGCGAGCAAGTCTTTCAAGACGATGCTCGATACCAAAGGTTCTAGGTGACGTGGCGCTCACAAAGATACTGTCAGCCTATTGAATTCCTCAACATGAGCGTTGTGGAACACAACATCTCCCTACCGCATTGAAAATAAGACGCCTACTTGAAATTCGGGGGTGGATGAACCCCTTCAGCATTTCGAAAATCAACATCTCTCCAGGCATTGCCGACGATCAGTTCCCCGGCCACTGTTGAGCTTCTCACAACTCACTGAAAATACAAGCGTTGTTCGTTTCGATTTCGAACAGCGATTTGTTCCGCTCTGGTCCGCAGCGTGCCATAAGCAAAGATGCAAGACCCGTTGCAGTGCATCCTCATGTGGCTGCGACGGTGTGGTGGGAGGGTCCCATGGTCGCCATGCTGGTTCTGGCAACAATCATCATTCTAGTCCTTGTGGACTATTACATTCAGCGAAAGAAGCAGCCAGCCATCGCCGCCCAAGCCGAGTCGGAGAGCGCTGCCGCTTTCCCCATCGACGTGGTGGGCGGATTCAAGCTTCCGACGCGCTATTCCTATCATCCCGGCCACGCCTGGGCGATGAAGGAGTCGCCCCGTCAGGTCCGCATCGGCATGGACGATTTCGCCGTCCGCTTGCTGGGAAAGATTGACGCCATCGACTTGCCGGCGCGGGGACGCTGGCTGCGTCAGGGAGAAAAGGCTTGGACGATCATTCGGGGCGGGCACCGCTTCGAGATGCTGTCCTCGATCGAGGGCGAAGTGGTGGACGTCAACGAGGAGATCCGCAAGTCGCCCGGCCGCCTGCTGGCCGATCCCTATGGCATCGGCTGGCTGCTGGAGGTGCATGCGCCGGCCGCCGACGCCAATCTGAAGAATCTGCTGCACGGCAAGCTGGCGCATCAGTGGATGGAAGACAGTATTATCGATCTACAAGCCAAGATTAACGGCAAGCAAGGAATTCATTTGCAGGATGGAGGCACTGCCGTCGCCGACGTGCTCGTCCAGGTTCCGGAGGAGCGCTGGGACGGACTGGTCAAAGACCTTCTGCTGACCTGACCCGGGTCGGCCTTCAAATCGTTAACGCACGACGAGGAACTTCCCCTGAGGAGGGACGAGATGGTAGCCCTTTTTGTCGCAATGATGTTCATCGGATTCATCCTGGTGGACGTAGCACTGCAAAAGACCCAGGCATGGCAGGCGGCCCGTGCCGCCGCAGCGCGGGCCGGGCGCGACCGCATCGAAAGTTGGGTTGTGGTTCCCGAAGGCGTTCATTTGGCCAAGGGCCATTCTTGGAGCCTGGCGCTCCAGGAAGGAACAGTGCGGGCAGGCGCCGATTCGCTCATTGCGCGGGCCATGGGCACGGTCAGCCGCGTGGCGCTGCCCTCCATCGGGGAGTGGGTCGAAGCGGGTTCGCCGCTCTGCCGGCTGGAGCTGCGCGACCGCTCCATCACTCTGACCGCTCCGGTCTCGGGTCGCGTGGCGGCGGTGAATGAAGCGCTGCAAAGGAATCCCGAGATGGTCTCGTCCGATCCCTACGGCCAAGGCTGGATCTGCTCGCTGGAGGAAGTTCAGGCGCAACCCGCTTACTTCGGCCAGCGCGCCACCTGGTGGCTGCGGCAAGAAGTGGACCGCTTCCGCCGATTCCTGGAGGAGCAGCTCGCGCCATCGCCGGAATTCCAGTTCGCCACCAGCCGGGACGCCGGTGTGCCCACGCCTGGAGCACTGGCCCAGTGCGGGACCGACGTCTGGAAAGCCTTCGAGCGGGAGTTCGTGAGCAAGAAAGGGTAGTGGCTAATTGCCTCACGAATGCCAGGGGCGGGCCTCTTGCCCGCCCCTTTCTGTAGTGGCGGCCTGACGGCGCCCGCCAAGATGCTAGACGGGTCGTAGCAGCAGGGTAGACGTGCCATGAACAGGTGCCTTGGCTGGATAAAGCCGCTCCTTTTCGTTTCAGTATCTGCCAATTA
>CAZHKT010000253.1:0-2080 GCA_964533045.1 uncultured Acidobacteriota bacterium | reverse complement strand
TGGCCATTACCTCGGTCGAACAACAGAATGCCGCCCTTCAAATCGGGCCGACACACTTAGTTCAAGGTGCACTCCCCAAACCCTGTTGGATCAGATTCGACAAAATCTTTACCCTTTCTGAAGGCAGCATCGTCAAAACCTTCGGCGCAGTGTCGCCACACACCATACAAGCCGTGTTGCAAGGGCTGTGTTCCGTCGTCGGGTACGTCCGCAAATGATCCGCCATCACGCCGCCGTGAATTTGAGCATCGAGAAGGACGACTTCGAGTTGGCGCCGTTCAATGGGAAGGTGGGCGGGCAGCCCTCATTATTCATGACGGTTCGTGATGAAACCGCCAAGACGCCTGCCTGCGCCAAGCCATGCGCGGTAGGCAGGCCACGCGAGACGGGCACGCGGAGCCCTTGGGGACTGACACCTTTCCCCGCGTCTGCGCGTGATCGAGTTTTCCCTCAGTCCGTTCCGCCCTGATTCGCCGAACAATCCCTACGGCAAGGGCTGGCGGATCGAGGGAAGCCGGTGAATCAGAAAAGAGCCGATGGTTAACGGCGTCTAGCTTATGGCCCGAACGAGACATGAGCAACGAAATGCGAGAGACATGCAACGCAAACAGGCTAATCCGGGCCACCTCAAGCTGACACCACAACTATCTCTGTCAACCGACGGGCAGATTGCGCGATACGAATGACGCTTCACGAGAAACGGCCCCGTGCCGTTTGCACCGCTGGAGAGGGGAGTGCAAAGAGAGGGAGTCGGTGATAGGACAGCGACGGGCAAACGGGGAACGACCGACGAGCACCGAGTGACGCGATGGAAATCATCCAATGTGTGATTGCAAGACCCGACCCCCAGAAACCTGACCAGAAGGGCCACGCCTCGACCTCGTTCCTGGAAGGACTCCTCGCCGAGTAACGTCGCGTTCCACCTGTCCTCATCAAGAAGCGCACAGCGAACAGCCTGGCCGAAAATACGGTGCTGGAACCGTTTCTAGCCCGCATTATTCATGACGGTTCGTCGCGAAATCAGCGAATAGCGAATAGCCAGTAGCGCATAGCTCAAGAGCGTGGAAAAGAAAGGGGTCACGTGGAAAAGAAAGGGGTCAGTGGCGTGGAAAAGCACGTGAAAAGAAAGGGGTCAGGTCTTGTACTTGCCGATTGCGGCGCGCTAGACGGCTGGATCATGGCACGGCCGTTACGACTCGCGTTCGCCGGTGGTGTGTACCACGTCACCGCCCGGGGCAACGAGCGCAAAGCCATCGTCCAGGACGAGGGCGATCGCGCCCGGTTCCCCGACACGCTCGCGGCGATGGTGGACCAAGACGGGGTGGTCTGCCATGCCTGGGTTTTGATGGATAACCACTACCACCTGCTGCTGGAGACGCCGTCCCAATCTCTCCCTAGCGGTGCGGTATCTGAACGGCGTGTACACCCAGCGCTTCAACCGACGGCATCGCCGGGTAGGGCACCTCTTCCAAGGCCGATTCAAGGCCATCGTGGTAGAGAAGGAGGCGTACTTGCTGGAACTCTGTCGCTATGTCGTCCTGAATCCGGTGCGGGCGGAAGTGGTCAAGGACCCGGCTGCCTACCCGTGGAGCAGCTATCGGGCGACGGCCGGCCTCACCCCGGCGCCTGGCTGGCTGACAGTGGACTGGCTGCTGGCGCAGTGTGGGGGAACGCGACAGACGGCCCGGGCGACGTACCGGCAGTTCGGGGCGGAAGGAATTCGGCAGCCGGCGGCGCCCTGGGAGCGGGTGGTTGGTCAAATCTACCTCGGCGACGAGGCCTTTATTCATCGCGCGCAGCGGGCCAGCCGGCGGACGGCCGACCCCGAGATTCCGCGACAGCAGCGCCAGCCGGCGTGGCTGTCCCCGGAGGCGGTCCTCCGGCACGTGGCGCGGGGCTATGGGCTGGCTGTACCGGACCTTGTGCGGCCCACGCGACGGCCGAGCGAGGCTCGGCCGGTGGCGCTGTTTGGGTTGCGCCGATGGGCGGGCGAAGCCTTGCCGTCCGTTGCGCGCCGCATGGGTATCAGCTACCGTGCCGTCAGTCGGCGGGTCGGCGCGGTGGCCCGTCGCCTCGCCCA
>CAZHKT010000252.1:0-2161 GCA_964533045.1 uncultured Acidobacteriota bacterium | reverse complement strand
GACACCCTCTCTCTTTCCAACTCAATTTTCAACACGAAATGTTACAGCCTAGCGTAGAGGTCGCCCGTATTCGCCTTCGGAGAAAGGGGGGTTGGCGGGCGTCAATGCTAAGATGGGTCATATGCGCTTCGGACTCGCAGTCGTTCCGTTGTTGATGTGGACAACGGCCGTCGCCCAGGGGCCGGAGAACGTGCTGCTCGTCGTCAACAAATCCTCGAAAGACTCGCGAACCGTGGCGGCGTACTACCAGGCAAAACGTAACATCCCGGCCGCGAACATCTGCGCGATCAAGACCTTCGATCAGGAAGAAATCCGCCGCGTCTTCTTTGAAGACGAAATCCAGAAACCCATCGCCGCGTGCATCGAAAAACGGAGCCTTCAGGACCAGATTCTCTACATCGTTTTGACGAAGGGCGTGCCGCTCAAAATCAAGGCAGAGCCGGGCCACGACAAGGATCACGCCAGCGTCGATTCCGAACTGACCTTGCTTTATCAGGTGATGCTGGGCGTCAAGGTCCGCAGCGACGGAAGCATTCCCAACCCGTACTACACCGTGCACGCGGCGGGAAATTTTCCGCGCTTCAGCCACCTCGGATTCCCGGTCTATCTGGTCACCCGCCTGGACGGATATGATGTGGCGGATGTACGGGCGCTCATCGATCGTGGCCTGGCCGTCCGTCGGTCACAGACCGCCGCCGCCGTGGAAGGCCGGTTCGTTCTCGATTTGAATTCCGACGATCAGAGCGAGGGCAACCGCTGGCTGCGCGAGGCGGCAGTGGCGCTCCGGCAGGCAGGCGTTCCCGAATCGCGCATCCAGCTCGAGACATCCCACAAGTTCTTGACCGGCGAGAAGGAGGTCCTGGGCTACGCCAGCTGGGGGTCAAACGATCGCTCCCATCCCTCCCGGGTGCTGGGAAACGGATGGCTCGCAGGCGCACTGGCGACCGAATATGTTTCGACCAACGGCCGCACCTTTGAAAAGCCTCCGGCGAACTGGAAGACGGGGAAATGGTCTGACCCACCGGCGACATTTTTTGCCGGCTCGCCTCAGGGTCTGATCGGGGACTATATTCACGAAGGCGTTACGGGAATCGCCGGCAACGTTTACGAGCCTTACCTTCAGGGGTGCGCGCGGCCGCAGATTCTCTTCCCCGCTTATGTTCGCGGACACAATCTGGCGGAAAGTTTTTACGGCGCGCTGCCCTATCTGAGCTGGCAATCCGTCGTCATAGGCGACCCGCTGGTCTCGATCGTATCCACTCCAGCCATCCCCGCGCCGGAACTGAGACCGGGAATGGAAACGGCGACGGGCCTACCGCGGTTCTTCGCCCAGCGGCGCGCTGCGTTGCAGAGCGCCCCCAACCGCAAGCACCCGCCCCGCTGAAAGGTTTAATTTCCGGGAGCGTTCTGCTAGGATAGCGCCCGCGTGCCATGATACGTATCGAACTTCACCACAGCCTGGCCCGAGCCCTGCTGATCGTTCTGGTCCTCGCGTCGTTTCTGGGCCTTTCCGTGCGCATCGCGAAAAACTACCTGGGCGACCGTGCGGCCGAAGGCACCAGCGCCGAAGCCATGACCCGAGCCATCGAAATGGACCCGGGCAACGCCCAGTACCATCTGCGACTGGCTCGGCTGGCGCTCTACAGCGTCTCCAACGCCAGCCCGGAACTGGCATTGGAGCACCTGACGCACGCCGCCGAGTTAAGTCCGCGCAATGTGCAGGTTTGGCTGGAGTTCTCGGCCTATTACGGTTTTCAGGGTGACACAGCGAAAGCGGAAGCGTTCTTGCGCCGCGCCGACCGCATGGCACCGCGCATCCCCTCTGTCCAGTGGGTGGTGGGAAACTTCTATCTGCTCCAGGGAAACACCGACAAAGCCTTCCGGCACTTTCGCACCACGCTGGACGGGACGGGGGAATATGACCGAATTCTGTTCCGTACTGCCTGGAAAGCCAGCGAGGATGGCGCCAAGATACTGGCGGAGCTGATCCCGCCGCGCATCGGGGCTCAATTCAGCTACCTCTACTATCTCCTCGACGCCGGGAAGATCCCGGAGTCTCTGGAAGCCTGGAAACGGATCGCTGCGACCAAGGAGGAGTTTCCCGCGTTGCGCGCCGCCTCACTTCTGAACCGGCTCATCGCCGCCCGCATGCCCGCCGAAG
>CAZHKT010000251.1:0-2321 GCA_964533045.1 uncultured Acidobacteriota bacterium | reverse complement strand
GAGACACCCTCTCTCTTTCCAACTCAATTTTCAACACGAAATGTTACAGCCTAAGCAGGGCGCACGGCTTGACGGCCCCGCCACCGGCGTCTAGAATTGAAGATTACACTTGCAGTCAGAAACTCGAGCGAGGGGGCGCTGATGCTGGATGGTCCGATTCCGGAGGCATTGACCTTCGATGACGTGCTGCTGCTGCCCGCCAAGTCCGGCGTGCTTCCCGCCCAGGTCGACACGCGAACCCAATTCACCCGCAACATTTCGCTCAACATCCCCATCTCCAGTTCGGCCATGGACACGGTGACAGAGTCGCGTCTGGCCATCGCGCTTGCCCAGCAAGGCGGGATCGGGATCGTGCACCGAACCATGTCGATTGAACGCCAGGCGGCGGAGATCGACAAGGTGAAGCGATCGGAAAGCGGCATGATCGTGGACCCGGTCACCGTGCGGCCCGAGAGCCGCATCGCCGAAGCGCTTGAGATCATGAAGAAGTACAAGATTTCGGGCGTGCCGGTGACGCGCGAGGGCAAGCTGGTGGGCATCCTCACCAACCGCGACCTGCGCTTCGAATCGCGCGCCGACCTGCCGGTCGAGCATGTCATGACCAAGCGCAACCTGATCACCGTGCCGGTGGGCACGACGCTGGAAGACGCGGAAAAGATCCTGCACGAGCACCGCGTGGAAAAGCTGCTCGTCGTTGACAAAGATTATTATCTTAAAGGTCTTATTACCGTAAAGGACATTCAAAAGAAGATTAAGTATCCCAACGCCGCCAAGGACGGCCAGGGGCGCCTGCGGGTGGGTGCGGCGGTGGGGGCCACGGGCGACTTCCTGGAGCGCGCCCAGGAGCTGGTGCGCGCCAAGGTGGACGTGATCGTCATCGACACGGCGCACGGGCACACGACGCGCGTGCTGGAAGCGGTGCGCGTCCTCAAGGAGAAGCTGCCGCAGGTGGAGCTGGTGGCCGGCAACATCGCCACGCACGAGGCGGCGGTGGACCTGATCCGGCTGGGCGTGGACGCGGTGAAGGTGGGCATCGGGCCGGGCTCGATCTGCACCACCCGCATCGTGACGGGCGCGGGTGTCCCCCAGATCACGGCCATCGCCGAGTGCGCGCGGGCGACGCGCGAGGCCGGCATTCCTCTCATCGCCGACGGCGGCGTCAAGTTCTCGGGCGACATCACCAAGGCACTGGCGGCGGGCGCGTCATCGGTAATGATCGGCAGCCTCTTCGCCGGCACGGAAGAGAGCCCGGGCGAGACCATTCTCTACCAGGGCCGCACCTTCAAATCCTACCGCGGTATGGGCTCGATGGGCGCCATGGCGGCGGGCTCGGGCGACCGCTACGCGCAGGAAGCCGAGGTGTCGAAGCTGGTGCCCGAAGGCATCGAAGGCCGCGTGCCTTACAAAGGCCCGCTCTCCGAAATGGTGCTGCAACTGGTGGGCGGGGTGCGCTCGGGGATGGGCTACTGCGGCGCCGCCACCATCAGCGACCTGCAGCAGCGGGGGCGCTTCATCCGCATCACCTCCGCCGGCTTGCGCGAGAGCCACGTCCACGACGTGTTCATTACCAAGGAAGCTCCCAATTACCGGCTTGAATAATCCCCGCAGACCCGACCCTCCGGCGCTCCCCGCCTTCGTGTGGTGGGCTGTTACTATCTCATGGACCTTGACCATTTATAAAATGTCCACCTCGGACTACGGGACCTGGCTGACCGGCTGGTTGCTCGCGGAAGCGCTCCGCATTCTGGGCATCCATCTCTCCCTGAACGCCTTCGAAACCGTCCATTTCCTCATCCGCAAGCTGGCCCACCTCACCGAGTACGCCATCCTGGCGCTGCTCCTCTACGGATCGCTGGGCGGGGGCAGGGATTTCGGCTGGTCGTGGCGGCGTGCGGGGGTGTGCACGCTTATCGCCGCCGTTTACTCCCTGACTGACGAGTTCCACCAGTGGTTCGTGCCGGGCCGGGGCGCTTCGCTTCGCGATAGCGCGCTCGACACTGCGGGCGCGATACTGGCCATGGCGGGGGTCTACGTTTTCACCCGGGTGTCGCGCGGCAGGGCCAGCAACAGCGCGGCCAGCGCCGCCAGGCCGGCCGAGACGTAGAAGGGCGCGGCGGGCGCGACGTGCTGCCAGAGCCACCCCGCCGCAAGACTCGCCGGAAACGCCGTGACGCCCACCACCCAGTGAAATACCCCATAAACCGAGGCGCGTGAATCGCTGGGCGCGAGGTCGCTGATCCATGCCTTGAGCACTCCTTCGGTCATGGCGTAATAGAGACCATAGAGCGGCATCAGAAGCCACACCGCCAGCGGCGAGGCAG
>CAZHKT010000250.1:0-2463 GCA_964533045.1 uncultured Acidobacteriota bacterium | reverse complement strand
CCGACCAGCACGATTGAGACCACGATACCCGGAATCAGGTAGCGCCGGTTGGTAATGAAATAAATCTTCTCCATGTTCAGTCGCAGCCAGGTCTTGAGCGCCTCGATGGCGGCGTTGATGCGGGCGTGGTTGACGTTGCGGAGTTCGATGGAGTCTGCTTCCGCAAAGAGTTTTTCACCGACGGCTTTCTCCTCGGGTGAGAGTTGCGCCGCACTGCCCTGGCCTCGCACCAGGGTGTAGACGCCGTCTTTCTCCTGAATCGTCAGATAGCGGTTCACCGCCATGTTGAGGATGGCAGCGGCGAAGGTGCGATGGTCGAAACCCATCTCGCTCAGGTAGCGCATGGTGGCCGGCGACAGGCCGGTCGGCGGATCGTAGAGCGGCCCGGTTTCACCCTTTGCCGGGTCGCGCCCCACCAGCGCCCACGCCGCCCCGTAGTAGATGCCCAGCAGCAGCAGCCCGGCCAGTCCCACCAGCGTCGGGAGGTTGTCCTCGAAGAACCAGCGTCGCTTCATTTCGGGCGTGGGCTCCGAGACGAAGCCCTTGGGCCAGGAGACCACGATGGTCAGGCCTTCCAACGGATCGAGCGGTCGATGGGTGATGAAGGTGGGCCGGCCCTCACCGTCCACAAACGACTCAAATCCCCTAGCGATCGAGCCCTCCGGGCCCGTGTAGCCATCGAGGAAAATCGCCTGGCGCTGAATGCCAGCCGGCAGCCTGACCACGGCGGTGGCTCGGTCGATAGGCAGGTCCCATCCGTTGCCCGTCACATTCCAGTAAAGTTCGTCGTGATCGTTGAAAAAACCGATCTGGCGTGAAGTGCGGTACTCGATGCGATAGGTGTAGTCGCCGGGCGGCAGCGTGAAGTCTTCGTTGCCCAGGCGGACACGCTTGCCATTCTCGATGCCCTCCACTTCGTAAGCCTCGGGCCGGCCGTCCCGGCTGGCGCGAAGCATCTCGAAGCCTACGGTGTAGAAATTTCCCAGGCGGTCACGGTAGCGTGTGGGAAAGTCGCGGTAAATTCCATGGCGGATTCGTTCGCCTCGCGCGCGCACCCGAATGGTCTCCTGGACTTCCATCAATCCCTCGCGCGAAACCAGAATCTCCGAGCGGTAGTCGAGAATCCGCTCGGGCCCCGACTCCTCTTGAAGCGAAGGAACACTTTTGTCCTGCGACCAGCAGGGTAGCGCCACAGCCAGCAGGAGGCCGAATGCGGGATGGAATGGCAAGACCCTTCTCATAATATCGGACGAGATCCTGGCGATTGTAGCGCTCGCCGATGTTGATGGGTAGATGAAATCCGGTGGTCCGTCCGCAGGCGGCCCCGCGCTGGGTGCCGCCCGCAGATGGGTTTTCGCCTCGCCTGGGACGGGCAGGCCGTGCCCGGGCGGGCATGGCTGCGGCAGTTGCCGTCCAGCCTTCGTGCTACACTAGCCTCCGGAGGGATGGGTGAGCGGTTGAAACCGGCGGTCTTGAAAACCGCTGTGGGGGAAACTCCACCGGGGGTTCGAATCCCTCTCCCTCCGCCAGCCACGCCATCATCGCTCTTTCTTCATATCCAGTCATTTGGCGTTGGTCTCTGCAGGGAAGGTCTCGCGGCAGCCTTCCGCTGGTTGCCAGATCAGGAGAATCTGCAGTTTCGACGGTTGATCTCGAACACTCGAGGCGCGAAATTGAACGGTAAGTCCAAGGCTTAGAAGAAGGTCAGCGGTGGGGCCCCGTTGGCTTCTCGCAGAATGAGCAAGGCCAGCTCTCGCGCGTGGTAGTCTCCCCACATCGACGATTCACCGCAAGGGATTTTGCGGCCCGGGGGAATGTAGTCCCAGCCTTTCGGGCGATGATAGAGGGCGTGCAAAATCAGGCCGTGATGATGGGCTTCCGTGGAAAGATAAGGCTCATCGAACAGGGTTTGCGCAATGGTCAGAGCCGCCTGCCGGTATTGCCGTCCCTTTTCGGCAGCATTGCCGCGTTTTTCGAGGACGTTGCCGAAGCGATAGAGCCCCTGGGCGGCGATGGCGGCTGCCGAACTGTCCACTGGCTCCACGTCATTGAACGGATCGCTCAACTTGCTCAGGGGGTCGCCCAGCTCGGCAAGGCGCGGAGCGCCAGTATCCCAGAAGGGAATGCCGTCGCGGGCGGCGATAGCGAGATAGTAATCGCAGGTTGCATCCGCTGCGCGCATCATCATTCCTTCAATCTTCTGGCGACCGCCGAAGGGCTCCAATTCCTGATCGCCCAGTGCGGCGATGAATTCCAATTCCTCGGCAAATCCGCACATCGCCCAGGCCAGTCCGCGCGTCCACGTACTGAAAGGAGAATATCCCTGCTGGGTCGAGGGGCAGCGATAGCTGCCGTCCTTGACGTTGAAAATGGATTCGTGCGCCACCCGCCCTCGAACGTCGTACACGTCGCGGCCTTCTCCGTAAAAGACAGCGAATTCCGACGTCACTGAGACGTGATGGA
>CAZHKT010000249.1:0-2498 GCA_964533045.1 uncultured Acidobacteriota bacterium | reverse complement strand
AAAAGCAGACAGCCCACCTGCAAAGCTTTGACGAAGTGAAGGACCAGGTGCGCGACCAGCTGGCCAAACAGCAACTGGCCGACGCGCAGACGGCGCTGGCCGCGCGTCTCGAACGCGAGTTCCAGAAGAAGCCTGAGGACTTCGCCGCCATCGCGCGCGCCAACCAACTGGAGCCCAAAGAAACGCCGCTCTTCCGGTACAACCAGCCGGTGCCAGACCTGGGCACCAGCGAAGGCTTTCAGAACCTGGCCTTCCAGCTTCGCCAGAACGCGGTGGGATCGGTTTCCGTTCCCAAGGGCACGGCGGTTATCCAGGTCATCGAAATTGTGCCGGAGCACGCGCCGCGGCTTGAGAGCGTTCGCGCCGCGGTGGAGCAGGACTATCGCGCCGCGCAGTCGGTGGTGCTGGCGGCGCAGAAGGCGCAGGAATTTGCCGCCAAGGCCAAGGGCGCGGACTTCGCCAAGACTGCCCGAGCGCTGGGACTGACGCCCAAGGCGAGCAAGGATTTTACCGAGCAGGAGTATGTCGAGGGCGTGGGCTCGGGATCTTCGCTCGCCGCCGCGTTCTCGCTGCCGGTGGGGCAATCGAGTGACCCTGTCAGTGTGGGGAACAACCAGGTGGTTTTCCGCGTGGTAGCCCGCACGCCCGCTGATGAATCCGGGCTCCTCGCCCAGCAGGATCAGATCGCGGAGGAGCTTCTCGAACGCAAGCGCAGCCTGGTCTGGGAGCTCTATCAGCAGAATCTCAAAGACCGCCTCAAAGCCACCGGCGAACTGCGCATGAATGAAGCCGCCATGAAGCGTTTCCTGGCAGCCTACCAGAGGACCTAAGAACAACGAGGAACCGGACATCAAGTTTCGGTGAGCTCACTGTTGTTCATTCAACGTGCCGCGTTGCCGTTGCCCGTGACCGATGATGACCCAACCCGCCGGTCCGACTTCACTGAAAACCGCCATCTCCTTGCGCTTGCGCTCATTGCGTTTCTGGCCCAACTACTCACCAGCACCCGCTACGGGTATTTCCGCGACGAATTCTACTACTTTGCCTGCGGCGAGCACCTGGACTGGGGCTACGTGGACCAGCCACCGCTCGTCGCGCTGATGGCGTTCCTCGTCCGGCACACCCTCGGCGAATCGCTTCCCGCCATCCGCTTCCTGCCGGCGCTCTGCAACGCGGTGGTGGTTTTCATGGCCGGCCTGGTCGCGCGCCAGCTCGGCGGCGGACGCTTCGCGCAAGTCCTCGCCTCGCTCGCCGCGCTCATCGCACCCGTGATTCTGAGCGTCAACCACATCTTTTCCATGAATGGCTTCGACCACGTTTTCTGGGTGGCCCTCGTCTATCTGGTGATTAAGATTCTGCACGAAGACCGGCCGCAGCTGTGGCTGCTTTTCGGCCTGGTGGCCGGCGTCGGAATGATGAACAAGTACTCCGTGGGCTTCCTGGGGATGGGGCTGGTCGTGGGACTGTTACTGACCCCGGCGCGACAATATCTGATGAGCAAGTGGCTCTGGCTGGGCGGCGCCACAGCTTTTCTAGTCTTCCTCCCGCATATCCTTTGGCAAGTGGAGCACGGTTTTCCCACGCGCGAGTTCATCCGAAATGCGACGCTTCATAAGAACATGGCGCTGTCACCGCTCGCGTTCTTTGCGGACAGCATCTTGCAGGTGCATCCCATCACACTGCCCCTCTGGCTGGCGGGACTGTATTTCTTTTTCCGGTCCCCTGCCGGAAGAATGTTTCGAGTTCTCGGATGGTGTTACGTTTCGGTCTTGGTTCTTTTGTTGGGGACGAACGGCAAGCCCTACTACCTGGCCCCCGCGTATTACATGCTCTTCGCGGCGGGCGCCGTTCAGGCGGAAACATTCCTTCGCGCGCGGGCGTGGAACTGGCTCAAGCCGGCTGCGGTCACGGGGCTGCTCGGCGGAGGGATCGCCTTGCTCCCATATTCACTGCCCGTGTTGCCCGTAGAGTCATTTATCCGTTATGAGGACTTTCTTGGAATTCACCCCGGCTCGGGGGAGCGCGGTCCGCGCGGCAAGCTCTTCCAGCAATACGCCGACATGCATGGCTGGGAAAATCAGGTCGCGACGGTGGCGAAAGTCTACCATTCGCTCACGCCCGAAGAGAAAGCCCGGACCATCATCTTCTGCGACAATTATGGCGAAGCCGGTGCGATCGATTTTCTGGGCAAGCGATACGGCCTGCCTGGCGCTTCCAGCGGCCACAACAGTTACTGGTTCTGGGGGCCGGGGAACTGGGATGCCACGACCGTCATCGCCGTGGGGAGCGACCGGGAGGACCTGGAGCGCGATTTCGAAGCAGTGCAAGAAGCCGCCGTCGTCGTCAGCGAATTCGCCCGGCCTTTTGAAACCAACCTGCCCGTGTATGTGGCCCGAAAACCGAGACTCCCGCTTCGTGAACTCTGGCCACGAGCGAAGAAGTTCATCTAAAGAGAATTACATAATATAGTGACAATCAGAACAATTCGGCCTGTTTCC
>CAZHKT010000248.1:0-2509 GCA_964533045.1 uncultured Acidobacteriota bacterium | reverse complement strand
CTGAGCGGGCGAGGACGCCCGCGCTCCCAGCGGGGCCGCGCACGCCGCGCCAAGGATCCACCAGTTTCAGGCTGGCGCCAACAGGCTTCGTCCGCCGCAGCTCATGTCGGGCATGACTAGCCCTGTTCATGGAGCCCCATAAACGGGAAGCAGTATCACATATCGTCTGCCACTGGCCCCGATGACAAGCAACTCCCAGTAAGTGATTGGTGGGTCGTACAGGTGGGATGCCGGGGCTTCTGCCGGTATGGCAAGCGTAAAATCGACCTGGCCGCCGCGGATTTGAAAAGTTCCCAAGTTTTGGAGAAAGAACAACGAGGTTCTGACCTTGGGAGCATTGGTGCCCACGCGGTTCCAAAAGGCCGTCTCATGCAAGCCACGCAAAACCAGGTCCGCCGAAGATTCGTTCACAATCAGTCTTGCGGTTGTAGAACTGCCCGGAAGGAGCGGCATGCATTCCAAGTGCAAGGCACAGGCGGAGCGACGCCGCCACCCTCCTGTTGTGCCGTTCACGACGCGGCCATGACCCCAATCATAGTCCCGGCGCCAGGCCAACGTTTCATTCCTGCATCGACGCCTTCGTCGGGCTGTCTCGATCAATTTGCCTAGCAGGACAAGACCGGTCAGCGTGGCAATTGCCCCGAAAAGTCCAAGAGCCCATATCGGCCCGCCCTCCAACTGGGGAATAGGGAGCGCCCTGGTGCCGATGGCTGCCAGCAGCAACCCTACAACCAAGGCGCCGAAGGTGATGCTCCAGGCGGCGGCGCCGGCGTAGGGAATGCGCGGGGCCACGTCGTAGACTTTTCGAGGGGGATCGATCCAGGCGTCATTCATAAGTAGACGGTCTCGTTCGGCGGCAGGCCACAAACGCGGGCAAGCTCCTTGGCTCCTTTGCCGGCAGTCTCAAGGAGAGAAGTAACAAGCAGTGCAGGGAAACAGCCGTACCCATCTGCCAACTGCAGTGGCGCGACAGCACCCTTGAGCTCGTCTGAGCTCCCTGATTCCTGACCTGGCCGCCAGCGCCGGCCACGACAGCGAAGCCAGCGGCGTTCTCGGGTATCAAGCGCAACCCCAAAGCCGCCAGCGAAAAACCCGCCGTAGTGCACAGCGCCATCACCCCCTCGCGACACGTGTTTCCCCTCACGAGCGAGTCACGGGGGGCTTTCAGGCGATATGGCGGGCTTCGGTCGATGGTTTCCCGTGACGGCGTCCACAACCGTTTCTGGGAGAGCTCTCCACTGTACAGGTTCGGTTGTCTGCCTTTCACGAGTCGGCACCGTCATCTATCAGCGCTGCATTGGGCATGACGCGTTTCCACCACTGGCAGGCGGTCACGGCCTCGGCATGCTCTGTAAAGTTCCCGAGGAAAAACGGCTCTTTGCAACCCGGTATCTCCATGCTGAGCTGCCAATGTACGAGGCCTGGACCGCCCATTGATCCGGCATCTCCCGCCGTATTCATCCCACTAATTGTCTGTCGCGTACAGCGCAACGTGAAGTTGTCGTCGATAGTCCCGCGGTAGCGGGATATCCACGGCCTGATTCCCGTGGTAAACACAAACCGCCCTGATGTCTTGTCAATAACGAGTCGGCGATGCCAAAGAAGCCAGAACAGACCATAAATGAACACCGCAGCAAGGACCAGGCCTAATAGGAGTGCGGCGCCCAGAGCCAGACCCTGCAAGCCTAATATGTCGGCCAATGCGGCGCCAGGCGTTTTTCCTGAAGCGACGAACGCCAAGAGAGGAAGACCCGGAGAAAAGATCAATAACGCGAAAGCGATGGTTTTGCTTTGAGAAACAACAACCATGTCTTTGGTTTCTGTGAAGGTTGGGTTACCAAGCTGATTCATTGCTTGTCATGTGTCCATTCCATTTGAACTGTTGGGCGCCTGCCTAATGTGTGCTGGGATGACACGACGTCCTACTCGCTCTCGAATCCGTGACTCGTGAACTTCAACGTCCGGCTGTTCTCGGTCACGGTGCGTACGATCTGATCGGACGCGCCTCCGGGCAGCTTCGCTTCGACCTCGAGCGTGACCGTGACCTCCGCGCCCACCTGCCCGGCCAGGTGCGCGATCACCTCGTCGGCGATGCGGCTGGCGTCACGACCAACGCGGGCGGGATCGAGCCGCACCGTGCCGTAGAACCGACGTGGCGCTGCCTTCGCCGGCCCGGCCGCGTCAGCGGCAGCGCTGGCGGCTCCAGCAGCTCCGGTAGTAGAAGCGCCATCGGCCCCGGGAGCGCCGGTGCCGGTCTGGCTACCGTTGGGTGTGGCCGGTGTCTCGGCATCCATTTGTCGCCGTGCCACGTCCGGCTTGACCAGCACCCCGGTGCTGTCGGGTGAGATTGCGACGAGCTGCCCGGCGCGAAGCCCCGGGTAGCGCCCGCCGCCTTCGTCGAAGCTCTCGGCATAAGCGAAGCTGTCGCCTTCCCACGTCAGCAGGGCCACGCCGTCGCGCATGGCCTGCACGAGCACTTCGGGACCCGCAACCCGCGGCAGGTAGAGGT
>CAZHKT010000247.1:0-2512 GCA_964533045.1 uncultured Acidobacteriota bacterium | reverse complement strand
CGTGGTGGCCGCCGGCTCGCTCACCGCCACTTCCTTCATCGGCAGCGGCGCCAGCCTGACCGGCGTAGGAGATATCATGGGCATCACCACTGCCGCCGGGAGCGGCTTGCAGGGCGGGGCAACAAGCGGCACGCCCAGTCTGAGCCTGCTGACCACGTGCGGAGCCAATGAGATTTTGAAGTTCATCGGTTCGGCCTGGACCTGTGCGGTGGATAACGTGACTGTCTCACCCTCCGCGTTGATCCGGGGAATCGTTTATCTGGCCGGGTGCGATACGTGCAGCGCCTTGGCCGACACAGACGACCAGCAGGATTTCTACGTCAATGTTATCGGAACGCTTAGCGTGTTGTCGGTCGCCTGCTACACCGACGGCGGCACGCCCAGCATCAATGTCCAGCGGGATGACGGCAGTCCGGTGAATATCCTCGCGTCCGATCTGACTTGCACGACCGGCGGCGCCACGGGCACCGTCAGCGGGAGCGAGAGCACGATCGCAGTGGGCGACAAGCTCGATTTCAGCCTGGTCAGTGCGGGTGGCGCAAAGCGCATCACGCTAGTTATCAAGGCAACGCTCTAGGGAGCCCTGGACTGGCAACGCGCCGCTTCGAAGGGTGCGCCTGGTCTGGAGTGGTACGAATGAGAAGATGCGTGACATCCTTGATTCACCTCGCCCCGAGAAGGAGCTACTGGAAACCATTCCTAGCTGGCGGTTTGATGGTCCTGGCCTGCCTGGCGGGCGCCGTCGCGCCGCACTCGACCTCGCACGGCCAGACGCGAGAACGGCGGATCACGCGAAGCAAGGCGGCCCCGCCCCGCGGCGCCGTGGTGAACTTCGCGGAACTGGCAAGGCGCGAAGCAGCCGCGCCGGCCCGCCCCCGTCAACGCAAGGTGGCGCCTTACATGAGGCCGCCCGCGCGCATCCGGTCTTTTCCGCCTCGCCCCCTGGCGGATCAGACCGCCCCAGCTTCAAGTCTTTCGTCCGAGGCTCCGATGACGCTTTCGCCCACGGTGGCAATCGGCTTTCAGGCGCTCGACGACAATAACACCACGATCCCTCCGGACACCCAGGGAGCTGCCGGACCCAATCATTTGATGGTGACGCTGAACAGCGAAGTACGAGTGCAAACGAAGTCGGGACTCGAGTCCACCAGGGTTAGTCTGGATAGCTTCTGGTCCAGCCTCAACAATCCGGATGCGCCCGATCCTTTCGACCCCAAGATTGCTTACGACCACCTGAGCGGCCGCTGGGTCTTCGTGACCGTATCGAACAGGCGCAGCGCCACGTCTTCCTTGCTCATTGCCACCTCGGACACCAGTGACCCCACCGGGACGTGGGACCTATATCGCGTGGATGCCGACGCGACGGATACCATCTGGGCGGACTATCCCTCGCTGGGTTTCAACAAAGACTGGATCGTCGTGACCTACAACGCTTTCGCGGTGGCGGACGATGCCTTCGTTCGCGGCGACATCTACGTTTTCAAGAAGGCGGACCTTTACGCAGGGACAGCAGCTACTCACACGCTTTTCCAAGACGATTTCGCCGCCACATCCTGCCCGGCGGTGACTTTTGACAACTCCCTCAGCACCCTCTACCTTCTCCGTACCGTCGCCGGGAACATTGACTTCGGCGGAGGGACATTCAAGGGCTTACTGGAAGTTTCGACCATCACCGGGCCGGTCGGTTCCGAGGTCTATGATTTTGACACGGCGGGTGGGGCTCCCATCACGGACAACGCTTGGGACGATTTCCCCAATGGTACGGGAGAAGATTTCGCGCCCCAATCGGGCACCTCCAGCAAAATCCAGGTGAACGACTCACGGATGCTGAGCCTCGTGTATCGCAACGGGTCGCTCTGGGCGACGCACACGGTCTTCTTGCCGGCGGGCGGCCCCACGCGCAGCGCCGTCCAGTGGTGGGAATTCCTTCCCAATGGCACTGTCAACCAGTTCGGAAGAATTGACGATGAATCAGCCACGCTGTTCCGCGCCTTTCCATCGCTGGCGGTGAATGCGCAAAACGACGTCCTGATCGGCTACTCGGTTTTCTCCAGTTCGAGTTTTCCAAGCGCCGCCTACTCGTTCCGTACCGGCACGGACCCCGCCAACACGCTGCAGGCCGAAGCGACCTTGAAATCCGGCGAGGCGAAATACGTCAAGACTTTTGGCGGTTCACGCAATCGCTGGGGTGACTACAGCAACACCGTTGTCGATCCTTCTAATGACCTCGACATGTGGACCATCCAGGAATACGCCGAAACCCCAACGGGCGCCGACGACCTGTGGGGCACCTGGTGGGGCAAGATCGCCATCGCGCCCGTCGCCACCAAGAAGCGGACCGGCCAGGTCATCAGTGATTGATGACCGATCATCTCCCTCTCTAAAGATGACGCAGCCGGTGTAGCATCGTCCCAGCGCTGCCGGACGAAAGCCTCGATTCTCCCCATCCGCCGGGTGATAGGCTGTAACATTTCGTGTTGAAAATTGAGTTGGAAAGAGAGAGGGTGTCTCC
>CAZHKT010000246.1:0-2566 GCA_964533045.1 uncultured Acidobacteriota bacterium | reverse complement strand
GAACGGTCCGGTCTTCGTGGTGCGCACGGTGGTGTTCTTCGCAGCATGGATCCTGCTGGCGCACCTCCTGGCGAAATGGTCTTTCGAGCAGGACCGCCGTGCGCAGCCGGGGCTTTCCACGCGGCTCCAGAGTCTGAGCGCGCCGGGGGTTGCGATCTATGCGCTGACCGTGACGTTTGCTTCGATTGACTGGGTCATGTCGCTGGAACCCTCCTGGTCGTCCACCATCTACGGTATGATCTTCATCGTCACCCAGCTTCTTGCCACCATGTCGCTGGCGGTCATCGCCTGCCTGCTGCTGCGTGACGCGAAGCCGATCTCCACCTGGCTCACCCCAACTGCGCTGAACGACCAGGGCAATTTCCTTCTAACCTTTACCATGTTGTGGGCTTATTTGTCGTTTTCGCAATTCTTGATTATCTGGTCGGGCAATCTACCGGAAGAAATCACCTGGTATGTGGCACGGGCCCAGGGAAGCTGGGCCTGGATTGCCGTGGCGCTCATCGTCTTCCATTTTGCTGTGCCGTTTCTTCTTCTGCTCAGCCGGTTCGTCAAGCGCCGCATTCGATGGCTCGCCTGGGTCGCCTTGTTGCTGGTCGCGATGAGCATCCTGGACCTCTTCTGGCTGATGACGCCGGCCTACAACCGCCTGGGGCCGAGTTTCCAGTGGATGGACTGGCTGGCAATCAGCGGACTGGGCGGCATCTGGATCTGGCGCTTTTTCGGCCAATTGAAGCAGAACCCGCTGGTGGCAGTGAATGATCCCAGACTGGCAGGAGGACCTGGACACCATGCATGAAACCGGTCCACAGCGTCGCTATGAAACGCGCGATGTCACGGCGCGCACTATGGTCTGGTCGGCCCTCGGTCTAATCCTTCTGACGGGCGCGGGTCTTGTGTCCAGTTGGATCGTCATGAAGTACTTCGTGACGGTCCAAAAGCTCGGGCCGCCGGCTTCACCATTCGACCAGTCCCGGACCCTTCCGCCGCCGCCGCGTTTGAGCGTCAAGCCAGAGTTAAACCTCAAGCAATGGCAGGCGGAAGAGAAAGCACGGCTGAGCGAGTATGGCTGGGTGGACCGCAACCCCGGAGTCGTCCGCATTCCCATTGAGCGCGCCATGCAGATCTCACTGGAAAGAGGATTTCCTGTGCGGACGAGCTCGGCCCCCTCCGCGCGGAAGGACCGGCAACCATGAAGAGACAACTCACACTGACAGTCTCCATCCTGATCGCTCTGGCCACGGCGGGCCGCGCCGAGGGCCCGCGCCAGCTGCCGCCGCAGTTAATGGGAGTCGGCATCGTCCAGAAGCTGAATCACCAGGTGCCGCTCGATCTCCCCTTTGTCGATGACGAGGGGCGGAACGTCCGGCTGGGCGATTATTTCGGCAAGAACCCCGTGGTGCTGTCGCTGATCTACTACCGATGCCCCATGCTCTGCACCACCATGGAGAATGGGCTGCTCGAAGCCGTCAAACAGATCAAGTTCGACGTCGGCGAGGAATTCGAAATCCTGACCGTCAGCTTTGATCCGAACGACAAACCCTTACATGCCCGGGCCAAGAAGTCCCTTTACGCCGGGCTTTACGCGCGACCGGGCGGCCAGAAGGGCTGGCATTTTCTGACCGGCAGCCAGGATTCGATCAGCCGTCTGACCGACGCCGTGGGATTCCATTACACCTACGACGAAGCCACCCGGGAATTCGCGCACGCCGCCGGGATCATGGTCCTGACGCCGCAGGGAAAGATTTCCCACTACTTTTACGGCATTCAGTACCCGGCGGGCGATCTGCGACTGGCGCTGGTCGAATCTTCCGCCAACCAGATCGGCAATCCGGTCGACGCCGTGCTGCTTTTTTGCAGCCACTACGACCCGGCGGTGGGCAAATACGGGATTGTTATTTCGCGCGTGCTGCAACTGGCCGGCTTCGTCACCATCGTCTCGCTCGGAGCACTGGTGCTGACCTTGTCCCGCCGGGAGCGCCGCGCCACCACCCAGCATCTGTAGCGCGGGGCTAAGACCGACGTTGCAGAAAGACTTAAGATTTGAGGGATCTGAACAGAAATGTGGTCCGGTTTTCCGTTACGTCCTGATCAGGCTTCGACCATTGCCCAGGGGATCGACGAGCTCTACTATTTCCTGACGGCGGTGACGCTGTTTTTCACATTCATCATCTTCGCCGCGGTCTTCTACTTCGCGCTGCGCTATCGCCGCAAGTCCGCCGACGAAATTCCGGGCGCCATTGAAGGTTCCCTGCCGCTCGAGATTCTCTGGAGCGCCATCCCCCTGGTGATGGTGGTCTTCATCTTCGTCTGGTCGTCGAGCCTGTTCATCAGCAATTCGCGCCCGCCGGAAGCTTCCACGGAAATCTTCGTCATCGGCAAGCAGTGGATGTGGCACATTCAGCATCCCGACGGCACGCGCGAAATCAACCAGCTCCACGTCCCGGTAAACAAGCCGATCAAGCTCACCATGACCTCCGAGGACGTGATTCACGACTTCTTCATTCCGGCCTTCCGCGTGAAGAAGGACGTGGTGCCGGGCCGGTACACCAGCCTCTGGTTCGAA
>CAZHKT010000245.1:0-2607 GCA_964533045.1 uncultured Acidobacteriota bacterium | reverse complement strand
TTCGGAATCACGACGGGAACGCTGGGGTGCACGAACAACGGCAAGTTCGTCTCCAACGAGCATGCGACGATGTTCGCCAACCTGAACTTCGACAACCTCTCGCAGGAGATGGCGCAGGGCGGCGGCGAGCACTTGGCGTCGCTGGCGACGCTCCTGGGCGTGCCGGCGGAGCAGCAGCCTGCGTTCTTCGCGATGACCCAGGAGAAGTACGCGTCGTTGATCCAATCCGGCGAGACGACGCCGGCCGCGATGCTCAAGGCGCTGCATGAGACCATGGCGGTTCATCCGGTTCTTGCCAAGGTTTCCCTCGCCCGCTAATGGTTCCCGGGGGGCTCCCGGTATCAATGCCGGAGCCCCCGTTTCCCATCCGCCCGTACTACTTCCTGTCATCTTGATCTGTCCTGCGAGAATGGTGTTTCGAACATCGTAACGCCATCATTTTCTTGCGCGTGCAGGCATTCTCTGTGGTACATTCTCTTCTCGTGGCGCAGCAGGACAAGCTGTTAGAGCGAATCCTTCATGGTGCGTCTGATGTCAACATCGGTTTCGAGGAGCTGTGTCAGTTGCTCCGGCGTCTAGCCCGCATGATTCATGAGCGCTTCTGCTGCAATCACGGATTCGCTGCTGCGACAAGCCTGCACGAGTTTAACGGCGTGCAGGCAGGCGGGCTCGCCGCGTGCCCACTCGACGTACTGTTTCAAGTACGCCTCGGGTTCTCCCGGCTCCGCACGCCTGTCTCGCAACGCGACTGCGTGATTTCGCAACGAACCGTCATGAATAATGTGGGCTGGGATTCGATGAGCGTACGCGCGGCAGTCACCACATCTTTAGGAAGCAGGGCGTGCAAGAGTTAATCAATCTACAGCGCGACGGAAGCAAGGCAAAGGTCTACCAGGTTCGGCAAGTCCGTTCCATTCTTCTGAAGTACAGGCTGGGAGGCGAGAAAGATGCATAAGTACGAGGTCATTATTTACTGGAGCGACGAAGACCAGGCTTTCATTGCGGAAGTGCCGGAACTCCCCGGTTGCATGGCTCACGGTCAGACACAGGAAGCCGCCCTTGCGTCAGCCAACGAAGCGATTCAATTGTGGATTGACACTGCAAAAGAGTTTGGCCGCCCCGTGCCCGAACCAAAAGGGCGCCGGCTGATGCTTGCCTAGTACGCTTCCTCCACGATCCCACAGAACGATGTGGTCGGCGCCGGTCTTGTGCATATTGGTAAGACTTGCGCTCAGTCTTCTTCTTATCGGTGCCGCCTCAGATCCCATACAAGCAGGGCAGATTCCTGACCCCGCCTATCTGTCCGAGCTCATTGCCCGTGCACGAAGCGAGCGACTGGCCGAGAGCCGCGAGTGGCACGTCCTGCTGCATTACCGGGAGAATGTTTTCGGAGGCTACACCAGCGAGCAGGACGGAGCGGACTTCTTTCTCTCGCCGGACGGCAAGACCGATCCGCAAGCCGAGCTGGAGGCGACGCTCGCAAAATTCTTTTCGGACGAACCGATCGACGAGGCGAAGCAGCCGGTGCAGTGCGCCTTCATCGCGCGCTACACATGGCTGAAGGAGCGGCTCGCCTTCGACGACCGCCGATTGCCTCCGCAGACCTGTGAAAAGTTTCGCAACTGGATGGACGGACTGAATCCGCAGTCCATCACGCTGATCTTCCCCTCCGCCTTCATGAACAATCCGGCCTCCATGTTCGGCCATTCGCTGTTCCGCGTGGATCGGCAGGGGCAGACTCCGCAGACGCGCATTCTGGCCTACACGATCAACTTCATGGCGGAGGTGCCGGATGACGAGGGCCTCATGTTTGCCGTGCGGGGCATCGCGGGAGGCTACCAGGGAAAGTTCTCCGTGATTCCCTATTATTTGAAGGTCAAGGAGTACCGCGACATCGAGAATCGGGATATCTGGGAATACCGGCTGAACCTGACCGACGCGCAGGTGCGCCGGATGCTGATGCATGTGTGGGAGATGGGCAACGCCTCCTTCGACTATTTCTTCTTCAGGGAAAACTGTTCCTACCAACTCCTGCCGCTGTTGGAGGTGGCGAACCCGGAATGGCGTTTAACCAACCAGTTCACCTGGTGGACGCTGCCGGGTGATACCGTCCGATCGGTTATAAGGCAGCCGGGCATCGTCGGCGATGCGGTCTATCGCCCGGCGCGCACGACGCAGATCAGGCGGCGTTACGCGCGCCTCTCCGGCGACGAGCGGGGCCTGCTCAAGAGGATTCTTCAAGAGCCGGGACTGGCCCGCGACCCGGCGTTTCAGCAGCGTCCGGTCGAACGGCGGGCCCTGCTGCTCGACATCGCTTCGGATTATCTGCGCTATCGGAGCCTCACCGACGAAAAACAGGCGGAGGCATACAAGAGCCGCGACCGCGAGGTGTTGATTGCCAGGAGCGAATTGAAAATCAAATCCGACGACGCGCCGGTCGAGCCGTTCGTCACGAGGCCCGAATTGGGGCATCGCACGACCCGGATCGGCGTGGGGGCCGGCTACCGGCAGGATGAATGGTTCGAAGAGGTCAACCTGCGCGCGTCGTACCATGATTTGCTGGACCCGGAGCCTGGCTATGCGCCGGGATACCAGATCGAACTATTG
>CAZHKT010000244.1:0-2673 GCA_964533045.1 uncultured Acidobacteriota bacterium | reverse complement strand
GACACCCTCTCTCTTTCCAACTCAATTTTCAACACGAAATGTTACAGCCTAGCGTCCACCAGGGTCGTCTTGCCGTGGTCCACGTGCGCGATGATGGCAATGTTGCGAATGTGTGAGTTCAAACAGTAATTCCTTTGCCGTTCAGATTCATGCCTGGGTTTTCGAGGGGATTCCTTCAAACCCGGAGTTCCACGCTGGAATAACGGGGAATTGTCAGTATACACCATTGGCGGCGCAGCGCCGGGCTTCCAATCGAATTGGGACAAGTTCCACCGGCGCTGCTGGTAGAATACCCGCATCACTGGCAGGAGGTTTTCATGTCTTCACACGCGAACCCATCCGGACGGCGGAATTTCCTCAAGCTCACGGGCGCGGCGGCGCTGGCATCGCCGCTGGCGGCGCGTCGCAGCGGCGGCGTCCCCACCGCCGCATTGGGCGGGACGGACACAACGCCAGAGCGCCCGCGCGGACTGCCGCCACTCAAAATCACCGAGGTGCGCGTGATCGTCACCTGTCCGGGGCGGAATTACGTCGTGGTGAAAATCCTGACGAACGAGCCGGGCCTTTATGGTGTGGGCGACGCGACGCTCAACGGGCGCGAGCTTGCGGTGGCGACGGCGCTTAAGGAGCACATCGCGCCGCTCCTCACCGGCCGCGACCCGGAGCAGGTCGAGGACATCTACCAGTATCTCTATCGCGGCTCGTACTGGCGCAGCGGGCCGGTGCAGATGACAGCCATCGCGGGCATTGACTCGGCGCTCTGGGACATCAAGGGGAAGCGCGCGGGCATGCCGGTGTATCAACTGCTGGGCGGTCGGACGCGCATCGGCGCGCTGGCTTACACTCACGCCAGCGGACGCGATGCGGTGGAAGTGGAAGATGGCGTGCGCCGCGGCCTGGAGCGAGGCTTCAAGTGTGTGCGCGCCCAGGTGGCGCTGCCTGGACTGGCCAGCACCTACGGCACGGCCCCCGCCAAGAAATCCGACGCCGAAGCGGGCTTGCCGGACACGGAGATTTTTGAGCCGAGCATCTACCTCAGAACTGTGCCCAAATTGTTTGCGCACCTTCGCGCCAAACTCGGCGACGAGGTCGAGCTGCTCCACGATACTCATGAGAAACTGATTCCCATCGAGGGCGCGCGGCTCGCCAAGGAACTTGAGCCATACCACCTCTTTTTCCTCGAAGACCTTCTGCGCCCCGAGCACAAGGAAAGCTTCCGCGTCATCCGGCAGGCTTCGACGACGCCGCTCGCCATGGGCGAACTTTTCAATTCGCTGTGGGACTGCGTGCCGCTTATTTCAGAGCAACTCATCGATTTCATCCGCTGTGACCTCGGACACATCGGCGGCATTTCGAACGCGCGCAAGGTGGCCGCGCTTGCCGAAGCGTTCCACGTCAAAACGGCGTGGCACGGCCCGGCCGACGTCGGCCCGCCCACCCACGCCGCAAGCGTGCACCTGGACCTCGCCATTCCCAATTTCGGCGTCCAGGAAACGGTTTCCTGGCCGGAGCAGACGCAGGAAGTTCTCCCCGGCGCGCCCACGTTCAAAGCCGGCTATTTGAACGTCTCCGAAGCCCCCGGACTCGGCACCGACGTCAACGAAGAGGCGGCAAAGAAATACCCCTACAAACGCGCTTACCTGCCCACCGCGCGGCGACTGGACGGAAGCGTACAAGATTGGTAACGGAAGAAGAGAATTGGAAGGCAATGGGCGTGCGCGAAACTCGAGAATCGAAATTCAAGAACCGTCCTACCCCACTTGCGAACGTCCGTTTGGTCTTTTGCTGCTTGCCGTTCGCCTTTTACCTTCAGCTAATGGCTTTGCCAGAGGACGCGCCATCTCCGTTTGACCCGGCGCGGGCTGTCGTGCAACTGGTGGCGATAGGGCCGGGCGCGGGGGAGAAGAAGCAGGAATGCGCCGCGACGGGCTTCCTCATCAGCCCGGAGGGTCTCATCCTGACCAACGCGCACGTGGTGGAGGATGCGCGGCGCTGCCTGGCGTCAAGTCCGGGGGCAAAGATCGTGGCCAAGTTCGGCTCGGGCGACGGGCGAGCCGCGGAAGCACTTGCGTGCGACGTGATCGCGAAAGACGAAGACCGCGACCTTGCCATTCTCAGAACTGACTCTGCTCCGCCGGCCGAGTGGAGACTGGTTCCGTTTCGCCTCCGCCGGGAGCCGGTTCCGGTGGGGACACGTGTATGGGTCACCGGCCACCCTTCCTTCCGGTGGGAGACGAAGACCTACTCGGGTCGGGTCGTCGCCCTAAGATCCATGGCGCTCAATGGATCCGGATCGCCCCACGCCGAGGTGTTGGTCTTAGACATCCCTCTCCGGCGCGGGGCCAGCGGCAGTCCGGTCTATATTGACTCGGGGGAAGTAGTCGGGATTATAGAGCGGCAGGGAATTGACCGCCTGGAGACCGTCGCCGTCCGGAGCTCAGAAGCGGTGAAGTTCCTCGAGGCGCAGAACGCATTTCCCGCCGCCGTCCACTGAATATCGCGCAGATCGATCCTTCAAAAAGCGCCTTTATCCACACCTATCTCTATGGAAACAAAACGGTTATGATCAAACCGGCCGCTGGCGATTTCGAAACGCCCTCTGCCCTTCGGGGTCCTGAGACCTAGAGAGAATTACATAATATAGTGACATCAGGGAGCATTTCGTGTATACTT
>CAZHKT010000243.1:0-2723 GCA_964533045.1 uncultured Acidobacteriota bacterium | reverse complement strand
GGCCACCATCCCCAAGCACAAGGGGACGGAGAAGATGCAGGCGGACATCAAGCGCCGCCTGGCCAAGCTGCGCACCGAGCAATCGAAGCGCCCGCCGAGCCGTGCCGGCCTTCTTTACGACGTGGAGAAGGCGGGCGCGGCGCAGGTAGCGATGGTGGGGCCGCCCAACAGCGGCAAGTCGTCGCTGGTGCGCGCCCTGACCCACGCGACGCCGGAAGTCGCCGAGTACCCTTTCACCACGCGCGCGCCTCACCCTGGCATGATGCAGTTTGAAGACATCCAGATTCAGCTCGTGGACCTGCCGCCCGTACATCCCGAGGTGCATGAGTCGTGGGTCTACCAGATTATTCGGAATGCCGACGCCGCGCTGCTGGTCGCGGACCTGAACGATCCGGATTTGCTCGAGGACCTGGAGACCACGCTCGCCGAGCTGGCCAAGGTGAAACTTCACCTCGGGCGCGGCGCGATGCCGGAGGTCGCGGGCTGGATGCAAAAGAAGACGCTGCTGGTCGGGAACAAGCGGGACTTGGCGGGCGCGGAGGCCGGCCTGGAAATCCTGCGCGAGCTTTACGGCGAGCGCTGGGAGGTGCTGGCTGTCTCCGCCGAAACCGGCGAGGGTCTGGAGGCGTTGCGCCACGCGGTCTATCATCTGCTCGAACTGATTCGCGTTTACACGAAGGCGCCGGGGCACAAGCTGGAAAAGACGGCGCCCTACGTCCTGCGTCGCGGCTCGCACCTGGTGGATCTGGCCGCCATGGTGCACCATGACTTCGTCGAACAGCTCAAGTACGCGCGCCTCTGGGGCCACGGCAAATTCGAGGGGCAAATGGTGAATCGCGATTACGTGCTGGAAGATCAAGACGTCATCGAGTTGCACCGCTAAAATGGAGCCCGTGAATCACCGGGCCCTCGGCACGCTAGAATCGAATCCCATCCGGGCGCGAAGGAGAACGTATGGACCGAATACTCAGAAAGGTGGGGATGGCAATGGGTGCAATCCTTTTGGCTGGAGTGGCGGCGAACGCAGAGCAGCCCGCGGCAGCGCCGCTGACCGTCGAGTATTACTACAAGCTGGCGCCGGGCGCGGCAAAGGAGTGGCTGGCCCTCTACAAGAAGAACCACCATCCCATTCTGCGTGAGCACATGAAGTCCGGCCTGCTGCTCAGTGAGAAGCTTTACGAGCGCCGCTACCACTCGCTCGCCCCGGCCTGGGACTACAAGGTGGTGATGGTCTGGCGTGACAGCGCCGCGCACGAACTGGCGGGCCAGCGCGAAGCCGAAATCACCCGCTCGCTGTACCCCAACGCCGCCGAGCACCAGGCGCAGGAAAAACGCCGCTGGGAGATGACCGAGGCGCACTGGGACGACGTGCTGAAAGACGCACCTCTGGATTGAGTTTGGCCGGGGAACGGAATCGCTATTTTTTCCGCGGTGGCTGCGCGGGCCGCATCTCGATGCGGCTGGCGAGCGCCGTCTTGGGGAACTTGTAGAGGTCCACGACCGCCTTGGCAATGTCCTCGCCCGTCAATTTCCAACCCGATTCCGGCGAGCGGAATTGCGGGGCGCGGTTAAAGTCGGTATCCACGCTGCCCGGCATGATGTAGCTGACCCGGATGCCGTCGTAACGAATGTCCTGCATCATGGCCTCGCTGAAACCGTTCAGGCCGAACTTGGACGCGTTGTAGGCACTGCCGCCCGCAAACGCGTTCACGCCTGCCAGGCTGGAAATGTTGAAGATGTATCCCCCGCCCCGCTGCCGCATCAACGGAATCGCCTCGCGGCAGCAGTAGAAGACGCCGGACAAGTTGGTCTCAATGATGGAATCCCATTCCCCGGGGGTCAACTGGTCAACCGGCTTGAAGATGCCGATGCCGGCGTTGTTCACCAGGATATCGAGCCCGCCGAACCGCTCCGCCGCGGCGCCGATCAGCGCCCGGCAGTCTTGGTACCGACGCACGTCGGCAACACGACCGTCCACCCGATCCTGCCCGGCGCTCGCCAGGCGTTCCAGCGCCAACCTCAGCATCGCCGCGTCGCGCCCGCAGATGTAAACCTTCGCGCCCTCAGCCAGCAGCGCCCCACCAATCGAGTACCCGATGCCGCGCGTGCCACCCGTGACAACTGCGACTTTGTCCTTCAGTGATTCATTCACGGCAATCCCCCGGGTCAAATCTGTTCATCATATTTCGTTCCCGTCTTCGTGCAGAACGCAGCCACCGTCGCTTCGGCGAATGTTCTCGAAAGGAAGATCGGATCCAGCCCTGCGTCGTACCACTCCAGCAGGATCTCTCTATCATTATACGCAACCATATGAACCGCCACTTCGGCCTCAGCGTGCCTTTCCGAAATCTCCGCAAGACCGGCCATGACCGCGTCCGAGACCGGAACGTGAAAGAACCTGGGTCTCGGCAGGATCGTTCCTCGCTGGACCGTCCGTGCGGGATTCACCACTGCGTGCCGATTCAGGAACTGCGCCACCTCCGCCGAGAAATCGGTGTTTTCAATATACAGCTGTGACGGAGATGGAATCAGATCGGGGAGCCTCCGGAAGAATAAGCTGAAATCGCGGAGTCCCACAATCCTCCAATGCGGCTGCTGAGCAAGGTAACGGTGGCTATCCAGCCTGCTGAAGAGACGAGCCACCCACTGCGCCATCCATGCCATCGAGACACCTAGAGAGAATTACATAATATAGTGACATCAGGGAGCATTTCGTGTATACT
>CAZHKT010000242.1:0-2809 GCA_964533045.1 uncultured Acidobacteriota bacterium | reverse complement strand
GCACCTGCCGATTGTCGCGCGTCACGTTGCCGCGTTGGGTCGGCAAGCATCGCTCGATGTGACCATACTGAGCCTCAGCGAGTTCCATGGGCGCAGTATCGCATAAACAGGGTCCGTAGTGTGAACAGGCCCTAGTTCGCTTTGCCGCAGATTTTCTCGTCTAACCCAATCAAAGACCTCTCTGAGAGTGGATGTGTCTCCTTTTCCTCAATCCATTCTTCACCTCTTAGGAAGTATCCGAGACGGTGTTTGTCAACCTAGTTGTCGCGTCTCTATACGCTCCACATTCTTACTGACTCGCCTCTGCCTTGGTGCAGGTTTCTGGGTTTAACCACACCGTGCCGAGCGGTGTCCAATTGCGTGTCTGACGGGACCAGCGCGCCGGGTGGCGACATCGGGCCTGCTCATACACCCTGTGGCGAGCGGCGAGGAGCGCCGCGTCTTGCCCGGTATGCCGCGCGGTCGGCGTGACAAACTGGATGCCACTGTGGCGATGCTCGTCGTTGTACCAGCGCACGAACGCCAAGCCCCACGTACGGGCGGCCTCCAGCGTGGCAACCCCCTGGGCGGGATATGTCGGCCGGTATGTACAGGTCCGGAAGAGAGCTTCAGAGAACGGATTGTCATTACTGACCCGTGGCCGACTGTACGAGGCCACGATCCCCAGGCGCTCCAGCGTGGCGCGGAGCGTTGCCCCTTTCATCGGGCTGCCGTTGTCGGCATGCAGGACCACCGGCTGCAGGAGCCGTCCGTCCGCCACGACCACCCGGTGCACGACCGTCGCGGCATGCTCGCCGGATTCCTGTTCGAAGATCTCCCAGCCAACGATTTCGCGACTGTAGCGATCGAGGATCAGATAGAGGTAGAAGAACAGCCCCTTGGCCGGGCCCGGCAACCACGTGATATCCCACGACCAGACCTGCCCCGGTTGGTGGGCCGCATGCGTCACGGGGGGCCGAGTTTGCTGGGGCGGGCGGCTCCGTCCGCGATGGTGCTGCGCGTCGGCTTCCCGCAAAAGTCGGTAGAATGTCGATTCCGACGCGAGGTATTGGCCCTGATCGGCCAGTCGTGGCACGATCTGACTCGGCGGCAGATGGGCATGGGCCGACTCGTGACACACGGCCCACACCCGAGCCCGTTCCTCGGGACTCAGGCGATTTCGGGGAATCGGCCGGGCGGCGGTTGGCCGCGCATCCGTGTGTAGCGTGCCCTGCCGCGTCCAGCGCTGGATCGTACGCAGGGTGAGCCCCACCTGCTGGCAGGCTTGGTGACGGCGGGCCCCGGCCTGGTGGGCCTCCGTAATCAGCTCGATGGCGCGTTGGCGATCTGAGGCGCTGATCATGCGTCCTCGCCGTCCCCCCAGATCGCCTGGGCTTTTTTTCGGAGCGTCAGGAGGGCCGCCGTTTCCGCCAGGGCCTTCTCCTTGCGGGCCAGCGCGCGCTCCAAGTCCTTGATGCGCCGCTTGTCCGCCGGCGTCAGCTCCCGGATCGTCCGGCTGCGGGCCGCCTCTCCTTCGGTCGCCTGCTCACAGGCGGTCCGCCAGGCCATGATCTGCTCGGGATACAGACCGCGCTTCCGACAGTACTCGGCCCGTTCGGCCTCGTTCAGCCTCGCGGTCTCCATCACGGCCGCCAACTTCTCCCGCCCCCGCCAGCCCTCCGGCCCTGTGGCGCCATCCGGCAACAGGTGGCCTTGGGCTCGAGCTTGTGTCCGCCAGAGATACAGCGTGGCGGTGGAGATACCCTCTTCCTCCGCCAACGCCGCAATCGGACGATTGTGCGGCGGCAACATCTTCTTCAACACGGCGTCTTTGCGTTCCAATGAATACTTCATTCACAACCTCGTCTCGCTCCCCCGTTGGTTTCTAAGAATCTACCTGAGGGACGCGACAACTATTCTGACACAGGGGGGGGAAGTTCTTGTGTTATTGCTCACTATTAATTCTATGACTATATGAATCTACTTATAAAAAATCAACTTACAGCAGTACCACCTTTCCCCTCAAAGGAGTCTTATCGGATAGACAGATCACAATGTTTCCATAATTCTGCGGGCTGTTCCGAGATAACACCTAAGGAAGGTCTGATTAATTCAAAATTGAGGTACCATCTTTAGGTGTGGAAATAGGATGAGGGCGGCGTACCCTTTCGGTTGGACATCAACCAACCACACCTCCGTTGGAGCGGAGGAGAAAGAATACGCCACCATGAAGCAGAGAACCAGCACTGCAGCCATGGAGTCAAGCGCGGTGTGTTACGCGACGCTGGAGCAGTGGGCCCGGGGGCAGATTCAAGCCCAGTTGCAACACCTCTTAGAGGAAGAAGTGACCACGTTTCTTGGCCGAGCCCGGCACGAGCGCCGTGGCGCGGTGGCGCCGATCGATCCACCAACCGGGAGCCGAAATGGCTACGATAAACCACGCGCCTTCTCGATGATGAGTGGGACGGTGACGGTCCGACGCCCGCGCGTCCGCGATCTGACGGCCCGGTTTGAAAGCACGGTGCTCCCGCTCTTCATGCGACGCACCCAGGCAGTCGGCACGCTGCTTCCGGAGCTGTACGTGCACGGGCTGTCCACTGGGGACTTTGAGCTGGCGCTGCGAGGGCTGTTTGGGGAGGGCGCGCCGCTGGCGAGCTCGACCGGGGCGCGGCTCAAGGAGAAATGGCAGGAAGACTGAGCCCTCTGGCAAACCCGATGCGTGGAGGACCTGGAAGTTGTGTATGGCTGGGGCGATGGGAGCTATGTGAAGGCCGGGTTGGAGAAGGAGACAGCTGCCCTGCTCGTGGGCCTGGCAGCGTTGAGCGATGGG
>CAZHKT010000241.1:0-2812 GCA_964533045.1 uncultured Acidobacteriota bacterium | reverse complement strand
CCCTGAAGGTCGAGGCCCGGAGCGGTCAAAGGGACGGGCTCTCGAAAGCCGAAGTTAGTGAGTTGATTAAAACGGTCGGTTCGCGGACTCTCGAATTCATAGCGTAGGCCCAGGTTGACAGTGAGATTCGCGGCGGCCTTGAAGTCGTCCTGGACGTATCCGGCCATGTAGAGAATTTGATGGGACAGCGCGGGCACGAATGTTCGTTGTCCTCCAGCGACGCCGAGGAGGAATGTGGCGAGGGCGGCGCCAGCAGTCGAACTGGCCATGTTGGGATTGGGCCCCTGCGTCCATTGATTGGTGAAACTGAAGTTGTTGCCCTGGTCGCCGAGTTGCTGGAAATTGCTGCGCATCACGCGGACATCACCGCCGAACTTAAGAGTGTGGCGGGAGAGAATACTGGTGAAGACCGGTTGAAAGCCGTAGCTGTTCAGGCCCCATCGAATCAGGTCGCTGCTTCCGAGAGTGCCGCCCACCACGACATTTGCGATGCTACCGGTCATCCCAAACCCAGTAATCACGACGGGGGAAAACGAGAACGGCTCGGACAATTGGGGCGCCAGCGAGGGGGGAAAACCGAGCGACGTGATATCGAATCCGTCGCTGGACGGACGCCGGTTGTTCCCAAGGCGGGAGTAGGAAAAACGGAACTGCCCCAGAAGCGACGGAGAGAAAGAATGAGTATCTTCAACGACGGCGTTATATCGAAGGAAGACCTGATTCCCCGCGGCGGGATCGGCCTTGGAATCGGGACCATAGACCTTGGCCCTAAGGAATGGTGTGCGGTCATACGAATACCGGCCGAAGAGGCGATTTCGATCGCTGAATGAATGATCGAGACGGAGGCTCCAACTGTTCTTCTCGACGATATTGGCATCGGTGCGGGCGAAGTTATTGACGCGCGTGACTGGGTCGCCCCCGGTGTTTGGAGCCGGCCAGTAGCGGGCCATGTTGACCGCAACCGGGTCGAAGCGGGAGGAAGGGATCCTGTTGCCGGCGAAGGGAACCCGGACGAGAGCGCCTGATGGCCCAGTAGCTGTGTTGAGGGGGTCGTAGATTTGAATTACCTGACCGGCTGCATTTCGGGTCTGTGAGAAGTCTCCCGATAGTTGATCCGGATTCGGCACCGTTCCGAGATAGGTGATGCCCTGGGCGAAGCGAACGAGCTCGGTATTGAAGAAGAAGAAGGTCCTGTTCCGGCCGTCATAGATCTTTGGCAGCATTACCGGAGCGCCTGCTGATCCGCCGAACTGATTAAACCTGAATGGAGGCCGCGCCCGGCCCGCGCGATTGGCGAAGAAATCGTTTGCGTTCAGCTTGTCGTTGCGGAAGAACTCATAGACGGAAAAGTGCGGCGAATTCGTTCCCGACTTGGTGATGACGTTAAAGATTCCTCCGGCTGCCCGGCCATATTCAGCGCTGAAGGAATTCGTCTCAACCTTGAACTCCTGGACTGAATCGGGATTGGCGTAGATGATGGGCTGGTTCTGCTGAACCGCGGTGTTGGGCGCACCATCGAGTAAATACTCATTCTGCGTGCCGCGGGCCCCGTTGATTGAAGTAGATGCGGTGCTGATGACATCGACTGGGAGGTTATTCACGCCCGAGGAGGGGCGCACTCCCGGCACGAGGATAGCAAGGGCGTAAGGATTGCGTCCGAGGAGCGGGAGTTCGGCAATCTGGCGGGAACCGACAACCTGGCCTGTCGTGGCACGCTCGCTTTCCAGGAGGATCGCAGCGCCGGAAACGGTGACGGATTCCTGAACGGCGCCGATCTCAAGCTCAAAGTCCAGGCGTCCGACCTGCTGGACCGCGAGGTCCACTCGGACGGTAGCGGTTTTAAATCCGGACCGGGCGCAAGAGAGTGAATAACCTCCTGGCTGCAGAGCCGGAAGCGAGTAGTACCCTTCTTGATCGGTGAACGTGCGCATGACGGCGCCGCTGTCAAGGGCAGTGGCCGTGATGGCGGCTTCTGGGACGACCGCGCGGGAAGAGTCGAGAACGCGCCCCGTCATGGAGGCTGTTTGGGCGACCGATAACGGGCCAATGGGGGCAAGCAGCAGCAGGCATATAAGAGATTTCATGTTCAAACCTCGAAGCCAGATAGCAGACGTTGCTCTGTTCCGAACCATACGCGCTTGTCCGGACAGCTTCAAGGTTCGAGCTGTCAGAAACCGCTAATAGAGAACAAGTGATTGAATATCAATTACTTGGAGGATTCCTTGGCCTTCCGTTAGCCGGATCTTAACGGGAAGTTGCGTGGTGTATAATCCTTTTGCGCAGAGAAACCAGCAATGCGAGAACGCGCTGCTACTGGCCGAACGATCACGCCCGAGCAACGAGAGCGAGTGCTAGCCGAGCTTGATCGGATCCTGGCAAGCCACTCGTTTAGAGGGAGCCCACGATGTACGGCGTTCCTTAAATACGTGGTGCACAAGGCGCTGGACGGTGAATCATCGCTCAAGGAGCGAGTGGTTGCAGAGGAAGTATTTGGGAGGGGGGTGCAATACGATTCGGAAAGGGACTCCATAGTGCGCGTCTCAGCCCTGGAAGTGCGGCGGCGTCTGAGGCAGTGGGAGTCCACGCGGCCGGAGGGAGGCGTGCGGATCCGGCTCCTCGCTGGGACGTACCTTCCCGAGTTTGAGTGGAATACGGGAGAGGCGGAGAAAAACGGGGCTCAATTAGGCCGAAGGGCCCGGGTAGTTTGGGCGGCGGCCGGGCTGGTGACGTTGGGGGCGATCCTGCTCGGAGTGGCTTGGCCATCAGTCCGCCAACTTGATGGTCATGTCCGGCGGTTTTGGGCGCCAATCAC
>CAZHKT010000240.1:0-2815 GCA_964533045.1 uncultured Acidobacteriota bacterium | reverse complement strand
TAATTCCGAACAACGCTCGCCCCCTACGTATTACCGCGGCTGCTGGCACGTAGTTGGCCGGGGCTTCTTCCACCGGTACCATCAGAACTGGCTCTTCGCCAGCCCGTTTTTCCCAGTCGAAAGAGGTTTACGACCCGAAGGCCTTCATCCCTCACGCGGCGTTGCTGCATCACCCTTTCGGGCATTGTGCAAAATTCCCCACTGCTGCCTCCCGTAGGAGTCTGGCCCGTGTTTCAGTGCCAGTGTGACCGTGCGCCCTCTCAGGCCGGCTACCGATCATCGCCATGGTGGGCCATTACCCCGCCATCTAGCTAATCGGCCGCAGCCCCCTCCTCCAGTGACCCTTGCGGGCCTTTGATCCCGGCGACTTGTGTCGCCAGGATGTTATGCGGTATTAGCCCGAGTTTCCCCAGGTTATCCCCCGCTCGAGGGTAGGTTGGCCACGTGTTACTCACCCGGTCGCCACTTTACTCATCCCCTTGCGGGGACTTTCTCGTTCGACTTGCATGTGTTAGGCACGCCGCCAGCGTTGATTCTGAGCCAGGATCAAACTCTCGTTTGAAATCGGCTAGTCCCGCGCGCTTGCCGCGGGACTGATCTTGTGAGTTTCCCCTGTTCCGCAGAGCGGTTCAGGAGAAGATTGACCCCGATCATTAACCGGGATCAGTCGCTCAGCTTGCACGCGATCTGCCGAAGATCTTTGTGCATTGACGTGGCTTGCTCAACTCAATTGTCAAAGAACGGTTTGTTCCGACCGGTCGGAACCCCCAAACATGGGGTGGGATCGACAGTGAGGCGTCGCGCCCTCGTATCTGGCTCGGCTCCTTACCGCCGACAACTCTGTGGGATATTATCCTTGCAGAGCAATTTCATAATATAGACCACCTGGGTGCCGTTGTCAACACTTCTTCGCAACTTTTTTTCGGAAGTGTGCATTCGGCGCTCGCGGCCCACCTGGCCGTCACCGCCGCCGAAACAGCGTCCAAGTTGAACCTGAGATCAGGGCCGTCGCGCGGCCGCCCTGGCGCGAATCTTCTCCAGCGCCGCGGCGTATTCCGGAGTGCCCCGCAGCAACTCAAAGGCTTCGTCCTTTTCGATCATTTCCGGCCGGTCGAAACCCTTGTTGGCGGCCGATGTGAGCGACTTGAGCGCCGCGCTCTTTTGCTGATTCAGTGCCCGCGCGCGCGCCAGTTGAAAATCCAGGTAAGGGCTTTCCTCGGGCACGGCGGCCGCGGAAATCTCCAGGCACATGATGGCCTGGGAATATCTCTTCAACTCGATCAGCATGCGTGCGTTCTCAAACATACTGATGAAGATGCGCGAGCGCTGCCGCTCGGCCAGGATGGCCGCGTCGGTACCGGGCTTCTTCGCGATGATGGATTTCAGATCGGAGATGGCCAGCCCCGCCACCATTTTTTCCAGAGCCATGGAATCGGCCGGAGCTCCCTCGCCCGCTTCACGGCGCCATGACGGATTGACCTCCCCCTCCGGACCGCTCGAAGAAGGCCCGGTCGGGGGCGTCACCTCGGCGCGGCCTTCCGAGTATTGGACGCCACCCAAGGAGAAAATGAAGTAGGTGACATCCATGAGCCTGGCCGACTGCGCCTCGTCGCGCTCCTCCATTCGCTTTTCGCGCTTTTCCGTATCCTTAAGCGCCCTGGCGAACTCGGGCCTGGCTTGGAGCCGCGCTGCCTGCGCTTGGACCTCCTTCACATCCGCAAGGCCTTCGAAGTCTTTCGCAATATCCTCAAACTTCCGGAAAGCCGCGACGAGCGCCCCCTTCGCTTCGAATGCCCTGGCCTTCTCCGTTCTCGCCGCAAGGTTCGAGGCAATCCACGCCGCATCGCGCTCGCGCGTGCCGGCGCGCATGGCTTGAAGCTCCATCCACTCGATCCCTTCCGTCAGGATTTCGCCCGATGGCCATTCGTGCCTGCCCGGCAGCACTTCGAAATGATTGGCAATTCCCAGCCGGGTGAACTCGCGGTGCAGGCGGAGCATTTCGTTGAAATTCAGATCCGCTTCGCCCGCCATGCCGTAAAGGGTGAAGCCCACATCCGACGAAGGTCGGGCGGTCTGGGGAAAGCCTCCTCCCGCGATGATGGCTCCTGAAAGCCCTCTCAGGCTCAGCCCCATCTGCGTGGCCACGCGCGCCGCGCCGGAAAAGCCGGTGGAGTAGAGCCGCTTCGCGTCAATGGAAAACCGCTGCCGCGCGTCACTGTAGAGGGCGCGCATGGCCTCGTACTGCACCGGCACCGGACCGTTACGCGAGTTGTTCGAGCCCATCACGATGTAGCCGTATTTCTCCGCCGCCTCCTTGTAGCGCTCCACCGGGATATTGCCGCGCGCGCCCGGGTCAAAGGCAAACAGCACCGGCCATTTTCGAGAGGGAGAATAGTTGGAGGGCAGGTAGAGCGCGAAGGAATGCCGGCTGTCGCTGACCGCCACGACCTGGGGGATGACCCGGCCGGTCTCGAAACCGAGGGGGCGCTCCTGGGCGCGCGCCGCGGCAAAAACCACGACCACCGCCACGCCTGCGATGGCAAGACGCCGGAACACGAACCCCACTATAGCAAAAGACGCCGGAGGGGATGGGCGTGTCTGACCCTGGACCCCCGCACTTCGGAGTCTGTGCGATAACTCTCCGGCAGGCATTGTAGCGGCGACCTTCAGGTCGCCACCTTGTTCATTGTTCACCATCGATCTGGCGGGCTGAAGCCCGCCGCTACGAAAAGCCGCCGTGGTCGCCATCGGTCTGGCGGGTTGTAGCGGCGACCTTCAGGTCGCCACCTTGTTCATTGTTCACCATCGATCTGGC
>CAZHKT010000239.1:0-2873 GCA_964533045.1 uncultured Acidobacteriota bacterium | reverse complement strand
GCCCTCATCCGCCCCAGCCCCAGCGCCGCCTGCGACCGCACCCACCAATGGTCGTCGTCGAGTGCCTGCATCAGGATGGGCACGACCGACGGGTCCTGCACCACGCTGAGATAGCTGGCGGCCATGCCGCGCGTCCGGTGCTGCTTGTCGCCCACGGCGGTCTTCAGCGCCCGGCTGAAAATCGCGAGCAGGTCTTTCGCAACCGCTTCCAGTCCCTCCGGGCGGTAGTCGTTCAGCTCGACCAGCGCGCAGGCCAGATCAAAGCGCTTTTCCGGCGCAGTCTCCCGCTCAAACCTGGCCAGCAGCTTCTCCCGCTCCCGCCGAACGTGCCGGCTCCGGCGCACCTTGCGAACGAGCATCCAGGCGACGGTCAGCACGACCGCCGCCAGCGCCGCCAGCGGCACCGCCTGCTCGACGATCTGATCCTGCATCTCCGGGGAGAGGCGCTTCCAGACCCAGACACAGGCGACGACGAGGCCAACGAGCAGGAGCGCGATCGTCGGATTGACCTGACCCTGTTGCGCATGGCGCATCATCATGCCGCATCATAGGTGGCGGCACGCACCCCGTCAACGAACCACCGACGTTGACATGTAATTCTAACTAGGACTATTATCCTTCCATGGAATTGCCCCATCTCAAAGACGACCCCTATCTCAAAATACTCCGGCCGCTGGTCGAAGCCTATCTGGCCTTCTGGCGGGAGGACAGCCGGCACATCAAGTCCCTGAAGCTGACCCCGTCGCAGTTCGACGTCATCGCCACGCTGGGCGACACGGACGGCATGACCTGCGCCGAGCTCTCCGATGCCACACTGGTCACCAAGGGCACGTTGACCGGCGTGCTGGACCGGCTGGTCGCCAAGGGACTGATCAAGCGGGAAGCCGTTGCCGGCGACCGGCGTTGCACGAAGATCAAGCTGACGGAAAAGGGCGAAGCCCTGTTCCGCAAGGTCTTCGCCGCCCACATCGCCCACATCCGTCCGTTTTTCGAGCGGGCACTGACTCAGAAGGACGTCGAACAGATGCGGACGCTGCTACTCCGCATCCGGGATAGCTTCAAGGAGGGTTCCGATGCAAAAACCCGCTGAGACCGCGCACCAGATTCATGACCTGCTCGCCAGACGCTGGAGCCCCCGCGCCTTCGCGGACCGCCCGGTTGCGCCGGATATTCTCAAGAGCCTCTGGGAGGCAGCCCGCTGGGCCCCCTCAAGCGCCAACCAGCAACCGTGGAGTTTTCTCGTGGCGACCAAGGACGACCAGCAGGAATTCGCCCGCATGCTGAGTTGTCTTGTTGAAGGCAACCAAGTCTGGGCGAAGGACGCGCCGGTGCTGATGGTTTCCGTGGCCGGGAAGCTCGACCGGGACAACGATCCCAATGCCCATGCCTGGTACGACGTCGGACAGGCGGTGATGAGCCTCTCCGTCCAGGCCACAGCCCTGGGCCTCTTCGTGCACCAGATGGCCGGCATCCTGCCGGATAAAATCCGCGAGATCTACCAGATTCCCGATTCGCACGAGCCGGTGACGGGCATCGCGCTGGGCTATCCAGGCACGCCCGAGCAACTCCCCGACAAGCTGCGCCAGCGTGAACTGGCCACGCGGACCAGAAAATCGATCGGCGAATTTGTCTTCGCGGGACGTTGGGGTCAGAAGTCGAAGCTCGCCTGACGATGTCCACTTCTGGCAAGTGCCGCTGCGAGTGGGCTGTCAGCGATCTGATGATCCGCTATCACGACACAGAATGGGGCGTGCCGGTCTACAAGGACCGGAGGCTGTTTGAATTTCTCATTCTCGAAGGAGCCCAGGCCGGCTTGAGCTGGGAGACAGTCCTGAAAAAACGCCGGGCCTACCGAAAGGCATTCGACAACTTCGATGCCGGAAAGATCGCCCGGTACACTCCCAATAAGGCAAAGCAGTTGCTCGCTAACCCCGGCATTATTCGCAATCGGCTGAAGATCAAGTCCACGATCCAGAACGCCAAGGCCTATCTCGCCGTCCAGAAGGAATTCGGCAGCTTCAACCGGTACATCTGGCAATTCGTCGGCGGCAAGCCCAAGAGAAACGCCTGGCGGTCGCTGAAACAGATTCCCGCCCGGACCGCCGAATCCGACGCCATGAGCAAAGATCTAAAGAAGCGCGGATTTACCTTTGTCGGCTCCACCATCTGCTACGCCTTCATGCAGGCAGTCGGCATGGTCAACGACCACACGGTTTCTTGCTTCCGGTGCCAGTCACTCGTCACCCGTCACTCGTCACGGTCTTTATGAAGCTGACGATTCTCGGCTCCGGCACCAACGTTCATCCCACCCGCGCCGCGGCCGGCTATCTTGTCAAGACCGACCACTTGCTCCTGTTCGACTTCGGCCCCCGCACACTCAAGAATCTGATGAAGGCCGGCGTCGACCGGCACAAGATACGCCACATTCTCTTTTCACACTTCCACGCCGACCACTTCGCCGATTTCGTGCATTTTTTCTTCGACGCGGTGTTCTACTCGAAATTTATCGGGAAACGGCCCGGTCTCACAATCATCGGTCCGCGCGGGACCAGGAAGCTCTTCGGTATCATGCTGAAGAACTTTCCCGGCTTCAGCGCCGCCCGGTTCAAGACGGCGATTCGGGATGTCAAGGACCAGACGTTCACGATCGGCAGGACCCGCATCACGGCCCGCACGGTGGAGCACAGCAAGCGGCTGCATTGTCTGGGGTACCGGATCGAGTATGGAAGGAAGGTGCTGGCCTACTCAGGGGATTCGATGTACTGCAAAAGCCTGATCCAACTCTGCCGGAAGGCCGACGTGGCCGTGCTGGATTGCTCGTTCCCAATCCAGCGGCGAGAGACCACCAACCATATGCACGCGGGCGATTGCGG
>CAZHKT010000238.1:0-2883 GCA_964533045.1 uncultured Acidobacteriota bacterium | reverse complement strand
AGACACCCTCTCTCTTTCCAACTCAATTTTCAACACGAAATGTTACAGCCTAGCGAGTATGGTGCGTCGAACGGTTCCTTACAATGGCGGATGTCCTTCGTGGTTTCGGCCGAGCGGGACGTCGCGTCGCCCTTCAGGGCGACACGGACGGGTGGCGGCCTGGAAGCCGCCGCTACGAGGTGCCCCGCGATGGAATAGTTTTCTGCGACGCACCACACTAGTTCCGGTCGCCGGAACGAAAGAGCGTCCAGGGGCCGGCGATCATGTCGGTCAGCACGCCCTTCTGCCAGTTGAACTCCGGGTGGGCGGCCAGATACGGGTCAACCCGGAAATCATTGCCGCACGGATGTCCGTAGCGCGCCCGAAAACTCATGGCACGGGTCAGGCGGCTGTCGGTAACCTTGCCCTGCACCGCGCCCACCGCGGCAAAGGGCGGATCCCCCCAGACCGCCTCGCCCCGCGGCGAAAACTCGAGGTGTCCGCACAGGCTGCGCTCGTTGGGCTCGTCCTTCTTGGCAAAGCTGTCGTAGTGGTCGCTCAGGAAACCTTCCGCCATGGTGACGTCAATCTTCCCCTTGTTCTCTTCCATTAACTGCTCCCAGCGCGCGCGCCGCGCGTTGGGCGAAGAAGCAGGATGGTTGGGATCAAAATCAGTTTCGTCCCTGAGGACCCTGGGGTCGCTGGCGAAGTTAGACCCGACAAAGTATCCGTCCTTGGTTCGTTCCACGCTGTGGTGTTTCAAGCCCAGTTCGAAGCGGGCGATTTCGCCCGTCTTGCGGTCGCCCAGCAGCCAGTCGTTGGCGTAACCTCCATTGTTGCCATCGAGCATGATGCGCACGTAATCGTCAATCGAGCTGGCGTATTGCATGGCCTGGCGCGCGCGCACGAATTCGGCGCGGCCCTCCGGATTCCAGCCGCGAAACTGACTGATGGTCGTCTCCGTGATCATGAGCCCCGCCGAATTCACCCCGAAATCGTCGTCGCTTGCAATCACGCCCGGGAAGCCGTCCATGAAGATGCGGTGGCCCTTCTCCGGCATAATGTCGAACACGATTCGCCAGTGCTCGCCCAGGAGGTAGCTGGTCCAGGCGTTGTGCGCCATCACGATCTGGCCGCCGCGCGTGTAGCTGCCAGTAGCCACAAAGGCGCTGCAATTTCCGGGCGCAAGGATCGGCGGGGCGGCGGCGCGCTTGTCGCGCTGGTCCAGCCAAGGGACGTAGTAATAGGGCAATTCTTCGAAAGCGTTTAGCGCCACAACGTCGTCCACGTCCATGTTCATGCCGCGCGCCTTCAGGCCCTCGGCAATGCCGGTGAGCTCGGCCTGATACTCGGCATCGATCTTCGGCCAGAGCATTTCGCGCGCGGCCTTGCGGTAGAACTCCCAGTCGCGCTGCGTGCTGTGCGCCGTACTCAACTGGACGGCTCGAAAGGCCGCGGCAATTTCCGGCGCGAGCAGAAAGCCATGCTGATAACCGATGGCGCTGGGCGAACCCTGCAGATGCACGTAAACCCAGCCGGCGCGTTCGAAGCGGTAAGCCTTCTGGAGACGCACATCGGCCGGAATGTCTTGCTTCCTGCCGGCCCCGTCCGCAACGTCCGCGCACGGAAGCGAGACCGCCCCCCAAACCAAGGCGAACCGGATCACCGCAGTCCATAAGATCTTCTGGCGCATCCGCCCCTCCATGTCCGTTCCTCTACTGCTCTTTCAGAATAAGCTCCGCGGCAGTGTATCCGCTCTGCACCGCGCCCTCAATGGTTGCGGGCAGACCCGTCGCGGTCCAATCGCCGGCAAGATAGAGGCCGCGAATTGGGCTTCGCGCCGCGGGCCGCAGCCCGTCGATCCCCACGCCCGGCGAAAACGTCGCATGCCGCTCCTTGATGACCAGCGAGTGGAGCACCTTCGCGGCGCGCGACACCGGAAACAACTTCGCCAGGTCCTCGAGCGCCACCTTCAGGAGCTCGTCCTTGGGCTTGGCGACATGCTCGTGTGCGCCGCTCAACACCAGGGAGTAACAATGGCCTGTGCTCGATGCGAGTCGGGCCCGATTGAAAAGCCATTGAATCGTGGTTCCGCGCAGCCCCGCGAAATCCAAAGCGGTGATAGCGCGGTCAAACCAGATATGGATCGAAATAATCGGCGCCGGGCTCAGCGCCAGAATGTTGGTGAAATAGGGTTCGTCCCGCAGCCAATTCGGCGGGAGGAGTTTGACGGCTTCGTGCCAGGGAACGGCCAGGACCGCCACTGGCGCAAGAATCTGCTTCGCCGGCGAGCACTGCACCCCGTAACACACGCCCTCCCCCGCGATGAGGGACTCCACGCGACAGCCCACTTCGACCGTTCCACCGCGGGCCTCGATGTAGTTCTTCGCCGCCTCCGTGTAGCACTCGCTGAGGCCCGCCCGGGGAAGCGCCAAACATGAATCAGTCGAGGAGGTGAAAAGCGCGCGCTGGAGGACGCGCGCAAAGACGGCGGCGGAGGCTCTCCTGGGGTCTTCGTTCAGCGCCGCAATGGAAAGCAGGTCCCAAAACCCCCGCTTGGCCCTCTCCGACTGGCCCTGGCCCGTCAGCCAATCCTCCACCGTCATCGCGGTCAAGGCGGACGAGCTTGCCTGCCGCTTGATGGCACGACCGAGACGCGCGATTTGCACTTTCTCGCTCCACCCGAAGGCATTCGAGCGCAAGACGCCAGCGATGACGTGCCACGGCGCAGCAAGCTTCGGGCATTCCAGTGTCGTGTGTCTGCCGTGGACATCTACGAAATCCATTTTGAGGCTGGGCTGGATAGCGATCCGCTCAAGCGTTCCGATTTCCCTGAGGAATCGCAGCGTGGTGTGATAGCAGCCCATCAGAAGGTGCTGGCCGTTATCGACCATGTCGCCCGTG
>CAZHKT010000237.1:0-2906 GCA_964533045.1 uncultured Acidobacteriota bacterium | reverse complement strand
CCGGCCGCACCACCGGCCTGGTCGAGAAATTCAGCGTGGACGGCAGCGGCAACGTTGCGGGGAGCCGATTCATCTCCAGCGTCTCGACGGGAACGCCTCCGCTGGCGGTCAATTCCACCACACTGGTTCCGAATCTCAACGCCGACCTGGTGGATGGGTTGCACGCGGCGAGCTTCGCTACCGTAGGTTCAAACATCTTCGTGGGCAACCAGAGCATCACCGGCAACGTGGCGGCGGTAGCTTCTGATACGGCGCAAAACACCGCGGTTATCTACGCCGTCCAGAACGGGTCAGCCGCTGGTGACTGGACTGTGGGGAACTACTCCCCCGCCGCGATCCGTGGCGACTCGACTACGACCGACGGTTACGCGTACGGCGTGCTGGGGACTGCCCAGACCAACGATGCCGCTGGGGTGGCAGGGGTCAACACGGGCGGAATCGGCGTCGGGGGAGTGAGCATCGGTCCGAATCCCGGCGCGGGGGTGGTGGGCTGGTGCGAGCAAAATGCACAGTGCATTGGAGTGGGGAGTTTCCTTCGCACTCAGGGCATGCTTTTCGACGGGAGGGTTGCAGCGGATGAGACTGATGACGATGGCGTCTCCAAGTTCTCCGTGGATGCGACCGGAAAGGTCTGGACCGCCGGCAAGGTTTGGATCCTCGGCGGGGATACTGCAGGCCGCGAACTGGAAGTCAACGGAGGGCTTCGGTTCGTCAACTTTACCAGTAAGGCGAAGCCTGCCTGCGATGCGTCTGCGCGCGGGACGTTCTGGGTGACGCAAGGCACACCAGGTCAGGCGGACGCAGTCGAGGTTTGCACCAAAGACTCCGCCGATACTTACGCCTGGAGATCCATCCTCTAGACCGGGCGATGGCACATCGTCGGTGGTGCGTGCCGTTTTGGCCGGACTCTGGGCAGGGGGGCAATTGGCATCGTTGCCCAGCCGAGAGTTCTTGGGCATGTCACAGCCCTCGAGCTGCATGGGTCAGGGCCAGCTCAGTAGGCCTAGTTAGTTTTGTCTTCCGGAACGGGGGGCGCGGCTGAGGTGGACGCCGGCACCAAGGGCGCGGAGTCGGAGGGGACTTCGATGATTCGCTCCGGGTCCTTGACGCCGCCGAGCTTTACCGTGGAATCCACTTTGAACACCCTGAAATCGCCATAGGTGTGCTGGTTGCGCAGAACTTTGCCGTTCCAATCGAGCGTGACACTGACTTGGAGGGGCAGCCAGAAGTCTTGCTCCGCCTGCTGGAAGTGGACCTCGCCGAAATCGATTTCCGTTGTGATTCTTTCCAGCTTGACCTGGGGCAGGGGTTTCAACAGGTCCGATTGGAGGCGGAGGATCTGGTAGCTTTTCGCGTCGATCCAAGCCACACCCTGCTTGTGGGTCGTGGTGATATTCCGGTCGTTCTGAAATGTTCCGAAGATGCGCGAGCGGGCCGGCACCTGCGCGAAGGCCACGACGTAGGTGTCACGTCCGTTCAGCTTCTGGCGTCCCAGCAGGCGGAAGTCGCTTCCGTTCTGGTAGGTGGGGTGGAAGACCAGAGAAGCGGAGGCGAAGCCTGCCGTCAGCATGAACCCTTCCGTCAGGCCGCCGGGATGAACCTCGTTGCCCCGTTCGTCAGAGCGGTACTCTTCAATGGAGGGGCCCCAGCGTTCGGCCGGCGTCATGCAGAGGTAGCGGAATTTCTGGTCGCGTGAAATTTCTGGCTTGCCTTCTCGATTCAGCTTTTCCTGGTGAACGCCCTCGGCGGACGAGACGTTGGGCAGGCTACGGAAGAATTCTGCCACGTTCCGGCCTGCCGCTTCGAGGATTCCCGCCAGCGGGGCCTGGTCGGCCCACCGTTCCAAATCCGGGAGATTGGTGGGAGGCTGACGGAGATAATCAATCACGGGCGCGCCACGTGACCTGGCCCGGGCGTCCGAGGCTCGAAGGGCCGCCTCGTCCTTCTTGCGTTCCCGAAGGCGCGCCGCGAGGGCGCGGGCCTGGGGCGGGGCTTTCTTTAGATCTGTCCCGGCCAGGTACTGGTTGAGCTGCGCGCTGGCCTCCTCAAGTGTTCCCGTCCACATGAGTGACTCGGCGTAGAGGAGCCGTGCCTCGGGGCCCGCCCCCGCGTCAAGGGCCCTGCTCAAGGCGTCGCTTCCCGCGTCCCAGTTCAAACTCTGGCAGAGGGCGCGGCCCAGTTCTTGAAGCGCCAGCGGATCATGGGGCGCGATGTTGAGTGCTTCGCCGAAGTAGGCGCTGGCCTTGTCCGGGTTGCGATCCCAACTCACCACCACGCCGTAAGCGATAAGCGGTTCGGGCCGCGCGAGTTGCTGGTTTTCGATCAATGCGTTGACCGATTCCCTCAGTTCGTCACGCGCCGTGTCCCAATCGCCCCAGCCAAGGGCCGCTAGCGCCAGCATGGTCCGGCATTTGAGGCAGGAGGAGTTGAGCCGCGCCGCCCTCATCAGCAAAGGTACCGCCCGATCCGGGCGCGAGCGTTCCAGGAACTCCTGCACGCCGCGAACGTAGAACCTTTCATTGTTGGGATTGATTCCATCCTGGGCAGTGAGATTCCGCAGACGCGGGGCCAGTCCTCGGATCAGTTCCCTCGGCGAAAGCAGCGAGGGATCGTCCGGCTGCACCGCGCGGAGCGTCACCGGAATGGCACGGACGGTGACGGATGATTCCACCTCCACAAACCGATAGGCCTCCTGAAACCCTTTGCGCGTGACGCGCAGTGAGACCGTGAAATGCTTGGCCGCCTCACTCTCTTCATAGAACGTAAAGTCCTCGCGGAATTCCCCTCGGGAGTCAGTCTGGACCATGCGCGGAGGAAGCCCGGCGTTGTTGGTGATGTGCACCGTGGCGCCCGGAATCGGTTCGCCATTTCGGTTGGTGACGCGGCCTGCCACCAGTCGCTGGGTC
>CAZHKT010000236.1:0-2916 GCA_964533045.1 uncultured Acidobacteriota bacterium | reverse complement strand
GTCGCGGCGGCCTTCAAGCCGCCTCCCGTTCGTGTCGCCCTGAAGGGCGACGCGACGTCCCGCTCGGCCGAAATCACGAAGGACAGCCGCCACGGTACGGAACCGTTAGACGCACCACACTAGGGCTTCGCTTTTCCCACTGCAAGAATCCGCTCAAGCACCTTGGGATCATCTACGAGCAGGCCGGACTTGACCAGTCGCGGCGTGAGCGTGACCCAGTTGGGATCTTTCGCGAACACGCGACGGAAGAGCGGCAGCGATTCCTCCACCTGACCCTTGTTGGCCAGCGCCACGGCGTGCCAGAAAACAATCTCCACATTGTCGGGGGCGAGTTCGGCCGCAGCGCCGTATTCACGCTTCGCGGCATCTGCGTCCTGCTTCTCCATGGCCACATCGCCAGCGTTCATGTGGTGATAGGCGCGCTGCAGATTGACCAGTCGGCGCAGTTCGCGCAGCGGTTCGGGACTGTCATCCACGCGCAGATCGAAGAGGCGGTCGGCCCAGGGCCGGCCGGTGGACTTTGCCCGGACGATGATCAGAGCTGCGGATTGCTGGCCGCGGATGTCTCCGCCCGCGGCCTGCGCCGCATCGAGGGCCGCAAGCATCCGGTCCGCCAAATCGCCCGGCGTCGCTTCAAAGGCGCGCGCCATGGCGGGCCACACCTGGTCGTTCAGCATCAAATTGGCCTGCACCGAGTAATCCCGGCCCACGATGTGCCCCGCCGCTTGAATCGATTTGCTTCCCGTGTGCGCGGCGACTCGGCCCTGGGCGTCCATCATCGCCACCTGGCGCACGTCGCGCCCCTCGTCGCCAGCCAGAAGCGACCTCAGCGCGTCGGGGGCGCTCTTGCCCGCCCGCATCAGGGCGAGCCCCAGCGGGCCATAGGCCGGATCCACCAGCGATTGCGTGGCCACCACGCCCACGCCCGCATCCGCCCAGGGCACGATGGGTCCCACCGCGAACCAGTGCGATTGCACCGCCACACCCATTTCTCCTGTCGACGGATCACGGGCCACGATGGAGAAGGTGTGCACGGGCCGGACGGGTGCCGGTTCGGGCGCCGTTTGAGCAGCCGCGATGGTAATCGTCGCGTGGACACCTAGGATCAAAACAGTTAGTTTCTGGATAATGTTTCGCATCTTTGCCCTCACGCGGCCCGACAAGTCGGGCCACCCTCTCCCGGCGGGAGAGGGCCTGAAGCCACCTGTAGCGCCACGCTCGCTTTTCAGCGTTGCGGCGCTTCGTTGCACCGCGACAGAGCCGCAGGGCTGAACAACGAGCCCTGCGCTACCGCCTATCGGTTGTATTTCGGCGTGATGCCGCGCAGGCGCTTCCAGACGGCGTCGCAACGGCTGAGCGTTTCCGCATCGAGCGTGCCGGATTCGCACGCCTTCAGATTTTCTTCCAGTTGTTCCATGCGCGAGGCGCCCAGGATGACCGAATCCACTTGCGGCTGCGCGAGCACCCATTGCAACGCCAGCTCGACTAGAGTCTTTCCCGCCTCCTGCGCGATGAGGCGAAGATCCTCGACGGCAGCGAAATAATCGTCGTGCCAGTAGCGGTTCAAGTAGAGGGGGTTCTTGTCGAAACGCGTGCCGGCGAGGGGCCCGCTCGCCTTGGCGTGCTTGCCGGTGAGCAAGCCGCCGGCGAGTGGATTATAAGGAACGACCGCCACACCCAAGCGCTGGCAGCAGGGCAGATACTCTTCTTCGATGCCGCGCGCGATCAGGTTGTACATAGGCTGGGAAACGTAGGGCGGCTTGAAGCCGTTCTTCGCGCAAATCCAATGGATCTCGGTAATCTGCCACGCCGCATAGTTCGACACGGCGGGGTAGCGCACCTTGCCCGCGCGTACCAGTTCCTCCATGGCGGCGAGGGTCTCTTCGATGGGCGTGTTCCAGTCGGGCTGGTGCAGGTAGTAGAGATCCAAATAGTCCGTGCCCAGACGTTTCAGACTGGCGTCGATGGCCTTGAGCATGGCGGCGCGACTCAAGCCCTGGTCGTCCGGCGCATCACCCATCTTGTTGAAGACCTTGCTGGCCAGGATGATGTTCTTGCGGCGCGCGCCCAGCACTTTGCCGAGAATCGTTTCCGCCTTGCCGAGGTTATACATGTTGGCGGTATCGAAGAAGTTGATGCCCGCGTCGAGCAGGCGGTCCACCATGCGCTGCGCCGTCGGCTCGTCGGTTTGCGAGCCGAAGGTCATGTTGCCGAACGACACGCGGGAAACTTTCAGGTCCGTGTGCTTCAGGGTGCGGTATTCCATGTTCACCTCAGGAAGTCGTGTCCCCCATATCGCTGGCGCGAGAACGGGGCTAGAATGGATTTGTGCCGGAGCCGGTGCTTCTCCAACTCGCGCGCGAGCTCGAATGGCTGGGGTGCGAACTCGAATACCAGGGCATGCGTCACGCCCATGAAGGATTCCCCGAGGCGGGCCCCACCTGGGAAGAATTTGTGCGCATGCGCCAGGGCGTCCTTGCCACCATCGAAAAGCTCGAGCGCGAACTGAAAGGCTCGATTAAATATAACCCCGCTTCCGTTGTTGGAGTAGCCTATCCTATCCAGCAGGCCCTCGACTCACTGGCCATCCTGATCGAATCCCTGGAGGAGATCCGCATCGCCGCCGTCACGGCGGTCCACGAATTGCCCGCCAAAGTCCGGGCCTTTACGCAACTGGTGATGGTTTACCTGGGCGTGTTGGGGCAGCCGGACTCGGCCCATCGAACCGCCAGCCCGGGCTAGTGGGGTGCGTTGCCGCTAACGATTCCATCGCGGGGCGCCTCGTCGCGGCGGCCTTCAGGCCGCCACCGGTACGTGTCGCCCTGAAGGGCGACGCTACGTCCCACTCGGCCGAAACCGCGAAGGCTAGGCTGTAACATTTCGTGTTGAAAATTGAGTTGGAAAGAGAGAGGGTGT
>CAZHKT010000235.1:0-2953 GCA_964533045.1 uncultured Acidobacteriota bacterium | reverse complement strand
GGTGTTCCTCCTCCGGGCAACACTCTGGGGGAGGGCGGGAGAGAAAACTTGAGCGGTTTTTGGCAAGTAGTTGATTTCGGGCGAAATATTTCGGCGCGATGACTGGCAACGGGCATTTGGTCAAATAGCTGCCGAAAGCCTCGAAGTGGTTTCTTGAGATTCACGAGGCAAGAGTGGCCGGAGAACCGGCACATGCGAAAGCCAAGAAGAGCGGCAAGCCGACTCGCCCAGTATCTTTCAAGAAAGCGGAGAGCCTGATGAAAGGCGCACAAGAAGCCGGGAAAGGCCGATTTGGAAAAAGCGGCGATGGCGGTTTTGAGAGCGCTCAAGCCGGGAGGACGCTTCTATTTCGACGTGAACAACCGGGCTGGCTTTAAGCGGTATTGGACGGGGACTGTGTGGATGGAGAAGCCGGGGCTTGTGCTGGTGATGCGGAACGGCAACGACTGCTTGAAGGACCGGGCCTGGAGCCACCTGGAAGGGTTCATGCGCGAGAGGAAGTGTTGGAAGCGGCAGAGGGAGCGCGTGGAGGAGGTGTGCTGGAGCGATGCGGAGATCCGGACGGTGCTGCGGGACGCAGGCTTCGGCCGGGTGCGGGTGTGGGACGCGGCTCCGTTCTTTCAAAACGAGGGAGCAGTCGCCAGAGGATGCAGGCCGATCTATCTGGCGAACAAACCGGGGCCGGCTAGGAATCCTTGAGCGGCGGACAAGGTGATCCGGGGGTCATCTCGAGGACCGCTCTCCTGGCAAAGTCCAGAAGCCTGGCGGCGATAGCAGGCTGTTCTTTCAAACGGTCGAATCTTTCGGGCGGATCGATGGCGATGTTGAACAGCGCCGTTGGATCGGAGGGCGGCCTTCCCGAGGCCGGTTTACGGAAGTGGAGTTTCCAGGGGCCTTGCCGAACCGCGCATAGCGAAGACGATGAATCGAAGGGGCTGTCGAAGAAGAGGTAGTCGTTACGGGGTGAGGGCCCGCCGTCCCGGAGGAATGGGAACAAGTCGAGGCCGTCGATGGGGCGATCCTGAGGCAATGACCCCTGTGCGAGGAAGGCGAAGGTTGTGAACAAGTCGATTGTTGAGGCCATTCCGAAGCGGGTGACACCTGAGGGGAGTGTCCCGGGCCAACGGGCAATGAACGGCTCTCGAAAGCCGCCGTCCCATGTTGAGAACTTGGCGCCGCGGAACGGGCCGCTGGTTCCGCCCTGCCGGCTTTCGTCGGCGCCGTTGTCGCTCGTGAAGATCACCAGAGTATCTGAATCGAGGCCCTCTTCCCGAAGGGTGTCGAGAATTCGGCCGACGCTGGCGTCGAGTTCCTGGACCGAGTCTCCATATGCGCCTGCGTCCGAGCGCCCCCGGAACCGGCTGGAACTCGCCCAGGGCCAGTGGGGCATCGAGTGTGCGAGATAGAGAAAGAAGGGCTGTCTACGCTTGCGGCGGATGAACGCAATCGACTCTTCGGTGTAGAGGCCAGTCAGGCGATCCTGGCGCACCGGCTCCGGGAGGGCGGAACCGTTACGATAGAGGGCGAGCGGGTAGGGGAGCTTGCGCTTGTGGATGGAGGGATCCATGTCATTGCTGTAGTGGAGCCCAAAGAAGTGGTCGAAGCCGTGGCGGTTGGGCAGGTAGGGAGGAAGGTCGCCGAGATGCCACTTTCCCACGCAGGCGGTCGCGTAGTGGCGGTCCTTCAACAGCTCCGCGATGGTGATCTCCGAATCCGGAATGCCAAAAGGCTCGCCGGGAAAGAGGACTCGGACGACTCCGCTTCGAATCGGATAGCGGCCTGTCAACAAGGCGCAGCGAGACGGTGAGCAGACCGAGGAGGCGGAATAGAAATTAGTGCAGCGCACGCCTTCCATGGCCATCCTGTCCAGGCGAGGAGTGGCGATGGAGGGGCTTCCGAAACATCCGAGGTCTCCATAGCCAAGATCGTCCGCGAAGATGAGCACGATGTTGGGAGGCCTTACGGGGGCGGGAAGCAGGCGGAAGGAGGACGGAGCGAGCTTAAGGAATTCGCGCCGGGATGGCATCGGTCATTTCTCCTGGTTCAATAAATCAGCTTCAGGGCGAATTGCACGATGCGTGGCTGGTTAGCCTGGCTGGATACGACTCCGAAGGCGGTGTTGCCGAAAACGGTGTTGGGCGGGCTGAATCTTGGAGTGTTTGTTAGGTTGAAGAACTCGGTTCTGAACTGCAAGGTGAGTTTCTCCGTCAGAAGAGTGTTCTTAGCCAAGGTGGCGTCAAGGCCGATCAGTGCGTCGCTCCGGACGCCGTTAAAGGTTCGAGGCGCCGTTCCAAATGTGAAGGCGGGCGGATTGGAGAAAACTGCGGAAGAGAGCCAACGATCGGGGTGGGGATCTGGGAGGGCGGGCGACTGTCCATTCCAATTCGGGCGCTGGCCGCCACCCTGGGAAAACGTGTTGTTCACCGCCGACGTGACGCCAATGGGGCTCCCGCCGTAGGCCGAGAAGATGCCTCCAATTTGCCAGCCGCCCAGGAGTCGGCGGGCTGCGCGCGTCATGTTCTTTCCTAAGGGGATCTCGTAGACTCCATTGAGAATGAGACGCTGTGTCTGGTCAAGCGTGGAGGCGGACCATTCGGCAGTGAGGTTGTTCCAGTTCTGAATCGCCTGACTGCCGAGCGTTTCACCGGTGAAAGGTCCAGGGGAGAGATCCATCAGTTTCGACCAGGTATATGAAGCAAGCAGCGTAAGCCCGCTAGCCGCTCTCTTTTCCGCTTTCACCTGTAGCGAGTGGAAGGCGGACGTGGCAATTGTGTTGCTTGATGAGGTAAGGCCGGCGAAGTGCGGGTAGGGCCGCATCAATTGAGCGCGAGAGACAGTACGCTGAGCGAGCGGCCCGGCGGCGATTTGACCAAAGAACGGATTGGGGACCTGCTGCTGAAGTTGGGAACCAAGGCCGAGCGCAGCGTCGGGAAGCTGGTTAATCGAGACATCT
>CAZHKT010000234.1:0-2955 GCA_964533045.1 uncultured Acidobacteriota bacterium | reverse complement strand
CGATGCGGAATGTCATGGGTTTTTCGATGTAAACGTCCTTACCCGCGGCAAGCGCGTCCAGCACCATCTTGCGGTGCCAGTGGTCGGGCGTGGCAATGAGAACCGCGTCCACATCCTTGCGTTCGAGAACCCTCTGGTACTGCGCGAAGACGGTTTCAATCTTCCCGTCGGTGCGTTCGAGGGCGCGGTCGAGGTGCCCCTGGTAGCAGTCGCAGACTGTGATCAGATTCGCCTGGCCGGTAGCCCGGACCTGGTCCATCAAGATGTGGCCGCGAATGCCCGCGCCGATGAGGCCCACAGCCACGCGATCGTTGGGACCCGCCGGGCGCGGGAGGGGCGCCGCCGCGACTGCCACAGGTTCACCATTGAGCAGCAGGCTCAGCGAGGCGGCTCCCGCGGCGCCTCGCTGCATGAATTGGCGGCGAGAGAAGGAAGCAGGGCGTTGCACAGCGACTAAATTAGCGTTTCGGCGGCTCGCCTTCAACCCCAAAATGGAAGGACGCCGGCATTGCCGGGAAAGGGCCCGTGACAAGCTGCAACTTCTGATATATTTCTGGCGACGGAGTTTTACCGGGGGGAACATGAGTCAGCATTCACCGCCAATGCCGCAGCTGGCATACAAGTCGGAGAAGTTTCTCGACAGCCACGACGCGCGCACGCTTCGCATTCTCGCGGAGTATCTCGAACCGCAATCGCGTCTGAAGCGCGCGGGCGTGCAGAACACGGTGGTGATGTTCGGCTCAGCGCGGACGCTCCCCGCCGACGTCGCGGCGCGCAAGCTGCATGACCTGGAATCGCGCTTAAAGTCACCCGACCCACCCGCGGCCGCGGAACTGAAGGCGGCGCGAACGGCGCTGCACATGTCGCAGTATTACGAGGCGGCGCGCGCTCTGTCGCGCCTCATCACGCAGTGGTCGCTCTCGCTCAAGAACGGCAGCCATTTTCTGGTGGTTTGTTCGGGCGGCGGCCCGGGCATTATGGAGGCCGCCAATCGCGGCGCCTTCGAGGCGGGAGGGATTTCCATCGGGCTCAATATCAAGCTGCCGATGGAGCAGACGCCGAATCCCTACATTACGCCGCACCTCAGCTTCCTGTTCCGCTACTTTTTCATGCGCAAGCTGTGGTTCGCGCAGCCTTCGCGCGCGCTGGTGGTCTTCCCGGGCGGCTTCGGCACCATGGATGAGCTTTTTGAGTTTCTCACCCTCGCCCAGACCCACAAGCTCGGCCACCAGGCCATTATTCTTCTCTACGGCTCGAAATTCTGGCGCAAGCTGTTCAACTTTCAACTGATGCTCGATACGGGGACGATTTCGGAAGAGGATCTGAAACTCTTCCGCTACGTGGACACCCCCCAGGAAGCGTTCGGCGTTTTGAAGAAAGGCCTGAGCGATCTGCTGGGACTGCGCCACCCGCCGCGACGGGTGGTCTTGTAGAACCGGACTTCTGGCCATTCACGCGCTATAATCGGGTCGGGTCTGAACACCGCCTTCATCTCCGGGCCCGGAGGCCGCCATGCAATTCTTTCGCGATTCCATGCTCGAACTTATCATCCAAACTTCCTCCAACCTTCCCCCTGATGTCCGCCAGGCCATGTCGTGGGCCCTTCAGACCGAGGCGCCGGTAACGCAGGCGGGGCAGGCGCTCACCATCATCGGTCAGAACATTGATATGGCGTGTGAACTGGAAGCGCCCATCTGCCAGGACACCGGCATGCCGACGTTTGAAATCCGGACGCCGGTGGGAGCAAATCAATTGACAATGAAGCGGCAGATTCTCGACGCCGTGGCCGAAGCCACCAAGCGCGGCAAGCTGCGCCCCAACTCGGTGGACTCCATCACGGGCAAGAACAGCGGTAACAATCTCGGGCCGGGAACGCCCATTCTTCATTTCGAGCAGTGGGAAGAGTCGGACATCGAGGTCCGCCTGATCCTGAAGGGCGGCGGCTGCGAAAACACCAACGCGCAATACTCCGTGCCGTGCACGCTCGATCACCTGGGCCGCGCCGATCGCGACCTGGAGGGCGTGCGGAAGTGTGTCCTGCACGCCGTGTGGAAAGCGCAGGGTCAGGGCTGCGCGCCGGGAGCGGTGGGCGTCTGCATCGGCAGCGACCGCGCCGGCGGCTACCATCACGCCAAGCTGCAGCTTTTCCGCACGCTGGACGATGTGAATCCCGATCCCACGCTCGCCCGGCTTGAGGCGCAAATCATGGATGAAGCGAACAAGCTGGGAGTGGGCGCCATGGGGTTCGGCGGCAAGGTTTCCCTGATTGGCTGCAAGATTACCGCCGCCAATCGCCTGCCTGCGTCCTTCTTCGTTTCCGTGGCCTACGATTGCTGGGCGTATCGCCGCCTGGGCGTTCTGCTCGACGCGGATTCGGGCGCGATCAAGAAATGGCTCTACCGTGATCCGGAGCGTCCAGTGGAGAAACTGCTTCCCGGCGCCGGCTTTCAGGTCTCAGGGCGGGAAATCCGGCTGGAAACTCCTCTCACCGAAGAGAAAGTTCGGGCCCTGAAGGTCGGTGACGTGGTGCTCATCAACGGCCCGATAGTCACCGGCCGCGACGCCGCGCATCACTATCTGATGCACCACGACTCACCCACCGACCTGCGCGGGGCGATCCTCTACCACTGTGGTCCTGTGATGCTGAAGGAAGGCGATCAATGGCGCACCAACGCGGCGGGGCCCACCACCAGCATTCGTGAAGAACCCTACGAGGCCGACGTGATTCAGCGCTTCGGCCTGCGCGCTGTGATGGGCAAAGGCGGCATGGGAAAGCAGACGCTCGCCGCGCTGAAGGAATGCGGCACGGTCTACTTGCACGCCATCGGCGGCGCCGCGCAGTTCTATGCCAAATGCCTGCCCAAGGTGCATGCGGTGTATTTGCTGGAAGAACTCGGCGTTCCCGAAGCCATGTGGGTCTTCGAGGCGCGGGACTTCCCCGCCATCGTCACCATG
>CAZHKT010000233.1:0-2964 GCA_964533045.1 uncultured Acidobacteriota bacterium | reverse complement strand
TTAGATGACGCGACAGGTACATACGAAAGTTACACTCTTAAATGGCTTGACACGACCTGGCGCGCCTGCAGCGAACAGAATGGAGGAAGGTTAAGCTTCCGGTGGCGGCTGCGTCAGGTCGCTGATCATTTCGTCCGTAATCTGGCGGATCAACTCTTCGACCTGGGCGGTGGAAAGCGCCGGCGGAGCCATGCGGACCACCACGTTGTGGACGATCCAGTGGACAAGGTCCGTATCGAGCACGGCGGCAGCGGACGTGGCGGCTTCGGCGGCTGGCACGGGCGCAGCTTCGGGAGCTGGCTCGAAAGAAGGCGCGGGCAGGGAGGGCGGTTCCGGCGGCGCAGCGGGCGCTTCTGCCGGCGGCGGGGCCAACGACACCTGGCCGGACGCGGCAGCATCGAGGGTATAACCTTCGAGGGTCGAAGCCTCGATTTCCGGAGCCTGCGGAGGCGCCACCGGAGGCGGTGGAGGCTCCTCCACGGGCGGTGCGGCGGAGGAATCGTCAGCCAGGATGGGTTCGGCAATCTGCACCGGCATTCGGAACATCATGGTGCGGGCTGCTGGTTCCTCTTCTTCCTCCGCGGGCGGTGCGGCGACGGCAGGCTCTTCCACGAGCATCGGCTCGGGGGCTGGCGCGGGCTCCTCGAAGGCGGGGGGCGCGCTCTCTGGCATACCGCCAAAAGGAATCTCCATGGGATGCCCGGTCGCCGGGGCCTCGGCAGAGGGGAACGCCTCATCGAACGACATGGGGGGCGGACTGAGTTCGGGTGATTCTTCCGGGTGCTCGCCAAATGCAGGGGCGGCGGAAAGGGTACCCAGATCGGGAACTTCCATCTTGGGCGGCTCCTCAGGCGGGAGATCCATCGGCTCAGGAGCCTCGATCGGGGCGGGCATTGCCACCGCGGGTGCGCGCAACGTGGGGACAAGTGGCGGCGGCGCGGCGTCTTCGGGAGGCAGGAACCGCTTGACGACGTTGAGCAGTTCGTCTTGGCCGAACGGCTTGCGAATCCGCCCGTCGGCGCGGCAGCGCTGCGAGCGCGCCTCGTCATAGGGCGTCTGATCGCTGTAACTGAGCAGAACCGGGATGCGGGAGAGTTCCGGAGAATTCTTGACGAAGTCGCAGACTTCGTAGCCGTCGCGGCCGGGCATGGAGACGTCGGCCAGCACCAGCGCCGCCTTCATGGTGGGAAGCTTCTTAATCGCCGCCACGCCGTTGGAAACCGTGACGACCTCCAAGCCCTCCCCCGTCAGAATCCCCTGAGCTCTCCGCTGGTGCGACGGGCTCCCATCTGCCACCAAAACTAGCCTTGCCACGCGGGCCCTCCTGGTGCGCCTCTACAAGACACGCAGTCTAGCACAGCCTCCGAGCCAGTCAAGGAGAGATGCAGCAAAATAATCCCCCGGGAGAATTGACACCACGAGGCAGGGGAGGGTCAGAAAGGCTTGATGATCTTGCGGAAGAAGCCTTTCTTTTTCTTGGTGGCCGGAGGGGGGGCCTGGGACTTGTGCCGGATCTCCTCCGTTCCCGCAGGTTTCGGCGCGGAATCCCCCCCGGAGGCTTCGGATGGAGGCGGCGAGGTGCCCACCGGCGTCCCGGCTTTCAAAGCTTCGTCGCCTACGGGAGTGGCCGAGACTGACGAGGCACCCGGCGTGGCTGGGGCGCCCCTCGCCATTTCCACCGTGGCGGGCTTGGGCTTTCCCAGCTGCACTGGACCGGCGCGCGTGGCGCTGACGTCGGGCGCGCTGGACAAAAACATGCCGATCTTGCTGAACAGGTCGCGTCCCGGCTTCTTCACGGCATCCGCCTGGGCACGCGCCAGCACGGCGCGGGTGGGCCTGGGAATCGGTTTCTTCAGCGCGGTCAGCCTTTCCTTGACCGGATCAACGTATTCGCTGAGCGGATGTTCGGTAATGACGCGTGCGTAGTAGGTTGCGGCTTCATCCGGCCGGCGCAGCGCCTCGAGCGAGCGGCCCAGGTACCACAGCGCTTCGTCACCCCGGCTGAAATTCGGATAGTTGTCGGCGATTTCCTGGAACCGTGACCGCGCCGCCGGGTAAGCGCGCTTGGAATAATAAAACTGGGCGATTCTGAAATCGCCCTGGGCCAGGACTTCCTGCACCTGGCGCAGGCGCGCTTTGACGCGCGGCATCACCTGGCTGTCGGGGTACTTGAGGAGGAATTCCTTGAATTCGGCTTCCGCCAGCTTGGCTTCCGTGCGGTCGCGGTCCGACTTCGACATCATGCGATAGTGAGCCATACCCGCCCGGTACTGGGCTTCGGGCGCCTCGGGGGCCGTGGGAAAGAAGGTGATGAAGTCCTTGTATTCTGCCTCGGCCTGGGTCAGGCCGGAAGTGCCGCCTTCGTTGTAGTAGGAGTCCGCGATCGCCAACTTGGCCTTGGCCAGATATTCGCTGTCGGGGTAGGTGTTGATGAGCGTCTGAAGCGTGAGGCGTCCCACGTCGAACCGGCCGCGCGCGATCTCCCGCGTCGCTTTCTCATAAAGGATCTTGTCGGGTTGATCGCCCGGGTTGAGTTCCACCTCCTCGCGATGCCGCCGGAAGAGACATCCGGGAAGCGTCAACAGGAGCAAAACCACCCAGCAAAACTTGTAGATGGACCGCTTTCGGCTCAAGATCTTCAATGTCCCCACTTGGTTAACGCCGCGGCGGGTCATGCCACCGAGGCACCCTGAATGCGACTCGCGGCACGCACCATCTCGGCGAGCTGGCGGCGCGGCTCTGCACTCTTAAAGATGGCGGAACCGGCCACCAGGATGTCCGCGCCGGCCGCGGCGACTTCTTCCAAGGAATCCGCGCCCAAGCCGCCTTCGGCCTCAATCGCAAAAGCCAGGCGGCGGCTGGTGCGCATCTTTGAGGCTTGGCGGATCTTCTCGACCGACGGCGGCGACACGCGTGAGGGCCGATCCTGAATCACAGGCGAACTGCAAAGGATCGTCAGAAAAT
>CAZHKT010000232.1:0-2974 GCA_964533045.1 uncultured Acidobacteriota bacterium | reverse complement strand
CGGCCTGCTCGAACTTGCCCACCTTGTCCTCCAGCGCGCCGGTGAAGGAGCCTTTGAGGTGGCCGAAGAGTTCGCTTTCAATGAGTTCCTCGGGGATGGCGGCGCAGTTGACTTCCACAAAGGGCTTGTCGGCGCGCTGGCTCATCCGGTGCAGGGCGTGGGCCACCAGTTCCTTGCCCGAGCCGCTTTCGCCGTAGATCAGCACGCGACCGTTGGTGGGCGCGGCGAGCGCCAATTGCTGACGCAAGGCCTTCATCGGAACGCTGTCGCCGATGATCTGCTGCCGGCCGACGAGTTCTTCGCGCAGCTGGAGGTTCTCGGTCTTCAAAAGGCGCTGGTCGAGAGCGTGCTTCAGGGTGAGGAGAGTCTTTTCGGCGGAAAGGGGCTTTTCGATGAAGTCGAAGGCGCCCAGCTTGGTGGCGCGCACGGCGGTCTCGATGGTGCCGTGGCCGGAAATCATGATGACCGCCGGAGCGCCCGCCAAGCCGCGCACCTTCTCGAGCACCTGGAGGCCGTCCATGCCGGGAAGCCAGATGTCGAGCAGGAGCGCGTCCCAGCCTTTGCGGGTCAGGGATTCCAGGCAGGCTTCGCCGCTCTCGACCGCCTCGACGTCATAGCCTTCGTCCCGCAGCACGCTGGTCAGCGACTGCCGGATGCCTTCTTCGTCATCAACAATCAGAATCGATGGACGCATCAGTGCCACGTTGAACTATGAACCATGGGCGGCAAAAACGAAACGGGAAACCCGCCCATCCCAACTCTAAAATCTGAATGAGATGGCCAGTTTCCAGTCCCCAATTTCGAGTTTCGTATTGCCCCCCGGTCCAGATGGAGGACAACTGCCGTTCCGCGTTCCGCCCTCATCCATCCGCGTTCAGAACCGCCGCCCGGTCAACAGCCAGTTCAATGACAAACTTTGTTCCGGATGGCCGATTTTCCTCCACCCGAATGGTTCCGTGGTGTTCGCTGATAATCTTGCTGACAATGGCCAGCCCCAGGCCCGTACCCCTCCCCTTGGTTGAGAAGAAGGGCAGGAAGAGTTTCTCCTTGGCTTCGGGCGGGATTCCCGGGCCGCTGTCGGCGACGGTCAATTCGACCACATCGCGGTCCGCATCGAGCGCGGTTCGAACCGTAATGACCCGCAGGGTGGATTTCTCTACCGCCTCGGCGGCGTTGTCAATCAAATTGACGATGACGCGGCGGAGTTGCTCCGGATCGGCGTGAACGGGCGGCAGATCGCTTGCCAAATCGGCTTGCACGGCGATGCCGTCGAGGCGGCCCTCGAACACCTGGAATGCCGCTTCCACGATGGGATTGATCTGCGCCGGCACCGGCCGCGAGGCCGGAAATTGCGCCAGGCTGGAGAACTCATCCACCAGTTGCTTGAGGGACTCGATTTCGCGCGAGACCAGCGAGGCGCTCTCGCGCACGGCTTCCGACAGGGCCGGCGAAAGGGTGGCCGAGCCGGCACGCTCCACCAGCCGCCGGATGCGATCGGTGGAAAGCTGAATCGGCGTCAGCGGGTTCTTGATTTCGTGGGCGATGCGCTGGGCAACCTCCTGCCAGGCCATCGCTTTCTGCGCGCGCAGCACTTCCGTCAGGTCCTCGAAGACCAGCAGCATCCCGCCCACGTTGCCGCGCGGAGCCCGAATGGACGAAATGGTCAGGCCAATCGTAACCCGGCGGCCGGACATCTCGAGGTCCATCTGCCTCGTAATGGTTCCCTGCCGCGCGGCGCGACGGAAGAGACTGGTGACTTCGCGCAAATCCTCCGGGGCGAGGATGTCCGCAAGGGTCTGCGCGGCCTGGACCCTTTCTGCGCCAAACATGCGCTCCAGGGTGGAATTCACCTGCGTGATGCGTCCCTGACGGTCCACGGAGACCACGCCGGTGGGAATGTTCTGAAGAATCGCGTCAATCAGGCGGGCATGCTCTTCCAGTTCAAGGTGAGCGGCTTGCAAATCCCGGGAGGCTTGCTCGATAGCCCGGCGATTTTCTTCCAACTGATTGGTCATCGCGTTAAAGGAATGAATTAATGCGCCCAGTTCGTCGCTTGCCCGCACCGTGACCCGATGTCCCAGGTTGCCTCGCGATACCTCGTGGGTCGCCTCCGCCAGAGCGCCGATCGGAATAGTGACTTGCTTGGAGAGAAACAGCGCAAACCAGGTGGCGGAGAAGATGATGAGAAGCGTCAGCAGCGAAAGAATCCAAAGGTAGATCCGCTTGACGGCTCGCCGCTCGCGGCTCAGCTCTTCGTATTTCTCCGCTTCGCGCTGGATCTCATCGGCACGTTCGCGAATGTTGGTGGGCAGCTGCCGGGCAATGACCACGGCACCCAGCCTGCCGCCTGCCGCGTCGGTGACGGGGGAGGCTGCCAGAAAGAGCTCGGTCGAGCCGCTCGTCCAGCGCGTGGAGACGCCGCTCTCGGGCAGACGGTTGCTGCTCAAATTCGGGAATAGTCTGAGGATTTCCGCGGGCTCCGGCCCGATGTTTCCGGCGCGCCCGAGCAGTTCGCCCCTCGGATCAAAGCACAACGCCAAATCCAGCGAGAGGTCTCGAGCCGTCCGCGCCAGAACGGTGGAAAGCTCGGCGCGACTTCGCGCCGCCAGGTGCCGCCGCAGCTCCTCGTGTTCGGCCAGGTGCACGGTGTCGTGCAAAGTTCGTTGCTCCGCCTGGGCCTCGACCTGGCGAAAGATTTCGCTGGCGTGGCGCCGGACAGCGTCAAACGGGATGCCAAACCATTTGTCGATACTGCGGTTTAACAGGCCGTTGGCAAAAATGAAAAGGACGCAGACCGGCACCACGGAAAGCCCTAGGAACGCGGCCAGCATCTTGACCTTGAAGCGCGCCCCAAACTGTTGTTTGCTCCGTTCAACGTAGAGCTTGAGGAGAATCCGCGTGAGAATCAGCGCGAAAATTACGAACGCCAGGAAGATGGTGGCTGAAATGACGATGAGAAGAATGGTCGTTCCGG
>CAZHKT010000231.1:0-2997 GCA_964533045.1 uncultured Acidobacteriota bacterium | reverse complement strand
TCGCAACGAGTTTGTCTCGCCCAGGGGCCGCGTCCGATCTGGCAGCGGCCTGCGAGAGCCCCACACCAGGCGGGCCGCCTCTGTAGCAGGCTGCCCCTCGGCCATCCCGCAGGAAGCGTTGACAGGGGAGAGGGGCAGCCGTAGAATTCAAGGTCAGGGTAATCCCTAAATCAAATCTCACTGGAGGAGTTTGTTATGTCACTCCGGATCAACGACACTGCGCCCGACTTCACCGCCGAGACGACCCACGGACCCATCAAGTTTCACGAGTGGATCGGCGACGGCTGGGCCATTCTGTTTTCGCACCCCAAGGATTTCACCCCCGTCTGCACGACCGAGCTGGGGTACATGGCGGGCCTCGAGCCTGAATTCAAGAAGCGCAACGTCAAGATCATCGGCCTGAGCATCGATACGGTGGAAGACCACAAGAAGTGGAAGGCCGACATCGAGGAAACGCAGGGGCACAAGCTGGACTACCCGATGATCGGCGACCCCGAGCTGAAAGTGGCAAAGCTCTACGGCATGCTGCCCGCCGAGGCGGGCGAAACGTGCGCGGGACGCACCGCCGCCGATAACGCCACCGTGCGCACCGTCTTCGTGATCGGCCCGGACAAGAAGATCAAGTTGATGCTGAGCTACCCGATGAGCACCGGCCGAAACTTCGACGAGGTGCTGCGTGTGATCGATTCCATGCAGCTCACCGCCAAGCACAAGGTGGCCACGCCGGTCAACTGGAAGCCGGGCGACGACGTCATCATTCTGCCCTCCGTTCCGGAGGCGGAAGCTAAAGATCGCTTCCCCAACGGCTGGAAGGCGCCGCGACCGTATCTGCGCATCGTGCCACAGCCCAAATAACCAGACCAGGAATGGGACTCCAGGGGGGCGGGAGAAATCCCGCCCCCGCTCCTTTGGGACCCGGGTGCGGAGTGGAGTGCCCCGCGGGAAGTTTACGTTCTTGCCAACAATCCACTTACTTTTTACTTTGCGCGCCTGAAACGATGTGGTATAGGATTTCGGCAGTTCGGGCCCGGAAGTCGGCGTAGGATTACTTTATGCGCATCAAGTTCTGGGGCGTGCGAGGCTCTACCCCCACTCCTCAAATTGAGAACCTCAAGTATGGCGGAAATACCCCCTGCCTCGAAATCCGCTCCGAGGGCGGCAGCCTGCTGATCGTGGACTGCGGCAGCGGCATGCGCATGCTGGGGAAGTCGTTGATGGCCGAGTATCAGTCGCGCCCCATCCGCGCCCACGTCCTCCTGAGCCATTACCACTGGGATCACATCCAGGGGCTGCCCTTCTTTACGCCGCTCTACAGCAAGGAAAACCAGTTTCACTTTTACTCCTACCGCCTGCCGGGCGCGAGCGTGGAAGAGGCACTGGAGGGCCAGATGGCTTATCCCTATTTCCCGGTCGATATGACCGCAATGCTCGCCAGGCGCAGCTTCACCGAGATTCAGCAGGCACCGATTCAACTCGACGACTTCAGCGTCACCGCCCGGCGCGTCAACCATCCCCAGGGCTGCCTTTCGTTCCGTATCGAGAACAACGGCAAGGTGCTCCACTATGCGACCGACAACGAGCCCGGCGACCCCTTGAGCGACCGCGCCATCCTGGAACTGGCGCAGGGCGCCGACACGCTGATCTTCGATTGCCAGTACACCTGGGACCAGATCCGCGGAAGGAACAAGGGATGGGGACACAACACGTGGGAGGAAGGCGTCCGCATCTGCCAGGAAGCGGGCGTCCGCCGCCTCATCCTCTTCCACCACGATCCCGACCGCAGTGACGCCGCTATTGACGAACTCCAAGCCTGCGCCCAGGCCCGCTTCCCCCAAACCCTCGCCGCCTTCGAGGGCATGGAACTCACCCTCTGAGCCTGTCTGGTTTAAGAATCTTCTGAAATCTCGAGTAACAACCGCGGCCTTGCGCCGCTCTAGAATTGTCTCTCGGAATCCAGAAGCAGCGTGACGGGCCCGTCGTTGACCAGTTCAACTTCCATCATGGCCTGAAACTCGCCGGTTTCCACGCGCGCCCCGCGGGCGCGCAGCGCCGCGACCAGTGCGTCGAACAGCGGCTTCGCCGCCTCCGGCGCAGCGGCGCGCGCGTAACTGGGCCGTCTTCCCTTCCGGCAGTCGCCCAGCAAGGTGAATTGCGAGACGCAGAGGATGGCGCCCCCCGCCTCCGCCAGACTGCGGTTCATCTTGCCGCCCTCGTCCTCGAAAACGCGGAGCGAGACGATCTTGTCCGCCATCCACTCGGCGCTTTCCGTCACATCGCCCGAGGCGATTCCCGCGAACACCAGCAGACCAGGGCCGATTTCGCCCACCCGGCGGCCGCCTACCCGCACGCTGGCCCGGCTCACGCGTTGAACCACGGCACGCATGGCTGACGAGTCTAACCCCTCGGACGCAGCCCGCCAAACTTTTTTCTGCCACGCGTGTCGCTCGCGCCCACCTTGCCAGAAAGAGAGTCTAGGCTACGCTCGTTGGGCGGAGAGAGGACGCCCCGACTGAGATGGCAGTGCCCGTGTGCCCAGCCCGAACCCCAGAAAACGGACGCGGCCCCGCTCCGCGCGCGGAGGGCCGACTGATGGCGCGGATTCACGGCCGCTGGCAGGCGGCGATGGCTGAAGCGTGCCGCTTTTCCTCGGTGCCGCCGGCGTTTCTGGCGGCGCTGATTGCCAACGAATCGGCGGGCGATCCGGCGGCGGTGCGGTTCGAGCCGGCGGTGTACCGGCATCTGGCGGCGGTGGCGGCGGGCCAGGCGCCGCGCTACGGCTCGCTGACGCGCGCCGCGCTGGAGGCGGAGGTTTGCGACATCCTCCATCGCAAGGCGGCGTCATTTCACCGGGCGTTCCTGACGCCGGGTTTTGGCGACGCGCACCGCGAGCAACTGGCGCGCACGCCCGACGAAGCTTTGCGCGAGCTGGCGACCTCGTGGGGTTTAACGCAGATCATGGGTTATCACCTGGTCCAGCGGGCGGGGACGCCGCGCGAC
>CAZHKT010000230.1:0-3014 GCA_964533045.1 uncultured Acidobacteriota bacterium | reverse complement strand
CCTCGCCGCCGGGTTCGTCGCGGCTTTCTTCACCTTTGGAGGCTGGTGGGACGCAGCCAAAATCGGGGGCGAGGTCAAAGATCCGGAACGAACCCTGCCGCGCGCCATGATCCTAGGCGTGCTGGCGGTGACCGCGGTCTACATCCTGATGAGCGTCATGTTCATCTACGTGGTTCCCATGGGAAGCGCCGGATCGGATGAAACGTTCGTGGCGCAAGCGGGCGAACGCGTGTTCGGACCGGCGGGCGGACAGATCCTTTCGCTGATTGTGATTCTCTGCGTTCTGGGCAGCGTCGCCGCGGTCATCATGACGGCGCCGCGCGTCTACTACGCCATGGCCCGTGACGGTGTCTTCTTTCACGGCGTGGCGCAACTCCATCCGCGCTTCGGAACCCCGGCCCGCGCCATCGCCCTGCAAGCCGCAGTCGCGACGCTATTGGTTGTTCTGGGAACGTTCGGACAGATTATCGCCTACTTCATTTTTGTCGCGGTATTGTTTATTGGACTGACGATCGGGTCGCTCTTTGTCATTCGCCGACGGCCCGGCGACCGGCCCCCTCCGCTGGCGCGCGGTTACCCGTATGCCCCCGCCATCTTCTTGGGACTGGTGCTGGTCCTGCTGGTGCTGCTGGCATTCCGCAATCCGATGCAGGCGTTTCTCGGAACCGGCGTCGTGGCCCTCGGCATCCCGGCCTTTGCTCTGTTTCGGACCAGGCCGGGTTCTCCATCCTCGCCAAGGCCATTACGGCCGCACGCCTAGCTTCTTCAGGAAAGTCATCATCGGGCACCAGTTGGTGAAAGCCGACTGGAAGAGATTCAGGCCGACGAAAGCCGTGAAGTAATAAAACTTGGGGCTGTACCAGAACCCCAACGCCACACTCAGCATCACAAAAAAACCAGCAATCAATCGAAGCCAGCGGTTTACATCCATTTCCGTTCCCTCCTTGTTGAATCATCCCAGCCGTAGCGGCGGGTTTTCGCTCGCCACTTCTGGGTGCAATGGCGACCTGAAGGTCACCGCTACGTGTTCCGGGCGTGCAGGTAGTAGAGAACCGGCACGGCCATGCGCGAAAGCAGCGTCGAAGCCACCTCGCCCGCCATCAACGAAACGGCGAGCCCCTGAAAGATCGGGTCGAACAGAATCACGAACGCGCCCACCACCACCGCCGCGGCGGTCAACAGCATGGGCCGGAAACGGACCGCTCCGGCGTCCACCACGGCTTCCGCCAGGGGCATGCCCTGCTTGCGCCGCAATTCGATGAAATCCACCAGGATGATCGAATTGCGCACGATGATCCCTGCGCCTGCGATAAATCCGATGAACGACGTCGCCGTGATGAAGGCTCCCATCAAGGCGTGCGCGGGCAGGATGCCGACCAGGGTCAGCGGAATCGGCGCCATGATGACCAGCGGCACGCGGAACGACTGGAACCACGCCACCACGATCACATAAATCAGGACCATCACCACGCCAAAGGCGAAGCCAAGGTCGCGAAAGACTTCGAACGTGATATGCCACTCGCCGTCCCACTTCATGGAAATCTTGTCGGTGAAGAACGGCAGATGCGTGGCGTAGCGTTCGATGGCGTAACCGCCCGGCGCTTTCAGTTTGTCCAGCGCGACATTGAGCTTCTGGATGGCGTAGACCGGACTTTCCTCGCTGCCCGCCACGTCGCCGGTTACGTAAACCACGCGTTTCAGGTTCTTGTGGTAGATCGACTTGTCGATGGTGTCCATCTTGATCTCGGCCAGTTCGCCGAGCGGAACGAGCGCGCCAGACGTCGAAGCCACGCGAATTTCCCTGAGGTCGGTCAGGCTGGTTTTCTCCTCGCGCGGCAGTTCGACAAAGATGGGCACATCTTCCCTTTCCCGCAGCTGGTGCGCCAGGCCGACCTCGGCGCCGCTCAGCGCCACGCGCAGCGTGGTGGCAATCTGGTCGGCGCCCACGCCGTGCAGCGCCGCCTTTTCCTTGTCCACCCGGAAGGTGTAGCGCGCCTGGTCGTCCTCGACGGTCCAATCTACGTCCACTACGCCCGGCGTTTTGCGGAATTCTTCGCGGATCTGGCGCGCGACCTCGATCTGCTGGTGCATGTCGGGTCCGTAGACTTCGGCCACCAGCGTTTGATAGACGGGCGGGCCCGGGGGAATCTCCGCTACCTTCAGGCTGGCGCCGTATTTCTGGCCGATAGGCTCGATGGCGGTGCGGACGCGCTTGGCGATGTCGTGGCTCTGCGCACGGCGCTCTCCCTTAGGGAGGAGGTTGACCTGAATGTCCGCGACGTTCGATCCGCGGCGCAGGAAATAGTGGCGAACGAGTCCGTTAAAGTTATAGGGCCCGGCGGTTCCCGCATAGACCTGATAGTTGATGACCTCGGGCTCCTCCGCCACGCGCCGGGCGATCTCGCGCGCCACGCGTGCCGTCTGCTCCAGGGTCGTGCCTTCCGGCATGTCGATGATGACCTGGAATTCGCTCTTGTTGTCGAAGGGCAGCATCTTGACCTTCACGATCTTGAAAAAGGGCATCGACATCACGAGCAGAAACAGCAACACCACCCCGACGAAAAACATCCGGCGTTTCCCCGTACTGCGAAGGAGCGGGTTCATCATGCGGCGATAGAGGCGTGTGGTCCAGCCTTCCTCGCCGCCTTCCGCCTCAGAGTGCGAGTTCTGGCGCGACAGCATCCGCAGCGATGCCCAGGGTGAAATCACGAAGGCGATAATCAGCGAAAACAACATGGCGACCGAGGCCCCCACCGGAATCGGTCGCATGTAGGGACCCATCAATCCGCCCACGAAAGCCATGGGCAGGATGGCCGCGATCACCGTCCACGTCGCCAGCGCCGTCGGATTCCCCACTTCATCGACCGCTTCGACCGCCACATCGGCGATGGGACGGCCCTTGTTCTCCGGCAAGTGGAAATGGCGCGTGATGTTTTCGACCACGACGATGGCGTCGTCCACCAGAATGCCGATGGAGAAGATGAGGGCGAAGAGCGTGATGCGGTTGAGCGTGT
>CAZHKT010000229.1:0-3053 GCA_964533045.1 uncultured Acidobacteriota bacterium | reverse complement strand
TCATGTCCGGGCGCTGCCGTCCGCCTTCGCCCTCGAAGGATTCCTGCTCGGTGAAGTCGCAGTGCGCGGACATCCCGGCCAGTTCGGCCACGCGCCGCAGCGTCATCTCGCCCCAGCGCCCGCGCACCTGTGGCGCGCGGAGCGCGTTGGCCAGGCTCCCTGTTTCCTTCTGCAATTGCTGGTTGACTGCGGCCAGTGTTCGCAGCTGCTCGTCGAGCGCGCCGTAGGCGGATTGCCGCGTTCTCTCCATCTCGAGAATCTGTTGCTCGTAGCGCGCCAGCGCCTCGCGCAGCGGCTTGACCAGGGCTTCCACCGCCTGCTGGCGTTTCTCCAGATCGCCTTCGGATTGCTTTTGGAGGGTTTCGAAGGTGCTGCGCGCCAGTTGGAGGAACGCCTGATTGTTGCTCTTGAGGGCTTCGGCGGCCAGGGCGTTGAAGGAATCGGCGAGTTTTTGCCGCGCTTCGTCGAGCAGCTTCTTCTGCTCCTCCACGCTGGCCAGCGCCTCCCGGAGGCGGGCTTCCGCCGCCGCCTTAAGTTCGCTCTCGGCGCGGATCTTTTCCTGAAGTTGCGCGGAGCCTCGTTGTTGCTCGTCCACCTGAGCGCGAAGCGCCTGGGCCAGAGATTCGGCCGCTTTGATGCGCCCTTCGGCTTCGACCTGCGCGGCCGCGCCGCGCTGCGCCGCGCGGGACGCCGCCACCAGCCAGCCGACCACCCCGCCCAGCAGAATCCCCGCCGCCAGCAGCGCCCATTCCATGTGGATGACTCCCTTCTGTCGTAGCGCCGGCCTTCAGGCCAGCACGGTTGCGGCCAGCTGTGACCGCCGACCGGCCGGGCTGGAGCCCGCCGCTCCGAAGTCAGCGGATTCGGTACGTATTAGAACACCTCTTCGTGCGCCGGACAAATCGGAACGTAATCGCACCACTTGCAGGCAAAGCCGGGCCGGGGCGCGAAGTGCGAGGCGCGGATTTCGCCCGCCACGTCGCGAATTTTCTCGGCCGCCTCCTTCAAATCGCCCGGCGTCCGCGTGGTGGAAATCGCTTCGTTGCTGGTCAGGTTATAGAAAGTCAGTTTCACCGGCTGGAGTTTCAGCGCGTCGCGCGCCGCCAGCGCATAAATCGAAAGCTGCAAACTCTTGTCGGCATCTTTCTGCGTCTTCGGTTTCCCCGTCTTGTAATCAATCAGCTCCACCGCCAAGTCCGACTTGCCCCCTCGTGTGGCGATCGGGTTGATCTGATCAATGCGGCCTTCGAGAAGACAGTCCGCCCATTCGAGTTGGAACGATTCCTCGGCGCGGATGCTGTCCACCGGCAAATCCATCGCTTCGTGACGCGCCACAAATTCGCGAAGCTGCTCCAGACCCGATCGGCGGTAGGTCTCCTCCTGGTAGGCATCTTCAAATCCCGCCGAGCGCCAGGCGGCCAGATAGAACTCTTCGATCTGCCCGGGCGTCACGCGCCCCTTTTTTCGCAGCTCAAAGTAGTGGCGCACCGCCCGGTGCATGATGTTTCCGAAGGTCAGCGTCGGCTGCGGCCCCGACGGAATCTTGAGGACGTGGCTCAGTTTGTACTGGAACGGACAGGTCTGAAAAGTTTCAATGGCCGTGGCGCTCAACTGGAGCAGGCCGTCGGACGCCGCCGGGCCGGTTAGCCGGTCGAGCCGCGGATAGATGGCGCGGGGCAGTGAGGCAGCAGGATCAAACAAGCCGGTGTCTCTTTTGGATGGCTCTGAAACCGGCGGCGCAGCCTCCGGCTCGGATGGCACCTCCGGAGCCTCGAGGCGCTCGATATCGCGGGCCTGGACGGCCGGATTCGACAGCAGATCGTCGATCAAGACGGAAGGTTTCTTTCCCGGCTTTGAAACGCTCGAAACCACCAGTCGGTCCATGGCGCGTGTGAGGGCCACAAAAAAGAGCCGCCGCTCCTCCTGGAGATGAATGTCGGGTGGAGGTTCGGGGCCCTTGCGCAGGGCGGCGGGAAATTCGATCACGGGTTTCTTTTCGGTGTGAGGAAAGCGGCGCGGGGCGACGCTCAGCACAAAGACGTGGGGGAATTCCAGTCCCTTCGCCGCATGCACGGTCATCATCTGCACGGCGTGTGAGGCATTTGGGGATAAAGGCGCCTCGATCTTCCCGCCCGCGTCCTGGAAATATTGGAAGTACGTCATGAACTCCGCCAGGCGGCGGGTTTCGCTCTTCGCTTCCCACTCCTCGAGGAAGTGACGCATGGCGTCGAGACAGCTCTGGTCGGACGCGGATACCCCCAGCGGCGGGCCGTAGGCTTCGATGAGCCGGTCAAAGAGCCGGGTAACGGGCACGGCGTGCGCATCGGCACGCAGGCGGGCGAGCGAGGCCCGCAGCTCCGCCCAGCCGGTGCGGGAAACCGCCTCCGACTTCGCGCTCGCCTCGATCGCGGCGAAGAGCGAGCACCGAGTCCGCGCCGCTTCTTTCCGCATTTCGAGCGCCAGCGATTCCGGAAAGCGCCAGCGATCCGCCAGCAGCACCCGCGTCAGGCTGATGTTCTCGTGCGGCGAATGCACCAGCTTGAGATAAGCGAGGACGTCGCGGATGATGACGGTGGAAAGCAGCGAGAGGCCGCGAATGCTGAAGGGAATCCTGCGGCGGCGGAATTCGTCCACCAGCAGATCCCGATGGCTGTGCGCCCGGTAAAGGACGGCGATGTCTCCCAGCCGCGTGCCCCGTTTCCACAGCCGCTCGACCTCTCCCGCCACCCACGCCGCTTCGCGCGCGTAATCGGACGCCTCGAGCAGCAGGACTCTGCGACCCTCATCCCTCTCGGTGCGGAGCGGGGGCTTCTTGCCTCGAGGCGTGTTCTTCCCGATCACGACGTCCGCCACGCGCAACACGCGCTTCGTGGAGCGGTAATTGCGGAACAGGTTTACTTCCTTGGCGCCGGGAAAAGCCCGATGGAACATCTCGAACGCGCCGTGCGCCGCGCCGCGAAAACGGTAGATGGCCTGATCGTCGTCGCCCACCGCCGTGATGTTGAAGGGCGGCACCACCAGGCGTCGCAGCAACTCTACCTGAGAAAAGTTCG
>CAZHKT010000228.1:0-3115 GCA_964533045.1 uncultured Acidobacteriota bacterium | reverse complement strand
TTGGAAACAGGCCGAATTGTTCTGATTGTCACTATATTATGTAATTCTCTTTAATCACCGCGGTGCTGGCATGTCGAAAAAATCCCTGTTTCGATGCGGGAGAATCGTGATATGATAACGATTGCAGTTTGTTGTAACTCCGTAGTGACTCGCATGAGCTCCAGTACCCTCCTCGGGGATGTTTCGGTGCTTCTGTGACCCTCGGTTTTACAGCGGAACGCCGGAATGGGTTCGTTTCGTTGCCACAAATTGCCAAATCAACAAGGGGTATTTCATCAGTGGAGAAGGAACAGGGAACAGTGAAGTGGTTCAATGCTTCAAAGGGTTATGGCTTCATCCGTCGCGAGAGCGGCGAGGACGTCTTCGTGCACTACTCGGCAATCGTGGGCGAAGGCTACCGCTCATTAGAAGAGGGGGCGCGGGTGAGCTTCGAGGTCCGCAAGGGTCCCAAGGGTCTTCAGGCCGACGCCGTCGAAAAGATTTAACCGCAAGGTCCTGAATCGCTGGGGCCTGGCAGGGAAGGAAAGGCATGCCGCAGAAACTCTTTGTCGGAAATCTGCCCCACAGCGTCACGGACGCGGAATTAAACGATTTTGTCACCCAGGCGGGCTTTCAGGCCGCTTCCGCCAGCGTGATTCGTGACAAATTCACCCAGCAATCGCGGGGATTCGGCTTCGTCGAACTGGCCGAAGGGCAAGACATCGAACGGGCGATCCAAGCGCTGAATGGACAATCGCTGGGAGGTCGCCGCCTGACCGTGAACGAAGCGCGGCCACCGCGGAATGATTTCCAGGGGTCACGGCAGGGGGGGAGCGGCGGTTCCCACCGGGACCGGGATCGCGGCGCAGACCGAGACCGCAAGCGACGTTTCTAAAGGGGAGAGGAACTCATGAACCTGAAACCTGGGCAGTACATCCGCCATGCGAAGTACGGGTGCGGGACGATTGTGACTCGAGACAGCGAACGGACCACCGTGGACTTCGACACCGCGGGGAAGAAGATGTTCGTCACCGCCATGGCCGCCTTTGAAATGGCGGAGGGCGAGCCTCCCGTCAAGAAGCGTCCGGCCGCCCGCCGCCGGGCCAAGGCAGCCGCGACGGTCAACTAGACCACCGCCATCTTCGTTCCCTCCCGCCAGGCGTTCCAGGCGTGAGGGGATTGACCGGGCCAATTCACTTTTGTACACTCCGAACGCAATTCGAAACTCACCCCTCGGCCCGGGCAAAAAAATGATCGAAGCAGCAGGGCCGGGGGCCGGCCAACGATACCAGAATCTGAGGAGTTCCGTGGGTTCAACCGCCACTTTCGCACCGAGAAAGACTAAACTGCCTTCCATCGGCTCCGCCAAGCCCTTCCGAACTTCATGGGCCGTGCTGCCCTTCGTGCTCGTCCACTTGGCGTGCGTGGCGGCCTTCTTCGTGCCGTTCCATTGGGGTTACGTCGCGCTGGCGCTGGCGCTTTATTACGTCCGGATGTTCTTCGTCACCGCCGGCTACCACCGCTATTTCTCGCATCGCTCCTTCAAGACCAGTCGCATTTTCCAGTTCATTCTGGCCGTGGGCGCCATGACCTCGGTGCAGAAGGGCGTGCTGTGGTGGGCCGCGCATCATCGCCGGCACCATCGCTACTCCGATCAGGATGAGGACGTCCATTCGCCCCAGCGCGACGGATTCTTCTGGGCGCACGTGGGATGGATCATGAGCTCGGATCACAACCAGACGGAAATGACATGGGTGGGCGATTTTGCCAAGTTCCCTGAACTGGTCTGGCTCAACCGCTATCATGTGATCCCGCCGATTGTATTCGCCACCTCCATCTATCTGCTGGGCGGCTGGAGCGCCCTGGTGTGGGGCTTCGTGGTGAGCACCGTCATGCTGTGGCACGGAACGTTCTTTATTAATTCGCTCGCTCACGTTTTTGGCAGACGCCGGTACGCCACCACCGACACCAGCAAGAACAGCCTGCTGCTCTCGCTCCTCACCCTCGGCGAAGGCTGGCACAACAATCACCACTACTACATGGCTTCGGTCCGGCAGGGCTTCTTCTGGTGGGAGATTGATATCACCTATTACATTCTCCGCGCGCTTTCCTGGTTCGGCATTGTCCGCGAACTCAAGACGCCGCCTCCGACCATCCTGTACGCCAACCGCATCGCCGCCTGAGGACTTCGGCCCTCCGCTCCTCTCCCGTGGACACCTGTCCTGCCGCAGTGTTAGTCTGAAGGAAGTTGAGCAGGATGGATCTGGAACGAACTGCTTCTTCGGGCCTGTAGCTCAGAAGGATAGAGCAACGGTTTCCTAAACCGTGGGTCGGGGGTTCGAATCCCTCCAGGCCTACCACTGACCCTGCCCCGTTCGGATGAATAAGCCCCCCTTCGCACGCCTCAGAACTCCCCGACGCGGCCGACAACAGAGAAATTGCCGTGGAATGCCCCGCTCGGTCGGCACACTCCCTTACGCCTTAACTTCACTGATCGCTTTCAGGAGCCGGCGCGCTGACCTGGGTGAGGGTGGTGAGCAAAAGGAGTTCGTTTCCCAGGCCGGCTCGACGGGCCTTCATCCGCAGGGCGGTTCGATTGACATTGGCAGTTGCCAGGACTAACGTGGTGCTTCCGGCTTATAGATCTTCCTGCCGATGGAGGTCCGTCATGGGTAAAACGGCAATTCATTTTCTTGCATTGACTTGGACGCTGGCAGCGATAGCCTGCGGCGCCGCAGCTCAGGAGGCTTCGAAACCCGCCTATCTGGACCCGAGCCTGCCCCCCCAGCAGCGGGCGGCGGACTTGGTGCGCCGCATGACGCTGCAAGAAAAGGCCACGCAACTCGTGAACCAGGCGCGAGCGATTCCACGTCTCAACGTCACGGCGTATGACTGGTGGAGTGAAGCTCTGCATGGAGTCGCCGTGGACGGAACGACCGAGTTTCCGGAGCCGATCGGCCTGGCGGCGACGTTCGACGCACCGGCCATCCATGAAATGGCGGTCGCCATCAGTCTCGAAGCACGCATCAAGCATTCGCAGGCGATGCGTAAGGGCTACAGCGAGATATTTGAGGGGTTGGATTTCTGGTCGCCCAACATCAATATCTTTCGCGATCCGCGCTGGGGGCGAGGCCAG
>CAZHKT010000227.1:0-3169 GCA_964533045.1 uncultured Acidobacteriota bacterium | reverse complement strand
GAGACACCCTCTCTCTTTCCAACTCAATTTTCAACACGAAATGTTACAGCCTAGGGACCTGAACGGCTGGGGAACGAACTGGAAATCCTCCTGGGTCAGGAGGTAATTTCGGGCCGAGTGCGTGAGCTGGGCGCGCAGATTTCAGCTGATTTTCGGGGCCAGCCGGTGCGCGTCATCGGCATCCTGAAGGGCGCCTGGATCTTCATGGCCGACCTCGTCCGGGCGCTTGACCTGGAGGTGAGCGTGGATTTCCTTGCCTTCACCAGCTACGGCGACGGGGCTGAATCGTCCGGCACGGTTAAAATTATCAAAGACCTCGACCAGCCCGTCGCGGGGCTCGATGTGCTGGTGGTGGAGGATATTCTCGACACCGGCAGGACATTTGAGTATCTGCTCGGCGTCCTCCGCGCCCACCGGCCGCTGTCGCTCCGGACGGTCACGCTGCTCGACAAACCGTCCCGGCGCGCCCGGCCCGTCCATGCCGACTACGTTGGCTTCACGATTCCTGACGTGTTTGTGGTGGGCTACGGGCTGGACTTTGCCCAGAAGTACCGCCATCTGCCCGAGGTGAGGATTCTCGCCTCCCCGGGCCAATGAGTCAGCCGAGCTTGCGGTCTTAGCCCGCGGTGGCGCCGGCGGCCCGGCGCTGTTGGAAGCATTCACGGCAGTAGACCGGCCTCCCCTGCGTAGGCTTGAACGGGACCGTCGTCTCCTTGCCGCACTGCGAGCATTTGGTCGTGGTTTCGGATCGGTGAGAGCCAGCGCCTCCGGGGGAGGCGCCCCGCTTGCCTTTGCAGTTCTTGCAGCGTTTCGGTTCGTTTTTGAAGCCGCGGTCGGCGTAAAAAGCCTGTTCGCCCGAGGTAAACACGAAATCGCTACCGCATTCGACGCACTTCAGGGTCTTATCACGGTACTCCATGAGCGAATCCCCCTCCAGATGGGCGTCTCCTCTCGGAGGAGGATATGGCGGAAGCCCCGCGGGGCTTCCGCCGCTCGACCGAGATGACCCTAATCTGGTTCGTGCCTTGCCTTCTTGCGATTGCGCTTTCGAGCCAAGGCTGCCTTGACCCGCTTCTTCTCACCAGGTTTCAGGTAGAAAGAATGCCGCTTGATTTCCTTGATGATATCTTCCTGCTGAACCTTGCGCTTGAATCGTCGAAGTGCGTTCTCTAAGGATTCGCCTTCCTGCAGTCTAACTTCAGCCAAACTGAAAACACCCCCACTCTGGTGATAAATTTATGATGCCCACCGTGAAAGGTGAATTCATTTTCCCCGAACGCCGGAGAGCAAGTCAAGCCCAAACTTCCGGTTTGGCCTTGACATCCAATTCGCCAACACGCTGCCATTCGTCCCGTTTTCAATCCGTTGCGAGGTTTGGTTGACACACACCCCCTCCGGCTGCTACCTTTGCATCTGGATTTGAACGGTCTTTGACAACTGAGGTTCCCGTGGTGAAGGAAAGGCCGTGCAATTCGGCCGCGGTCCCGCCACTGTAAACGGTGAGCCCATCCCCTCATGCCGCAAGGCAGCCACTGGCCCGAGCCATCGGGCTGGGAAGGCCGGGGACGCGGCGATGACCCGTAAGCCAGGAAGCCTGCCCGGGAATCCCATTTGAGCCCACTCTTCGACGGAAAGAGTTCCGGGTGAAGGCTTGGCGGCCTTCCGATTCCGAAACGAGGAATGGGAAGGCCTTTTGTTTTGGTTTCCTTCCCAGACTCCTTCCGCCGTCCCGTCGCGTGAACGGGAGAAGGAGTTCTTCGTGGAATCAGCAAACGCAGGTCTTGTTTCAATTGTCAGCATTCGGAGCGACAGGAAGCTGGAGTCAGAAGCCAGAAGTCAGAAGCCAGAAGCCGGAAGCCGCGAGCAACTTGCATCCTTACTCGGGGCCTTTCCGTCTAAGATCCAAAACCAACGGTCCAGAATTCCCAACCCCCAATCCCTAGTCCCCAATCTCCTCCTGGTTATTTCCGTGGTCTTGCTGTCCGCATTGTCGCTGCGGGGTGCGACCATCGAAGGCACGGTGCTCGACCCGAGCGGCAAGGCGGTGGCCGGAGCCCGGGTCAGCCTGCTGGCGCCGCTCGCGCCGCTGGCCGAAACCGAGAGCGACAGCGAGGGCAACTACCGCTTCGCCAGTCTTCGCGCCGGACGCTATCAGCTGCTGGCGACAGCTCCCGGCCTCGCCAGTGCCCCGCTGGCGGTTCAACTGCGCGGTGATGAATCTTCCACTCAGGATCTGAAGATGTCCCTCACCTCGATGGGCGAGAGCGTGGTGGTCTCGGCCTCCCTGGGTGGCGGTTTGGCCACCCAGGCGGGCAGCACCGTCAGCACGCTTTCCGAAGCCGAGATTCGCGAACATGGCGCTCAGAATTTGCTCGAAGTCTTGCGGGACGTTCCAGGTCTCACCATTGCGCAGGCGGGACGCCGCGGCGGCGCCACCGGGCTATTCATGCGCGGTGGCGAGTCCGATTACAACCTCATTCTGATTAACGGAATCCAGGTGAACCAGTTTGGCGGCGATTTTGACGTTGCATCGCTGCCTGCCGACGGCGTGGAAGAAGTGGAGATCGTGCGCGGGCCGCAGAGCGCTCTTTATGGCTCCAATGCTGTTGCCGGCGTCGTCAACGTCATGACCCGGAGGGGCCGGTCCGAGCCTCGCCTGACACTTCTCGCCGAGGGCGGCAGCTTCACGACCCGGCGCTTCGCTGTCGGAGCCAGCGGCCTGAAGCATGGCATAAGCTGGGCCTTCAATTTGTCCCGGCTCGATTCCGGCGGCGTGGTGGCGAACGACGACTACCGCAACCAGACGTCCTTCCTCGACCTGGGCTATTCCCGGAGCCCGCGACGCCAGGCGAGTTTCCATTTCTTTGGTAACGCCAACGACACGGGTTCGCCCGGCCCTTACGGATCGGACCCCCTCGGCCTCTTCACCGGCATTGACACTTTTTCCCGGAACAAGCAGAACCTTTTCGGCTTCGGCGGGAATTACTCCGAGCAGTTCTCGCCGCGCTTCCAGCAGGTGGTGACCGCCAGCATCTCACCGAACCGCTATTACTTCCGGAGCCCTTTCGGCGATTCATACTCCCGCAACCTGCGCGGCGTCATCCAGACGCGCAGTGAAATCACCGTTTCAGACCAGGATTTCCTGGTGGCAGGTTTTGAATACAACCGC
>CAZHKT010000226.1:0-3180 GCA_964533045.1 uncultured Acidobacteriota bacterium | reverse complement strand
ATGCTTAACCGGAGATGCCTTACCGAGTTTCAACACGAACCGTTGACAGCGCCGAAACGTTCCCGCCCCTTTACAAAGTTCCCAGGAATTGCTGAACGCAATCTCGAAATCCCTGCCGGTGTTCTTCCCAGCTCTGATGAATGGAGGGAAACGCGCGGAGGGTTGAGCCGGGAATCGCGGCGGCCAGCTGCTCGGCGACTTCGAAGGGGTGAATCGGATCGTCGTGATTGGCGAGAACCAGAGTCGGCACGCGAATAGCGGCGAGTTCCGCAAAATCCGCAAAGGGCACGGAAGCCAGAATCGCCCGGTAGGTCTGGGCAACGCTCGCGTCCCGGGCGTTCTCCAAATTCTGGAGCAAACCATTTGCCGTCTCGGGATAGAGCCGACGCAGTGCTGCGAATGCCTCCAGGCCTTCCACGCGCTGGAGCGCTCCCTCCACCCCCATCGTGTCCATCAGGCGGACGATGTCTGCAATCACGCTTAAATTTCCCGGGAAAGGCTGATTAAGCCACGCCGGACGGTTCAGGATCAGAGCGCGAACGCGCCGCGGGTGGCGCCGATGGAAAGCGATGGAGATTCCCGCGCCCATCGAGACGCCGCCCACCACAGCAGTTTCCACTCCGACGTGGTCAAGAACCGCTGCCATGTCGTCAGCAAGCACCTCAAAATTCGGCTCGCCGGGATCGAGCGGTCCCGTGGTTTGACCGTGCCCGCGATTGTCATACACAATTAACCGCGCGCCGGGCAATTCCCCGACCAAATCGCGCGCTGCAGAGAGATTTCGGCCCAAGCCGTGGCTGAAAATCAACGGCAACCCGGCGCCGTAGTCCTCGAAATGAATTCGCACACTGTCGTGGTCAAGAAATGGCATCGGGCAAGCCGGAATCCCTCGGCGTTGGTCTCAAGATGCAAACTTAAGATGCAAACGCAGTCCCTGGCAAGTGAAACGTTGGAGCACAAATCATGGCTCCGAGGCTTGGGCCGGGAGATTTGGCAACCAGAATGCTGGTTTGACGCGCGACTTCGACACTCACCGACTTTTCAACAGAACTGTTGAAAATCTTGTGGAAAAGGGGGTCGCGGCAAGGGATAAATTTTGATTTCTAAATGGCTTTTAACAGATTGCACCAATCTTGTAGCATTCCTGTAACAGAAGAAGAGGGAGCTTCTTCGGCCTGTTTTCGGTATCGCCTGGCGGCAGCAACCACCACATTTTCAATGGGATACAAGTCCTGTCGGACGGGAACCCTACTGGCAGCTGATTCTCGGCGCTGAACCGGCTCGCCGGAAGCCAGATTCGATGCTTCTGGTCAAAGCAGGGGCTGCGGTTTGCGAAGCTTCACTTCGATCAGCTGACCATCCTTCTCGATTTCAATCTCCTGACCGAAAGTCTGCCGCCGGTCGGCGATCACCATCAGCCGAACCGTCCCCTTGGGTACATTCACGAACTTGTAGCGGCCCTGAAGATTCGTCTTGGCGCTGAGCGAGATCGTCTTATCTCGCTTCAGTTTGATCTTGCTGCCTTCCTGCCGGTATTGGAGCGTCAGGCGGGCAAATTGCACCGGCTGGTCCGTCTCTGCGTCTTTGACGAAGACATTCACTGAAACCAGTTCGGGATCCTCGGCGCGCGCGGCTCGAGGCCCCCCAACACTGACGGCCAGCAATGCCACGGCCAGCCACGCGGCGCTCCCGAAGAACGTTCTGCAGGATCTCATGTTGACCTCACAGAAGCCCTGTATCTGCTCATAGCCAATTATACCAAATGTCGCTCCGGGCGGAACTCATTGCACCCGGAAGGAGAGCATGGCATCGTATTCTCGTTCCACCGCTCTATCATTTGTTTCGATGCGCCGGGCGGTTGACGATTTGCCTTGGGCCCGTTGCGTCTTCGGACACTTTGGTTTCAACCCCTGGGAGGCTACGTGCATGGGATTCTCCACTGACGCCATTCACGCCGGTCAAGAGCCCGACTTGGCGACGGGAGCCATTACGGTTCCGATCTACCAGACCTCGACGTTTGTCCAGGAAGAACTGGGCAAGCACAAGGGCTACGAGTACGCGCGCACCGCGAATCCCACGCGCACGGCCCTGGAACGCAACCTGGCGGTGCTCGAGCGCGGCCGGTTCGGGTTTGCCTTCGCCTCCGGCATGGCGGCGATTAACGCCATGATGACGCTTTTCAAATCCGGCGATCATGTGCTGGCGGGGCGAAATCTTTACGGCGGCACCTTCCGGCTATTCGAAGGGGTGTGGCGCGATTTCGGCATCACCTTCAGTTACGTGGACGCGCGCCGGACGGACGAAATCGAAAAGGCCATTCGGCCCGAGACGAAACTTCTGGTCATCGAGACGCCCACCAACCCGGTGATGGAACTGACCGATATTGGCGCCGCGGCCCGCGTGGCGCACGCCCATGGAGTCCTGCTCGCGGTGGACAACACCTTCATGAGCCCTTATCTGCAGCAACCGCTGGTGCTGGGCGCTGACATCGTCGTTCACAGCACGACCAAGTATCTCAACGGCCATAGCGACGGCGTGGGTGGCGCGGTGATTCTGAACGACACGGCGCTCGCGGAGCGGCTCAAATTCATCCAGAATGCCGCCGGAGCCATTCTGGGCCCCTTCGACAGCTGGCTGGTCCTAAGAGGTGTCAAGACGCTGGCCGTGCGCATGGATCGTCATTGTCAGAATGGCCTGGCTATCGCGCAGTATCTTGCCGGCCATCCCAAGGTGAGGCGAGTTCATTACCCCGGCCTTCCGTCCCACCCTCAGCACGAACTGGCACGGGTGCAGATGAAAGGCTTCGGCGGGATGCTGGCCTTCGAAACCGGCTCGCTGGAAAACGCACGCAGGCTGCTGAAATCCGTCCGGCTGTGCGCCCTGGCGGAAAGCCTGGGCGGCGTGGAGACCTTGATTTCACATCCCGCCACCATGACCCATGCCAGCGTTCCGACCGCCGAGCGTCACCAGATGGGCATCACAGACGGCCTGGTTCGAATCTCGGCAGGCATCGAGGACGTGGAGGATCTGATCGCCGACCTCGACCAGGCTCTCGCCCAACTTTGAGCATTGGCATCACGGCCCGGCCGGGATCCTCTGGGGACACGCGGAATACACGCCTGCCGGGTCGCAGGTTTGACTTCCCTCGCCGCGGCCATTGCCATGAAGCCACCTTCATTG
>CAZHKT010000225.1:0-3255 GCA_964533045.1 uncultured Acidobacteriota bacterium | reverse complement strand
GCGAACTCGGCGTCGATAGCGTCGCCCACCTTGTCGATGCCGGCGGCGTCCGCCGTCACGTAAACGAACGTCACGGTTCCCGGTGCTTCGGAATGGAAGTCCTCGGTTTCGATTGAGTAGAGGTTGACCACGCCCTCATTCTTCAACTTCTCCATAATGGGCACGACATGCTTTTTGGAAATCTCCATGAAGGTGGTCATGCTGCCCGGCTTCACCTTGAAGTTGCCGCCGCCCAGGTAGCCGCCCTGGAACTTTCCGGACTTCATGCCGTAGGTCCGGCTTGTCATCAGGAAGTCCCAGTGCTTGGAGGCCGCCATCACCGGGAAGGTGACTTGCGGGAGCTTGTACATGGCTTCCAGGGCGTTCAGCAGTCCGGCGCGCGAGGTGGCGGTGAACCAGCTTCCATGCGTCGGCCGGCCTTCCTGGTGGAGCAAGATGGAGAAATCGCCATAGCCCACCAGCGTTCCGTCGGCCACCAGCTTGTCCAATACAACTTTTTCGTCTGCCGTGGCCTTGGCGTAATCGCGCCACTGCTCACGCGGTACGGCCCACTCGGCCACGTAGGTGTAAAGCGCAGGCTGGCTGCCTTCCTGCGCGCCCGCGGGCGCCGCTCCCATCGCCACCAGTACCAGCGTGCAGACTGCCAAGACTGTTTTCAGCATACTGCCTCCCTGAATTTGAGATACGGCGGCACCGGCCACCGCTTGGGTCTCGTTCTGCAGCACTCTCTGTTTGATGCCCTGTTTCGAGAGGCCTTCAGACTACGCCGCGGCAACCTGGCCGTCAAGCCTGCCGATTCATGTCCAGTTTCCACTCGAGCTGCGCCAGCACGCCGCCGAGGATCTTGACGTCGTTGTTGGTGAGTCGCAGGTCAAGCAGCAGGCGGCGGAGTTTGATGAGTGTGGCGTTGCGGCTCTTGGGCTTGAGGTAGCCGGTTTCGTCCAGCACGCGCACGGCGCGCTGGAAGACGTGCTCCAGGGAATGGGCATTGGCAGGATCGGATAGAAAAACGCGCGCGGCGGGCGGCTCCGCCGCGACCGTCTGCGCGCGCCCCAGTTCATAGCAGCAGACGGCCACCGCCTGGCCCAGATTCATCGAAGGCGTGGCCGCGGATGTGGGGATTCGAACAATCGCATGGCACCGGCTGAAGTCTTCGTTGGTGAGACCGTGCTTTTCCGAGCCAAAGAGGAGCGCCGCACGGGTGCGCCGGCTGGCGTTCCGGGCCAGCCATGCCGGCAAGTCCGGCAAGGGAATTAATTGCCGGTCGAGCGTGCGGCGTGCCCCGGCGGTCGTTCCGATCACCAGCGTGGCATCCCCGATGGCTTCACGGAGAGTATCTACGGCCCGCGCCGCGCGCACCACATCCTCCGCGCCCACGGCGGATCGCGTCTCCTGCCACGAGGGGCCGTAGGGCGCGACCGCCACCAGGTCGCCGAAGCCGAAGTTAGCCATGGCGCGAGCCGCCGCCCCAATATTCAACGGATTGCGCGGGCGAACCAGGACGATCCGCCAGGGAATGGCCGGGGCTTTCATGCGGGCGATTGTAGCACCCCTGGGAGCGCAGGCATCTTGCCTGCAAGCGGGCGGGCCGGCCGCTCGTAGTCATTCGAGCAGGCGGGACACCTGCGCGCCCAGGGGCTAGTGTGGTGCGTCGCAGATAACTATTCAATCGCGGGGCCCCTCGTAGCGGCGGCCTTCAGGCCGCCACCAGTACGTGTCGCCCTGAAGGGCGACGCTACGTCCCGCTCGGCCGAAACCACGGAGGAGACCACGAAGGACATCCACCATTGTAAAGAACCGTTAGACGCACCAAACTAGGGCTTTTTCTTCTTGTCCGGCGTCTTCGCGGCGGGGGCCGCGGGGGGCGGCGCCGGTTCGTCCTTGAGTTCTTCTGCCGAGAGGATGCGCACGCGCGACTTGAACTGCTTGTAATCGGTGTAGCGAATCACCATCTTGACCCGGATCGGCGTGGCGAAGTAGAGCGTGTCATCAGCCATGGTGTAGGTGGGGAACCAGAACTTCCCGTCGATCTGCTCGCGGTAGGTGGTGAATCTCGGGAAGAGGTTCATCTGCTTGCCTTCCGTGATCTGCGGAACCTGCTTGCCCTCGGATTTCACGATCTGCAGATCGCGGTCATCCACCCAGACGCGCCCCTGGAAGTACACGCGCCCTTTCTTGATTTCTTTGGGGCGGACGTCAAAAACGTAGGCGGTGATTTCGTCCACGCGCACGTGCCCCAGGTACTTCACGTCGTATTCCGGCAATTCGTCGGTGGTCAGGACAAAGGGCTGGACGCTGCGGAACCCTTCCAAGTCTTCCTTGGTCATGATGATCCACCGCAGGGTGGGGGGCGGAGCGTACGTGACGCGCTCGATGCGCTTGCCGCTGTCGTCGAACAGGATGTCCCATTCCTGCTCGAACTTGCCACCCGGGTTCCCCTCGGTATCGAATTCGGAGACCTTGTTGAACTGATGATAAGTGTAGTTGGCACGCGCCTCTTTGAAGACCTTTTCCTTGGCGGCGAATTCCTGGATGATCTTCTGGATTTCTTCCGGGCTGGGATCGGGCAGGGCAGGAAGCTTGGCCTTCGCTGGAGCTGCCGCGGGCTTGGCGGGAGGCGGCGGGGTCATCTGCGCCGGTTCGGAGGCCGCGGCGGGCACCCCCGCAGAGGCCGGCGGTGGCGCACCGGCCGGAGCCGGGGGCGCGGGCGGAGGCGCTTGCGGAGCGGCGGCGGGCGGCTTCACCACGGCTCTCTGCAGGGCTTCGATCACCAGGTCGTCCGCCCCGGCGTTGTGGAATTTCTGCGCCAGGTCCGGGTTCATGCGGAAATCAATGCCCCGCTCCGCGATAAGGGCGAGCATCTTGTCGGTGCTCGCCCCGGCCAGAAGCATCAGGGTGACATCGTCGGAACTCAGAGGTTTTTCTGCGGCGAGCGCCGGGCGCGCGAGGCCGGCCCCTGCCAAAAGCACTATAGCCAGCGCCGTCAAGAGCCTTGCCCTGCTCGCCGCGTCGGTCAACACTCTTGGCTTCATCACTCCGGATCCTCCCTCATGCTCTCTATGGATAGAGTCTACCATGCCCCCCAAAAGTTGTATGGCGGGGCGACTTCGGAGCGCGTTTCCGTAGCACGGGCGTCCCGCCCGTGGGCACGCGCAGGATGCGCGTGCTACAAGACAGCCAGCGAGACGCCGGCGCACCCAGGTAGGCTGTAACATTTCGTGTTGAAAATTGAGTTGGAAAGAGAGAGGGTGTCTC
>CAZHKT010000224.1:0-3258 GCA_964533045.1 uncultured Acidobacteriota bacterium | reverse complement strand
AAGTATACACGAAATGCTCCCTGATGTCACTATATTATGTAATTCTCTCTAAGTGGAAGGAAGAGGAGGGGCGCGGCGCGCCGCGCCCCTGGCTCTGCTCAGATGCGTTGCAGGTGAGCTTTCAAGCCTGCCTTCTGCTTCTCGATTTCTTCCTGCAACTTCGGAAGCTCCTTTTGGAGCTTCTCCATTTCCTGCTGCAAGCGGCTTTGCCATTCCGTCTGAAACGTCCGGGCGCGCTCGCGCCACGCCAGGCCGATTTCCTTGGCGCGGGCAGCGGCCTCGTCGGCGATTTCCTGAATCCATTTCGTGTCGAGCTCGATTTCGGCGCGCATGGCGGGTTTGGGTCCGGCCTTGTCGGGGCTTTCAAGTTCGACGCTAACCGATTGCTCGCGTTTGTCACGCACGATGGTGAGCGTGACCTTGCGTTTCTCCGCCGACTTGTCGCCCGCCAGGGCGCGGCGCAGCTTGCCGACGCTGGAGATCTCCTGGCCGTCAAGCGCCACAATCACATCGCCCGCCCTCAGCCCGGCTTTTTCAGCGGCGCTGCCCACAATCACTTCACGCACCAGAACGCCCTTGCCCTGCTTCACGCCGAAGAAATCGGCCAGCTGGGGCGTCAGGTCATCGGCGGAAATCCCCAGCCGCGCGCCGTGCTGCACGAAGAATTCAAACTTGCGACCGGGTGTCGGTAGCGGAAGGGGCATCGTGAAAGGTTCCGGCCCCGCCGGGATCCTTCCCAAGCCCATCATGGGACCCTCATGGCGCGCTTCCAGCTGCGCGGTCAGGGACTGGGTTTTTCCGGCCCGATTGACCACCATCGTGACGCTGCGCCCCACGGGCGTCTCGCGCACCAGTCGGCGCAGGTGCGCCGCGCTGCGAACCTTCTCGCCGGCAAATTCGACGATTACGTCATCTTTCATCAACCCGGCCTTTGCCGCAGGACTGCCCTCGCGAACCTCTTTGACCAGGACACCGTTTTCACCCGCCAATTTTCTGCTCTTGGCTTGCTCGCTGTCGAGGTCGCTCAGAATCACGCCCAGCCAGGGACGGTCTTCGCCGCGCATCACCACGCGCCGCCCCGCCGAGTAGTGATGCATAGGGGCATCGCCCGCTTCCGGCTCGCTGAAGTACATCACGTTCGGGCCCGTCCCGAACCACGCCATATCGGGCCCCTCCTCCTCCTCGTCATTCCAGTAAATCAGGACATCCTCATCGGAGTCCTGCGGCGCGGACAAGATTTCGGGATCGGGCGGCAGAGGGGGCGGCTCGATCGCCTTCTTTTCCGGCGCGGCCACTATGCCGGAGCTGAGCAGCACCGCCGCGAGGAGCTTCGCCCAGCGGTTTGTAAGACTGGATTTCATTGGTTTCCTCCCCAATTAGTTTGGCGGCGGCCAGAGGCAGGAGCACGGCGTGCTGTGCCCTCGGCGTTGGTTTCGAACTCTCTAGAGCACTGGGTCACTCTGCACCACTTGGATATCCCCGCGCACGGTGCGCAATCGCACCGGCGTTCCTCCCTGGCCGAGCGTGGCCCGCAGCGCCGAATCGCCCGGCGTGTCGCTCACCTTGAGCGCGTAAACACTGTCTATGTGTCCGGCGACAGTGGTGAGTGAAAGGGTCGCGCTGGCCCCGGCCGGCAGCGCCAGCAGCAGATGGCCGTTGACGGCCTCCAGCTGGACGGGCGCGCTGCGGTCCGGCAGCGATCGCAAGGAAACGGCGATATTGCCGTTCAGCGTGCGCGCGGAAATACCGCCCGTGACATTGATTTCTTCAATGCTGCCATTGAGTGTGCGGGCATCCACCCAGCCTTCGACGTTGCGCACGCGGATATTGCCCACAACCGTCCGCAAGTGTTCCAGCCGCACCTGGCGGGGAACCCGAAGTCTGTAATTGACCCGAACCGGATCCTCCGATTGCGGGGGATAAAGCGTCCGCAGCTCCAGTTTCTTGCCGTCCGAGGTGACGTCGACCCGGATGCCGTCGCCCGCCGCTCTTCCGGCCAGGGTGTCCCTGATGACAGAGACTTCGGCCTCGGCGCGGTCCCAGGCTTCCACGCTGATGTCGCCTTGCACGTTTTCGACGATCACCACGCCCGCGGGTTCCAGAGGATAGCGGCGCAGCAGGAGTTGCGCGCCCGACCCGCTGCCCGTTCCGAGCCGCCCGTTCATCTGCCGGTCGAGGCCTGGCTCCTGCATCAGCGACTGCTTGGCGGGGCTGCCTGCGACGGTCAACGCCAGGAAGCTCAGGATCATTCCAGTTCCGCGCAGCATCTTCATGATTCGAGTCTCCCCTTCGCGCGCCCAAAGCGGCGGCGGAGCGTTTTCCATCGCAGCAGGTTTCGGAGGTGCAAGGAGCCGCGTCGCTTAGATTGGATTCGTCTTCTACTGCGGGCGTTGCACGCTCAACCTTTCTCTCTCTTCCCGCTCTCTCCAACGCCGCCAGAAGGTTTCCTGCGCGGCGCGGAGCTTCTCCAGCGTTTGCATGTCCAGGCGGCGAATTTCAATGTTCCCGCTGACGGCTCGGATTCGAAGGATTTCGCCGCCGCCGTTCAGCGCCCCGGCGCCGCGCAGGCGCGTCGAGGCGGCCTCCGGACCCTCGCCCTGGATGTGAAGCGGGAAATCCGAAACGATCTTGTGGCCGTTGGCGCTGTCGATAATCGCGTCGATATTCAATGGCAATCCGGCCGGCAAAAAGACGCGGATATCGCCGGCAGAGGTTTCCAGCCTGGAGGCGGGAAAGGCTTTCAGGTCGCTATCCACCTGCGCCAGGATGGACCCCGCTGCAGTCATCGCCTGCACACCGTTGCGCAATTGGAGAAGGTCAATGCTGCCCCCCGCCGTCTTGACGTCCACCCGGCCGCGCGCGCCGTTCAACCGAATACTGCCCCCGGCGGTCTGCGCCACGACGCTGCCGCCGGATTCGCCGATGCGGATTTGGCCGCCAGCGGTCTGCGCTTCAAGCGCTCCCGTCGCGCCGCGCAGCACCAGGTCGCCGCCCGCTGTTTCAGCGCGCAGGGTGCCGTTTACCATCCCTGAAACGATTTCTCCGCCGCTGGTTTCCAGCACGGCCGGCCCGCCGATGTCGCCGACATGAATACTACCGCCCGCCGTGCGGGCTTCGACCGAGCCGGTCACCGAACCCAAACGGATGCTTCCGCCTGCTGTTTCCAGCCTGACCGCCCCTTTGATGTCGGCGGCCTGAATGTCGCCGCCCGCCGTGACTGCCTGCAGCGAACCTTGCAGGGCACCCACTCGGATGTCT
>CAZHKT010000223.1:0-3327 GCA_964533045.1 uncultured Acidobacteriota bacterium | reverse complement strand
ACATGCTTAACCGGAGATGCCTTACCCAGTTTCAACACGATCCGTTGACAGCGCCATGCTATTGGCAGGAGTAGACAGCGAGGTCCGGAATTGATCAAGCAGCTATAAGGAGGTATTGCCATGAAACCGATACTGCAATTCTGTTTCACTTCCATCGCGCTTGTCGCGGCAGCCGTGATGTCCCACGCTCAGGCAACCCTCACCGTCCGCGTGCTTGATGCCAGGACGGGCGCGCCGGTGCAGGCTGCGGTGAGCGCCATAGGGACGCAGCCGAGACTCGACAGCGCGCGCACCAACGAGCAGGGCGTGGCGGTGGTCGAAGTCCCCTCGCTCGAGAAGCTTTACGCCATCGTGCGCTCCAGCACACACGGCGAGCGATGCCTCAGCGAAGACGACACCAAGGAAGGCATCGTGGTGGTGCGGCTGGAGCCCTCGCTACGCGTCCTTGGAGTGGTGCGCGATCTGAAGGGCAATCCGCTGCGCGAAGCGACCGTTAAGTTGGTTTACAGAGAAGACCCGAAGTGTCGCGTGCGGTTTCCGCAGCCTGACGTGACGACCAACGAGCGCGGCGAGTTCGTCCTGCGCAGCGTGGACGTGACGCGCGACGCGACCATCGTCATCCGCCACGACCTGTATGCCGAGCGGGCCATCCTGAGCGGGGAAATCTCCAGCGCGCCTTCCGGCCCCTCGGCCAACACGAAGGAGCTGGACGTGGCTCTGTCGGAGCGAAACTGAGGCAGGCAGGATGCCTGCGCTCCCAGGCGTGTGATTTTCTGCTGGCGCGCGCGGCGCTTGCATTGGTATCCCTTCCTCGGGCCGACCCCTGCCGGACTCGGCGGCACGCCAACCAACGGGCAGGGCGTGGCGGCGGTAGAAAGGCTCGATCCCATCCTTCGCATCCGCAAGCGAATCCGAAGGGTGCTGGCCCGTCACCCAACTCCCGATCATCTCAATATCTAACTTTCTTCTTGACACCGGCACAGCACGGGAGTAGCATTAATTAGGAGTCCTAAATGACTGGCCCAACACTTTCGTTGCGGATCGCGCAGGGCTTGAACAAGCTGGGGCTGGCGATCAAGACCCATGAATGGAGCGCGGCCGCCCAGCAGCAGCTCTCGCCGACGCAGGGGCAGATCCTGTCGCTCCTGGCGGCGCGCGGTCCCCTGCGGCTGGGGCGAGTGGCCGAGGAGCTGGCGGTGACGCCCGCTACGGCCAGCGACGCGGTCGGGGCTCTGGAGAAGAAGGGGCTGGTGGTCAAGAAGCGCGCGGGCGACGACGGCCGGGCGCTGGCGATTCTGTTGACGCGCGCGGGGGGAGTGCAGGCGGCAAAGACCGCGGCCTGGCCGGATTTCCTCGCCGCGGCTGTGGGTGTCCTATCAGCCTCCGAACAGGTCGTTTTGCACCGCGCCCTGGTGAAGATGATCCGAACCCTTCAGGAGCAGGGACGAATCCCGGTGGCGCGGATGTGCGTGAACTGCCGGTTCTTCCAACCGGCAGTGCATGAGAACCGGAAGACTCCGCACCATTGCGATTTCGTGGATGCGGCGTTCGGCGACACCGATCTGCGCATCGATTGCCCGGACTTCAATCCGGCGCAAACGTCCCGAGCCTGGTCGGAATGGTTGAGAAGCCAGGCGGCGGGGAGAGCGGAGAACGCCCGCGGCTCGCCGGGTTCTTCCAGGCTGGGGATGTCCTGACAGCCGGGCGCCGAGCCGTGCCATGGGTCGGTCCGACAAGTACCCAGTGGATCGGCGCGGGCTCGCCATGATTCGGGCGGGGAGATTTTTTCGCAGGCTGTTAACCCAAGACCATACCAAGCATGAAAGGAGACTTCTGTCTATGTCCACGACGGCTGCAATTCCTGGCTATTCCTATGGCCAGAAACTTCCTCCTTCACCCGTGACGCTTCAGGAGTTCGAACTGCTGAAAGAGACGGTGCTTTTTGGCGACGAAGACGTCCGCTGGCTGCGTCTGTCGCACGACGTGCTCCGCGACCAGACCGAACAAGTGCTGGATGTCTGGTACGGTTTCGTAGCCTCTAAGCCGCACCTGGTGCGTTTCTTCAGCCGAAAGCAGGACGGCCAGCCCGATGCCGCTTACCTTGCGGCGGTCCGCAAGCGGTTTGGCCAGTGGATTCTGGACACGGCTGCCGCCCATTACGGCCAGGATTGGCTGGATTACCAGCTTGAAATCGGCCGGCGCCACCATCGGTCGGGAAAGAACCAGACGGACCAGGTGGATGCGGTGGATCACATCAACTATCGGTATCTTCCCGCCCTGCTTTACCCGATTACGGCGACGCTCAAGCCCTTTCTGGCCAAGAAGGGGCACAAGGCGGAGGAGGTAGAGAAGATGCACCAGGCCTGGGTGAAGGCCGTGCTGCTCCAAGTAATCCTCTGGAGTTATCCTTACGTTAAAGAGGGGGATTTCTGATGGGGTGACATCCGGCGCAATCCCGGGCGGGAGCGCGATTTTTTGCTGGCGCGAAGAGGCCCGAATGGCTTATAATGATATTGCTTGATCAGTTTTTGTGACCCTGGAACAGTTGCAAAGCGGCCACAGAATCCTTGATTTTGTGGCCGTTGCGTTTTTGTAGCGAGTGGTTGCGAAGGCCGAACAAGAAATTCCAACAAAGAGGTATGAAGTCGAACATGGACAGAGAACAAGGTAAAGTGAAGTGGTTTAACGACGCAAAGGGGTACGGATTCATTCAGCGCGCCAGCGGCGAAGATGTCTTCGTGCACCACTCGGCGATTCAAGCCAACGGGTTCAGGTCCCTGGCCGAAGGTGAGGCGGTGGAATTCACCGTCACCAAAGGCCCCAAGGGCTTCCAGGCTGAAAACGTGACCAAGCTGTAATTTCCAGAGGGCGGGGCTCCTCGACTCGATCGGGGAGCCCCACCTTAATCCCTCCGGACACCCTCACCGATGACGATTCAATACTTGGGTTTTCAACTCAAGCCGCGCGGTCGCGACTACAACTACCGGGTTGTAGATCCCAAATCCGAACCGCGCGAGTTCACGCTGACCATCTCCAATCAGGCTTTTGCTTCCCGGCAGGTTCCCTATCAGGACGCTGCTGACCTCTGCTACCAGAAACTGCGTCGCGACCTGGCCGCCGAAACCGCCGAATGCCGTCTGCCGCGCCATCACACCGTCTCCAGCGAAGAGCTGGAAGCCTATCGTCTCCGTAACCGGCCTTCCCGCAAGCACTGACCTTCCCCGCCGGACCCCCATCCGCCGGCACCTTCTTCGGCAAATCCCGCGTCTGGCTAGGCTGTAACATTTCGTGTTGAAAATTGAATTGGAAAGAGAGAGAGGGTATCTC
>CAZHKT010000222.1:0-3364 GCA_964533045.1 uncultured Acidobacteriota bacterium | reverse complement strand
GGAAGTATACACGAAATGCTCCCTGATGTCACTATATTATGTAATTCTCTCTAATGAGTTATGCTAAATCAACCCTTCGGTCAGATGGTGGTTTACGGCGTATAGGGCGAGTTCCAGCCGGTTGGAGACCCCAAGCTTATCAAAGATATTGGTCAGGTGGTGTTTGACGGTTTGCTCACTAATTGCAAACTTTTGCGCAATGTCCTTGTTTGTATATCCAGCAACAATCGCGGAGATAACCTCCATTTCACGCGGGGTAAGGCCGAAGCGCCGGGCGCTGGGTTCGGCGCCGCCACGCGGCATCAACTCGCGCAGCGTCGCCACCAGGTCAGAAACGCTTTCACGCCCCACCCAGTATTTGCCGGCCATGACCATGCGGATGCTTTCCATCAGCAGTTCGGTCGCGGATTCCTTCAGCACAATACCGCGAGCACCCAGTTGGAGAGCTTCGACAATTTGCTGCCGTTCGATCTGCGCGGTCAGAAGAATGGTCCGCACGGGTGTCTTCGCCTTGGCGAGTTCCGCCAGCGCTTCCAATCCCGGGACGCGGGGCATGGCGAGGTCGAGCAACAAAACGTCCGGGCCGAGCTGCTTAACCAGCCGGATGGCTTCCCCCCCGTCCGCCGCTTCTCCCACCACCACAAAGGCAGGATCCATTTCCAGCAGGCGGCGCAATCCGTCGCGGAAGATCGGGTGGTCGTCTGCAATGACAATGCGATAAGGTGGCCGGATAGTTTCCATCAGCTTTTCCTCGGGAAGCGGATTTCGAGCCGCGCCCCTTTTCCCGGTCCCGATTCTACTACTAATTCCCCGCCGATGTTGCGAACTCTCTCGCGAATCACCAGGGGACCTAACCGGCGAGCCTCCAACTCCGCCTGCCCCAGGCGTCCGTCGAATTCAAAACCGCGGCCGTCGTCGTCAACCATGACCAGCCAGTTGTTTTCATCCGCTTCGAAGCGGACCAGCACGTTGCGCGCGTGGCTGTGCTTGCGGATATTGACCAGCGCCTCCTGGACGATGCGCGCCACCTCCGTGCAGGTGCGCGGGTGAATCACAACCTCGTCAAAGGGCGAGACGAAGCGGGCGGAAATCCCCACGTCACGGCCGAATTTATCCACCGTCGTCGCCAGATAATCGAGAAAGCGCTTGGGCGCCACATCCACGGGCCGCAACTGGGCCATCAGTTCGCGCAGATTGAGCACTTCCTGATGCAGCAGGTTTTGCACACGCCTCAATTCCTCGGCCAACTTTTCACCGGAGTTCTCAGTCTGCCGGCGCAGGACGTCCACCTTCATTTCCAGCCCAATCAGCGCCTGGATGATGCCGTCGTGCAGCTCGCGGGCGACGCGCGCACGCTCCAGCGCTCCGGCGTGCGAGCGCAAGCGGCGCAACAGGAAAATGCTGTAAATGGCGGGGGTCACGTGGCGCGCCAGGTTGGAAAGGAAGGGCACGTCCACATCCGGCGGAGCACCGGAAACGGGATCCAGAATCAACGCCTGGCCCGTCCAGTCGGGCCCGAAATTGAGACTGACCCCCAGCAGGTTTTTTATCGCAGGAAGCGTCTGAAACCAGTCGGGCGGCACCCACGTGCGCTGATGAATACGCTGGCCTTTTTCCGAAATGGCGTACAGCTCAAATTTCCTGCGTCCGGGCATGGAACTCCGCCGGCCCACGTACCAGGCGTAGCCGGGAGGTTCGAAAAGATAGGTCTGGCGTTTTGACTCGTCCAGTTCTTCGGAGCGCAGGTTGATCTCCTGCGTCTTGGGATCGCGCGTCGCCTCCCACAGGAAGGCGCGCCCGGATCCCGCCTCCTGAATAGCCACCAGGATCCGGCGCGAGCCGAACATGCGGAGCCCCTCGTCCATCACCTCGCGCAGGGCCGAATAGAGGCTGACCTCACCCTGCACGCGCGCAATGACGCGCGCCACCGCCGCCACCTCCGACCGCAAACGCTTTTCCTCCTCGCCGAGGAAACCGAGCAGATAGCCGGCAATCAGCAAATAGAGGGCGCGCGCCACGAACTGGCTAAAGGGATAAACTTCTTGGAACAGCCCGCGCAGCGTGGAAGATTCCGCCCCCACCAGGATGACCTTGCCAAAAAGGAGGAGAATGATGGCCGCCGCTGTGCCCAGCGTCTCATAAAAACCCCAGCGATAGGCGGCCGCCAGCAGGGAGAAAAAGTTGAAGATGAAGAACGGGCTGTTGATGCCACCCGTAAAAACGGAAAGAACCGCCGGCCACAGAATGTCCAGGGCGTGAACACCCAAGCGGAAATCGGGCGAGGACTCGGCCCGCACCCGAACCAACACCAGAATCAGCAGGCTGTTGAGAACATAGATGACCAGCAGGGCGTACACAATGGTGGCGAAACCGGCGGACACGGCAGGGTCCAGGCCCAGGGTGGTGACCGACGCCAGGGCCATGAAGGCTCGCGCCGCCGCCAAAGTCCGCTCCACTCGCTGACTTTCACCCAGACTGATCAGGACTGCCATCCCAACTCACCTTCAGCGTTCGCCTCGATGTTGCATGAATCTTCAGTGCCGGACATTATTACCATTCCGCACGGCCCACGCAACTAAATGCATTATGCAAAGGCAGTCCGCCTATTACTTTTCTGATAAACACCCTGGCCGGTCCGCGGCTCTGACAAAACCAGCCCCACATTTTATGTCGCCGATGGTAGAATGCGCGTTCACCCATCCCTGACGAGGAGACCCGCATGGCCAAAGTGTTGCGTTGCAGCGACCTGGGAATGAACTGCACGAAGGAAATCCGCGCCGCCACGGAAGAGGAATTATTGAAACTGGCCGCCGAGCATGCCGAGAAAGATCACGGGATTCCCGTGGCCAGCATTCCCCCCGAGATTCAGGCGATGGTGAAGGCCGCCATTCGCGACGAATAACAGCAGGGGGACCGCGAAACCGTTTCAAAGAATCGCCGCGAGGCAGATCATCGACCCGCGCTACCGTTCATGCCCGACTCGAATCCATCCCGACTGAAAGCTTGGTTCGCGCGCCTGGCTCCCCTCTTCCCGGGGGAAGGCAAGATTGTAGTTCTCTGCCTGGTTGTCAATTTTCTGGTGGTGTCGGGGATCATGTTTGGCCGCAATTCCCGGGACGCCTTATTCCTGGTCTACTTTGGCGTCCAGTACTTGCCCTACATGTATTTTGCCAATGCGGTATCCTTGATCGCCGTTTCGCTCCTTTACACCACCCTCATCGATCGTTTCGACCGCGGAAAGTTTCTCGCCTCCACGGCATTCCTCTTTGTCGGACTGCTGCTCGCGGCGCGTGTCATCCTGCTCGATCATCCGCGATGGTTTTTTCCGGTCCTTTACGTGATGGCACAGGTGGTCTGGTATTTC
>CAZHKT010000221.1:0-3376 GCA_964533045.1 uncultured Acidobacteriota bacterium | reverse complement strand
TGGCGAGCCTGCATGAACTGCTCTTCGGTCATCAGCTGGCAGCGCTCGAGCGGGGTCAGGCCCGGGTCGGTCACCACGTAGGCCTCGAAGTACAGGATGCGCTCGATGTCGCGCAGGGTCATGTCCAGCATCAGGCCGATGCGCGAGGGCAGCGACTTGAGGAACCAGATGTGCGCCACCGGCGAGGCCAGCTCGATGTGGCCCATGCGCTCGCGGCGTACTTTCGCCAAGGTGACTTCCGTGCCGCACTTCTCGCAGACCACGCCGCGGTGCTTCATGCGCTTGTACTTGCCGCACAGGCACTCGTAGTCCTTGATCGGGCCGAAGATGGCGGCACAGAACAGGCCGTCGCGCTCGGGCTTGAAGGTGCGGTAGTTAATCGTTTCCGGCTTCTTCACTTCTCCGAACGACCACGAGCGGATCAGATCCGGCGAGGCCAGACCGATCTTGATGCCGTCGAAGTCGAGCGCCTGGCGCTGCTGGTTGAACAGATTAAGCAAGTCTTTCATGTTGGATTCTCCTGTTCCCGGCGTCGATCACTTCTCGTCCAATTCGATGTTGATGGCCAACGATCGAATTTCCTTAACGAGTACGTTGAAGGACTCCGGCATGCCCGCCACCATTTCGTGTTCGCCATCGACGATGTTCTTGTACATGGCGTTGCGGCCCTGCACGTCGTCGGACTTCACCGTCAGCATTTCCTGCAGGGTGTAGGCCGCGCCGTAGGCTTCCAGCGCCCAGACTTCCATTTCGCCGAAGCGCTGGCCGCCGAATTGCGCCTTGCCGCCCAGCGGCTGCTGCGTGATCAGCGAGTACGGGCCGATGGAACGCGCGTGGATCTTGTCGTCCACCAGGTGCGAGAGCTTGAGCATGTAGATGTAACCCACCGTGACGGGCTGCTCGAATTTCTCGCCCGTCATGCCGTCGTAAAGCTGGATCTTGCCCGAGGTGGGCAGGCCGGCGCGCTCCAGGTATTCCTTGATTTCGCGCTCGCTGGCTCCGTCAAAGACCGGCGTCGCGAAGGGCACGCCGTCCAACAGCGCGGCGGCATGCTCGAGGACCTGCTGGTCGTCCAGGTTGTCGAGGGTGGCCCCGAACGGCCGTCCTTTGAACAGCGTCTTCAGTTCCTTGCGCACCAGTTCGGCGCGGTTTCCCTCATCCAGCAGCTTGCTCAGCTTGGCGCCCAGTTCGTGCGCCGCCCAGCCGAGGTGAGTTTCGAGAATCTGGCCCACGTTCATGCGGGAGGGCACGCCCAGCGGGTTGAGCACGATTTCCACCGGAGTGCCATCGGGCATGTAGGGCATGTCCTCTTCCGGCAGGATGCGGGCGATGACGCCCTTGTTGCCGTGACGGCCGGCCATCTTGTCGCCCACCGAAAGCTTGCGCTTCATGGCGATGTAGACCTTGACCAGCTTGATGACGCCGGGCGGCAGTTCGTCGCCCTTCTGGAGCTTCTGGACTTTGTCCTCGGTAATCTTGCGGAGAATGTCGATCTGCCGCGAGGTCATCTCTTCGATCTCATCGATTCGTTCGAACAGGGTGGGATCCTTCTTGCCGATGCGCATGCGCTTCAGGTTGCGCGCCGTGATGCGGGATAGAACATCAGCGTTGAGTTCCGTCCCCTTGGTGAGCAGGCGCTTGTTGGTCTTCTCGTCGTGCAGGTCTGCCTGAAGCACTTCGCCCGCCAGCAGGGCGCAGAGCCGCTTCAGCCGCTCGTCGTTGAGGATGCGGATTTCGTCGCCCAGGTTCTTTTTTAGGCGCTCGACCTGCCCGGCTTCGATGGAGAGCGCCCGGGCGTCCTTATCCGCGCCCTTGCGCGAGAAGATCTTGACGTCCACCACGATGCCCTCGATGCCCGGCGGGCAGGTGAGGGAAGCGTCGCGCACGTCGCCCGCCTTCTCGCCGAAGATGGCACGCAGCAGCTTCTCTTCCGGCGTGAGCTGGGTTTCCCCTTTGGGCGTCACTTTGCCCACCAGGATGTCGCCCGGCTTCACGTAGGCGCCGATGCGAATCACGCCGCTCTCATCCAGATCCTTGAGCAGGGATTCGGAAACGTTGGGAATGTCGCGCGTCACTTCCTCGGGGCCGAGCTTGGTGTCGCGCGCTTCGATTTCAAACTCCTCGATGTGAATCGAGGTGTAGGAATCCTCCTTGACCAGCTTTTCGCTGACCAGAATGGCGTCTTCAAAGTTGTAGCCGCGCCAGGGCATGAAGGCCACCAGCACGTTGCGGCCCAGCGCCAGCTCGCCGCGGTCGGTGCACGGCCCATCGGCGAGCACGTCGCCCGCCGCCACCCGCTGCCCCTTGTGCACGATCGGCTTCTGGTTGATGCAAGTGTTCTGGTTGGAGCGGCGGAACTTGATGAGCTGGTAGATGTCCGCGCCCACCTCGCGTGAGAGCTGGCCGCTCTGGCCGTCGCCTTCCACGCGCACAATGATGCGTTCGCTGTCCACGCTGTCCACCACGCCGTTCCGCTTGCAGATCACGGTGGCGCCGGAATCGCGCGCCGTCACTTCCTCCATGCCGGTGCCCACCAGCGGCGCCTGGGCACGCAGCAGCGGCACCGACTGGCGCTGCATGTTGGAACCCATGAGGGCGCGGTTGGCGTCGTCGTTCTCGAGGAAGGGAATGAGCGAGGCCGCCACGCTCACCAGTTGCTTGGGGCTGACGTCGATATAATCCACGTCCTCCCGGCGGACGAGGACAAAGTTGCCGGCCTGCCGGGCGTTGATCAGTTCATGGGTGATTCGCCCCTTGTCATCCACTTCCACGTTGGCCTGGGCGATGATATGCAGATCCTCTTCCCACGCCGACTGGTAGAAAGAGAAGGGCTCGAATCCCGCCACCTTCTTCTTTTTGGCTTCCAACTCGGCGTTGACCTTCTCCAGGTCGCTGACCTCGACGTGCTGGCCGACCTTGAAGTCGCTGTCCCCGGCGTTGGTGATGGTCACAAAATCCACCACCCGGCCGCCGCGCACCCGCCGGTACGGGCTTTCAATGAAGCCGTATTCGTTGATGCGGGCGTAGCAGGAGAGCGACGAAATCAGGCCGATGTTCGGGCCTTCCGGCGTTTCGATGGGGCAGATGCGACCGTAGTGCGTGGGATGCACGTCGCGCACTTCAAATCCGGCGCGCTCGCGCGACAGACCGCCCGGACCGAGGGCCGACAGGCGCCGCTTGTGCGTGATCTCCGAGAGCGGGTTCGTCTGATCCATGAACTGGGAAAGCTGCGACGAGCCAAAGAACTCACGGATGGCCGCCATCACCGGCTTGGCATTGATCAGGTCGTGCGGCATGGCTGTCGACATTTCCTGGTAGACGGACATCTTTTCCTTGATCGCCCGTTCCATGCGGACCAAGCCGATGCGGAACTGGT
>CAZHKT010000220.1:0-3471 GCA_964533045.1 uncultured Acidobacteriota bacterium | reverse complement strand
TCACGCGCGAGCGCATCCGCCAGATCGAAGCCAAGGCGCTGCGCAAGCTGCGCCATCCCTCGCGCAGCCGCAAACTGCGCGCCTTCCTCGACGCCGCCACCACTGCCGAGTAGCGGCCCCCGGGCATCTTTCCCTTCGACGAATCTATGGTATTTTCTTCCCCAGACCTTTTCGAGGCAGGAGGGTTCCGATGCGAGCCATCGTTCTGGAAAGACCGGGCGAATTTCGCAGCATCTCGGTGCACGAGCCGCGTTTCCCGCAGCCCGGCGAAGCGCTGGTGCGCGTCCATCGCGTGGGGATCTGCGGCTCCGATTTGCACGCCTTCCGCGGGACGCAGCCGTTCTTCAATTACCCGCGCGTCCTGGGGCACGAAATGGGGGTGGAGGTCCTCTCCGTGGGAGGCGGAGACACGGCTGTCGCGCCCGGCGATCATTGCGCTGTGCTGCCCGGAATTGCCTGCGGGCGCTGCATCGCCTGTCGTCGCGGCAAGACGAACTGCTGCGTCGAACTCAAACTCCTCGGCGTGCACACGGACGGCGCCATGTGCGAACGGCTGATTGTTCCCACGTCGAATCTCTTTCCGTCGCGAAAGCTCTCTCTGGAACAACTGGCCATGGTTGAACCGCTTTGCATCGGCCGCCACGCGGTGCGCCGGGCCGCACCGGAAGCGGGCGATACGGTGCTGATCATTGGGGCGGGACCGATCGGCCTGGCTGTCGCGCAATCCATCCCGCGCGACGTGGCCGCGCTGATCATGATGGACATTTCCGAGGAGCGTCTCGCCTTCGCGCGCGACCAGATGGGCGTGAAACACACGGTGGATGGGCGCGGCGACGCGCTGGGCGAAGTCACGCGGATTCTCGGCGGCGAACTTGCGACGATCGTTTTCGACTGCACCGGCAGCAAGCAATCCATGGAAGCCTCGCTCAACTACATGGCGCACGGCGGCAAACTGATTTTTGTAGGCCTCTTTTTGGGCGATTTTTCCTTCAACGATCCCCTCTTCCAGCGGCGCGAGACCACGCTGATGAGCAGCCGCAACGCCACCGCGGAGGATTTTCGCGACGTCATTGGCCGCATGGAAAGCGGCGAGATTCACATCGAGCCCTGGATTACGCATCGCGCCCGGGCCGAGCAAGTCCCCGAAGTTTTTCCGCGCTGGGCCGCCGGCGCTTCCGGCCTGATCAAGGCGACCGTCGAGTGGTGAGGTTTCTTTGGCCGAGCGAATCGACGCCCATCAGCACTTCTGGCAATACAACCCGAGCGAATACGCATGGATGGGTCGGGGCATGGAAAGTCTGAGGCGCGACCGGCTGCCTGCCGACCTGGCCCCGTTGCTGCAAGCGTCCGGGGTCTCGGGCACCGTGGCTGTGCAGGCCCGTCAGACGATCGAAGAAAGCTGGTGGCTTCTGCAGCTTGCCGAGGCGCACTCCTTCATCCTTGGCGTTGTCGGCTGGGTGGACTTGCGGAGCCCGCAGGTGGACCGAGACCTGGACGCCCTCGCGGCCCATCCCCGGTTTGTCGGCGTGCGGCACGTCGTTCAGGATGAGCCCGATGACCAGTTCGTGCTCGGCGACGATTTCATGCGCGGCATCGGAAAGCTGGCCCGGCACAAACTGCGGTACGATCTGCTGCTTTATCCGCGCCAGCTCCCCGCGGCCACCCGGCTGGTCGAGAGATTCCCTGACCAACCGTTCATCCTGGATCATCTCGCCAAGCCCTTCGTGAAGGACCACGAGCTGGAGCCGTGGGCTTCGGGCATCCGTCGTCTTGCGCAGCGCCCCAACGTCGCCTGCAAAATCTCCGGCATGGTCACGGAGGCCGACTGGAAGAATTGGAGGCCTGCCGACTTCACCCCCTATCTTGACATCGTGTTTGAAAGCTTCGGAACTACGCGGTTGATGGTGGGCTCCGATTGGCCGGTGTGCACGCTGGCGGGGGATTATGGTTTGGTCATGAATCTGGCCGGCGATTACATTTCCAGACTTTCCCGCGATGAACAGGACGCTGTCTGGAGCGCCAACCCGCGGCGGTGGTACGGGCTGCCGCCTTAGAGAGCTCCCTCACTGGGCTCGCTCCGCCTGCCATCCTCCTCTTAGGCGAGTGGCAAGGGTTGGTCATTTCTCCTGGTCGGAACGATGGCGGCCAAACAGGCCGCAGCTACTCGCCCTTGTAGCCGAACAGATTCTCGATCTGGAATTGCACGATGAGGCCGCCGCGCGGCGTGGACTGATTCAGGCCGGCGGGAAATGAAACGCCGATTTCGATCAGACGGTTCTTGGCGGTGAGCAGGCCGTAGCGCACGCCGGGTGCGAATAGGGAAGTGGTGGTGGCGGCCTTCTGGGCAGTAGGTGCGAATTCCAATCCTTCCTCGCGCGTCACGCCGTATTCGAAGAACAGGTGAACGTCGTGGTGGTTGGGTCCGACCTTCTTCTCGAGCGGTCGGAACACGAGCGCCGTCGCGCCGAAGACGTGGTGCAACGGAAAGTGCCGCGGCCCGCCGGCAGCCTCGGGACGGACGGAAGGAAAGACGGCGTAGTTGGCCGAGGCATAAATAAACACCGGCCCGCCCCAGTCCTTGGCGGCGGAGAGGTCCCAGGCCAGGCCTGTCGCTGAGTGGCCGGTGCCGCTCGCAAAGCTTCCGGTGGGAATAATCAGTTGCGGCCCCATGGTTAGAGTAATGGGCGCGCTGGATTCGCGCAACAGGCGATATCGAACCCCCACCACGGAATCGGCAAGCGCAAAGGTTGAGGTGAGGCGTTGCCCACCCTGCTCCTGACGTTCTCCCAAGCCGGAGAAGATCACGTCGAGTTCCCAGCGGTCCGTCAGGCCGTATTCGGTGCGCAGCAGCGTGCCAAACTCGGACCGGCGCAAGCCGCTGGCGTCAGTCCGCCGACCCCAGGCGTTGGGGAATATAAACTGCGGCGACCCCTTCTTTTGCGTGTACGGCCCGCCCGTGATGAAAGCGAAATCCGGCTCTTCCGGCTCGTAGTCAGCCGGCATGCCATAGGCGCCGGGTAACACCGATATTCCTGTTAGGACGACCAGCGTCCAGGCGAGGATGCTTGGACACGCCGCCGCATGAATGTGGATCTTCTGCAATCAACCCTCCTCGGCATTAACAGAGGTGAACCATTAAGATTAAGCTAGGTTAACCTTCGCTGGCAAGTCCCTTGCCTCGGGACTCGCGGGCGAGGGAGAGCAGGCAAGATAGCGGCCAGCGTGGTGCGACCCAGGCAGCGGTGCAACCGCGAAGGCGAGCGCTGTGGTAGGGGTGGGATTTGTCCCCGCCCCGGCACATGGAAAGCCATTTCAGATGCACCACACTCGCTTGGAATTCCGTCTCTTCTTGACCAGCGTCCGCGTCTCACACCGGGCGGCTGGCGGAGCGCGTCCCAGCCACCGGTATACCCGAACGCGTCTAATTCTAGTGTGGTGCGTCGCAAGCAACTATTCCATTGCGGGGCACCT
>CAZHKT010000219.1:0-3653 GCA_964533045.1 uncultured Acidobacteriota bacterium | reverse complement strand
AGCATGACCAACCCGCTGCATTTGAGGAACTCCGCCGCCTGAGCCCGAAAGTGACGGGAGGATTGCTGCGCATGCGGCAGGAGGCCTATCGTGACGGGGTGGTTCCCGCCAAGTACAAGCTGCTTGCTGCCATGGCGATCTCGATCGCGATCCGATGCGAACCCTGTATTCGCGCCTATGTACAGATGGCCTGCGACAAAGAGATCGCGCAGGAGGAGTTGATCGAGTTTCTCGAAGTGGCCATGACCATGCAGGGCTGTCCAGGGGAAGAATGGGCGCTGAAGGCGTGGGCGGCGTACAAGGAGACTATGACCGGAGGGCGGGCAGATCTAACAGAAAATTGCTGTGCGCACACATGAAGCGCGGGATGTGTTGGCGAAGGCGACGCTTGTCAAAACCGTGAGCCGAATCATGGGTCTCGTCAGGCAACGATTCATAGTCTTCATCCTTCTTTGTTTACTGGGACTCCCTTCACCGGCATCTGCTGCGGAGGAGACGGTCGAGTTGCTCACCGAAGCCCAGAGCTTTTTGCACGAAGGCGTCTATTACATGGCCCTCGATCGGCTGCGAGAGGCGGCCCGACTGGCGCCGCATGATTACCGAGTTCATAAAGTGAGCGGCGATGTGTTGATGTCATTCCGACGCAACTGGGAAGCGCTGGACGCTTACCGCCAAGCGGCTGCCATTGCCCCCGATGCATTGGAAGTGCACTGGGCTCTGTGGGCTCTGTTGGATCGCATGGGTATCTTCACTCAGGCTATTCAGAGTCTGAAGGAGATCGTACGGCTGGATTCCCAAAACCCGCTTGCCTACCTCCGATTAGCCAGATCTCTCAGTCAAGCGGATCGCCTGGAGGAAGCGGTCGAAAGCTACCGCCATGCCGTGGAACTTGATCCCGGGAACCTTCCTATCCGGCTGCTATTGGCCCGAGCCTTGTATGATGTGCTCGATTATCAGGGAGCTCGCCAGCAGCTGGATGTTGTGATGGGCCAGGCCGAGGCCGATTCGCCTGAACGCGCGTCCGCACAGGATTTACTGATCCTTCTTCGCGGGGAAAGCTATGACAAGGGCCGTCGGTATGATCAGGTGCAGACCCTTCGGAAACTTCCCTGGCACTCAGACCAGAACCTCAAGAAATGGGTCTTGGCCAGGGGCGAGGGGTGGCGGTTGATGGAGCAGGGTCACTATGACAAGGCCGAGGCTGCTTTCCGGAAGGCGCTGAGCTTCAACCCGGAAGACCATCGAGCGATGTACGATCTCGGGTTGGTGCTCATGAAACTGGGCCGATATGAGGAAGCGATCAACTCCTTTGAGTCGGGCATCCGGCTGACGAAATTCGCTGAGTTTTACCCGGATTCAGTCTTTCAGATTGGTCGCTGTCTGGCCAAGCTTGGTCGCTGGGAGGAAGCGATCGTACGCTTTGAGAGAGTCCTGCAGATCGAAAACTGGCGACATGAGGACTTCTATGCGCTGAACTTTCCGGACTTGGCGAAAGTTAAGGAGGCATTGGATGAGGCCCGCGCGCAGCTCCCCCGTATCGAGGCAGAAGAAAGCCATTCGATCGCCCAGCACGGAGAGCGATTCGGTCCCGAACCATACGAATATCCGATCCCGCCACTCGCCAACGGGTACAAGATGATAGATCCGATCCCGACAGCGCCACAGCGCGCGCTACTCGGAACTGAGAGCGTGAGGGGAGCCTTTCGGCAAGTCGTGACGGCACGGGATGTGGTGCAAGATGACCTCCAGACTGGTTTGCTGGAGTTTATGGCCATCAATCCTACGGATACCTTCCGGCAACAGGATCCCGAGGTCTACCTGGTCTTTACCCTGACGAGCAACCAGGAGGATTTGGAGGTCAAGTTGACCAGCCGCTGGGTTGCGGAGCGGACGACAGAGTTACCGTCTAACACGCTGGTCGGCACGGACACTGTCATCCTTGGCCTGAATGAGCGGTCCGGCTATTTCCGATTGCCTCGTCCGGAAGGTGGCTGGCGACCTGGAATCTACCGCATCGATCTGTATCTCGGCCCGCAGGTCTCAGCCTATACCTACATGGCCGATCTGCGATTCCGGATTGTCGCAGAATCCCACCCACTGCAGACCAACCCTTAAAGATGTCCTTCACTAGTTCATTGCTGAGCAAAGAGGGGTCTTCATATGATGAGCAACCAGACCCATATTGCCGTCCCATCGTCCAAGAGCCGGGACTATGATCTCATGACCATTGGGGGCGGGTCAGCGGCCTTTGCCGCGGCGATCAAGGCTGCCGAGCTGGGGGCGAGGGTGGCGATTGTCGAAAAAGGCACGATCGGCGGGACCTGTGTGAACATCGGCTGTGTCCCCTCCAAGACACTTATTAAAGCCGCTGAACTTTGCTATCACTCAGCCTATCCGCAGTTCGAAGGTCTGACCGCGTGCCCGCCACCATCCGGCTGGCAGCGAGTTGTTCAGCAGAAGGATGAATTGGTCGCGTCGTTGCGCCAGGGGAAATATGTGGACGTCGCGTCGGTCTATCCCAACATCACCATGCTAAAGGGGGAGGCGAGGCTTCTGGGTGGACGCCAGGTGCGGGTCAACGGCACCGTCTATGAGCCGGAGAAGATCGTGGTCGCGACGGGCTCTTGCCTTGGGCGCCGCCGATTCCCGGCCTTCAGGAAGCAGGCTTTCTCGACAGCGAACAGGCCCTCTCGCTTGAGTCCCTGCCTGCCTCGTTGATCATCATCGGGGGCGGCAGCATTGGGCTGGAGTTCGCCCAGCTCTTCACGCGATTCGGCGTCCAGGTGATGGTGCTGGAATCCGGGCCGCACGTGGCCAGAGCGGAGGAGCCGGAGATCGGGCAGGCGCTTGTGCGCTACCTCGAGGGCGAAAAAGTCCGGATCTGTACCAACGTCAGCATCACTCGCATCGAGCGCCAAGATGGAGAATACCTCGTGCACACCGAGTCCAGCGGAAAGCCGGAGATCTGCCGGGCAAAGCGCTTGTTGGTCGCTACTGGACGCCGTCCCAACACCAGCGGGTTCGGGTTGGGAGAGGCCGGGGTGAAATTGGGCTCAAAGGGCGAGATCGTGGTCAACGAGCATCTGCAAACAATCAATCCCGACATCTATGCGGCGGGCGATTGCATCGGCGATCCCATGTACGTGTATGTGGCCGCCTATGCCGGCGGACTGGCGGCCGAGAACGCGCTCACCGGCGTCGGGAGAGTGTTTGATCTTACCGCTTTGCCGCACGTCACCTTCACCGACCCACAGATTGCGAGCGTTGGCCTCATCGAACAGCGGGCCAAAGCAAAAGGGCTTCGGATACAGACGTCTGTGCTGCCCCTGCACCATGTTCCGCGTGCCTTGGCGGCCCGGAATACCAAGGGTCTTATCAAGCTGGTGGCCGAAGAAGACACAGGCCGCCTGGTGGGGGCGCATGTGCTTGCCGCTGAGGCCGGCGAGGTGATCCAGGAAGCCGCTCTGGCGATCCGCTTCGGCCTCACTATTCAGGACCTCGCAGACACCTTTCATCCATACCTGACCATGGTGGAAGGCTTGAAGCTGGCTGCGCTGACCTTCAAGAAAGATGTGAGTAAACTGTCGTGCTGCGCCGCTTGAAAACAATGCAACAGGAACAGAGGAGGAAACCTACAATGAAACGCATGTCCT
>CAZHKT010000218.1:0-3709 GCA_964533045.1 uncultured Acidobacteriota bacterium | reverse complement strand
GCTTAACCGGAGATGCCTTACCGAGTTTCAACACGAACCGTTGACAGCGCCCGCTTTGCCCTGGCTCTTGATTTTTGCAGCCCTGCTGCTTAACATAGCAGATTCCGGGCAAAGTATCGCTTACCGGTGCCTCTGGGGTCGATAAAACCCTGCAGCCCGGCCGGGCATCTGAGAAGAAACCCCTAAATGGGGAAAAGGAGCAAGCATTTCCATGGTGATCAAGTCTCTCGCTCGCAATCTGTTCTGCCTGAGTTTCGCAATGGTTCTGGCGGCTGGCACGGTCCTGGCGCAGGACGCAGCCGACGGCGCCGCCATTTATAAGAAGCGCTGCTCGATGTGCCACGGCGCGGAAGGCAAGGGTTTTTCCGCCAACAAGACGCCGGATTTTACCTCCGAGGCCTGGCACAAAGCCCATTCGGATGAAGTGGTTACCGAGGTTATTAAGAATGGGAAGAAGGGTACGGCCATGCCCGCCTTCTCCGGCAAGCTGAGCGACGACGAGATCAAGGCCGTCGTGGCCCACGTTCGCTCATTCTGCAAGAAGTAAGTTCGCCCCCGGGACAGGAGCTCTGAAGTGCCAAACGACGCCCCGGCTCCCATCGTTGAACTGCGCGGCGTCAGCAAGAGCTACGGCGAACACGCGGCCCTCGCCGACTTCAGTCTGGAAGTGCGCCGGGGCGAGTTCCTGACTCTGCTGGGCCCGAGCGGCAGCGGCAAGACCACCATCCTGCGCCTGGTGGCGGGCTTCGAGCAGCCGCAGTCGGGCGAAATCTGGATCGAAGGCCGGAACGCCTCCGGCCTTCCTCCCTACCAGCGCAACGTCAACACCGTCTTTCAGCACTACGCCCTCTTCCCTCACCTGAATGTGGCGGAGAACGTCGCCTTCGGCCTCGAGCAGAAGAAGACGCCACGCGCCGAGCTGCGCCGCCGCGTGCAAGAAGTACTCGAACTCGTGGAACTGCCGGGAAAGGAGTCGCGTTATCCCAGCCAGCTGAGCGGGGGCGAAAAGCAGCGCGTGGCGCTGGCCCGCGCTATTGTGCTCGAGCCGGCCGTGCTGCTGCTCGATGAACCGCTCGGCGCGCTCGACGAAAAACTCCGGCGGCAAATGCAAGTGGAGCTCAGGCGGCTGCACGAACGCCTCCAACTCACCTTCCTCTTCGTCACCCACGATCAGCAGGAAGCGCTGGCGATGTCGGACCGCATCGCCGTACTCAACCGCGGCCGGCTGGAACAGATCGGGTCCGCTCAGGAAATCTACCAGCGGCCCCGCACGCGCTTCGTGGCCGAATTCATGGGCGTGGAAAACTTCCTGGAAGGAAGGTTTATCGGAGAATCCGATACCCTTTTTAAGTTTGAAACCAAATCGCGCGTGCCGATTCTGGCAGCGACGTCAGCCGGCCTGAACGCCGGGTCGCCGGCCGTCCTGGCGGTCCGGCCGGAAGCGCTGCACGTCGAGCCTCCTGGCGTCGCAGCGGCATCCTTCAATCGCATGGAGGGCCAGATCGTGGACGCCATCTACGAGGGCGGGAGCACCCGCTGCACCGTTCAGCTTCCCACCGGCGAGCGCCTCCTGGCGCGAACCCCCAGCCATGCCAGGGGCGCCGTCGAGAAGTTGCGACCCGGCGCCTCGGCCCGGATTGCCTGGGCCCCGGATCAGACACTCATTTTCCCTGCTTGAACGCGTCCGTCTTCGGGCATGCTCCCCGCCAGCCGCTTTGCGCTGAATCAGGATGATGGCCCGGATTGCAGCAGGCCGGGCTTCTGGATCTGCAAAAGCTGCGGGAACGCGGGTCAACACACTGTTTTCCTGTCGCATTACTGTTTCATGTAGCGATCCAGTGTGCAATAGATATCAATAGATGCCAGCGATGACGCGACGCAACCTCCCTTCGTTGCTGGCGCAACGGCTCCAAAGGCTTCGGGGTGATGGCGGGCGGGCTCCATTCGCCCGCCTCCGTCGTTCAACTCACGGCCCGGTGCACGAAACGCTCTGTCTGGCGTAGTGTCGGGGCGACCTTTGTGGTCGCCCCCGGGCGGGCACAAGGTCCGCCCCTGCCACAGCGCCCCCCCCCTCGCGGTGGCGGAGGTCTCGGACACGGACCACACTAGCTTTTCCCTCTGTCCCGTCGTATGATGACTCTATTCTGTATTCCGTATTCAACTGCTATTCCCGAGATCGAGGTGTCTCTGCATGAGTGAGCGTAAATACCGCCAGCGCGGATACCAGGATTCCGGCGGCGACCGCGAACCGCGCGAAAAGCGCCCCCCGCAGGGGCCGCGCCCCGAGCGCCTGGGCCCGCGCACGCCCAACCTGATGGGCAAGCGCGAGGTAATCCGCTGCGCCTCCTGCGCCACCATCCTGCCGCCCGGACTCGACCTGAAAGGCCATTGCCTGAAGTGCGGCTTCGCCCTGCATAGCTGCAAGATGTGCACCTACTTCGACACCTCGGCGCGCTTCGAGTGCTCGCAGCCCATCCCCGCCCGCATCCCGCGCAAAGACGCCGCGAACGAATGCCAGTTCTTCTTGATCCGCTCTACCGTCGAGCGTGAAACCTCCTCCTCTCGCCCCCTCGACGCCCGCGCCGCGTTTGAAAATTTGTTCAAGAAATAGAATGGCAATTTAGCCTCGAAACGCCTTCCGGCATATTCGCTTGCCCCAAAGACCGCCATTAGTTTGTGCGATTACAGGATAAAATGACGAAATGGATCGAGTCTGTATCTATTGCAGGGAGCAGAATAAAGAGTTTAACCGCGAGCATGTCATTCCGGAGGCATTCGGAAGTTTTGAGGGCAATTTCGTTCTCCACGAATCCGTTTGCGCCGAGTGTAATTCGTATTTCGGTAGGACGCTCGATCTCATTCTCTCGCGGGACAGCGGCGAAGCGCTCCTCAGGCTTCGCTATGGGATTAAACCTGCGGCTCAAGCCAAAGATCTGCGGACCACACGTGTTCGGCTGACCGTAAACGTTTCTGGCCCGTGGTACGGCACGCAAATAATTTTGACGGCGGACGAAACAGGTACAAAGCTCGGTAGTGAGCAACTACCGCAGGTCGGTTTCCGAAAACCCCCTTCCATAGATTTTGTCTGGTTCACGGAGGATCAGTTATCCGAGTCCCAAAAGTTCGAACAGTACAAACAAGGGTCGGAGATCAAAATCGTAGGTCCTTCAGAAGAGGCCGTCCAACGGCTTGGTGAAAGGCTCATCCAGCTCGATATCAATTTTGAGAAGAAGGGTACGCTTGATCAGCCAGTATCCAAAGGCGCACAGATCGAAACAATTGCCAAGTACCAGATTGATCCGATCATCCTACGAGCAATTGGCAAAATCGCGCTGAATTACGCAGCGTATACAAAAGGTGCGACCTTCGCGCTCCGCCAAGACTTCAACGATTTCAGGAACTATGTCCGCTATGGGACAGAGCCAGAATGGAAGCCGGCAATCTTGCCCTCAAGCAAACCAATCCTATTTGACGACAGCTTCAAGTGGAAACAAACAAACGGGCACATCATTACCCTCGACTGGGCTCCAAGAAACAGGGGTATTCTGGCGCAAGTAAGTCTGTTCAACAGCGTTACTTACCATGCCCTTCTCTGTCCCAGGGCATCGGGCCTCTGGTATCCTCTCGCCTGCGGCCACCACTTCGATATTGACTCGCATAAGATATCTGCATTAGGGAATGCGTCGGCAATCAAATTGGTGATGGCCCC
>CAZHKT010000217.1:0-3710 GCA_964533045.1 uncultured Acidobacteriota bacterium | reverse complement strand
CGGCCCGGCCGCCGCCGGGACGAAGTGCATTGATTGTTCAGCAAACCTTGCTATACTAAGCATTTGCCCTGCGGGGCGGAGCGAGTCCGTGTTCTTTTACGTTCGTGACCTGGAGGTCAAGGCTGGCCGCTTTGACGTCGACCTGCCTCCTGGGGCGATCGCATTCCTGGATCCCAAGCTGCGCCAGAAAGGGCACTTGAAGGCTTCCGGGAAAGTCGAGCTTGTTTCCGGATCGCTGGGCGAGATCCGGGTCAAGGGGCACGTGGCGGCACTGATCGAGGCCGATTGCGACCGCTGCCTGGAACCCGCTCCGTATCCGATGGATGCGGACTTCGAGCTGTATTACCGGCCGGCGGCCGATGGATACGGCGCGGAAATCGCGCTCGACGAGGGCGAGGCGGAAATGGGTTTTTACGAAGGCGACGGCATCGAGTTGAACGACGTCCTTCGGGAATACGTGCTGCTTGCGCTGCCCATGCAGCGGCTGTGCAGCGAAAACTGTAACGGAATCTGCCCGGTTTGCGGGCAGAACCGGAATCAGAGGCAGTGCCAGTGCCGGACGGCGGCCGTGGACGACCGCTGGGCGGCGCTGAAACAGTTGAAGTAACGAACGAAATATATGCCGAATCCAAAACGCAGACATTCCAAGCGCCGCACGTCGGCCCGCCGTACACACGATTCGTTGCGGCGCTCCATCCTGGCCGAGTGCCCGAATTGCCACGAACCAAAGTTGCCGCATCGCGTTTGTCCGCACTGCGGCAAGTACAAGGGTCGCGAAGTAATTGAGGTCGCCGAGGAATAAACGAAGAGCGCACAGGCTGCCGCGGCGGTCCACTGTGCCAGGTGAGGGGAAGAGCCCGGGCCGCCGCCCCCGTTGTGCGCGGTCAAACCATGCTGACCATCGCCGTTGACGCCATGGGGGGCGATCACGCCCCCAAATCCGAAGTCGAAGGCGCGATTCAAGCGGCCCGGTCGCTTCCCGTGCGTGTCATCCTGGTGGGCCAGCGGGATGTGGTGGCGGCGGAAATGGAAAAACATCCCTCGGCCGGCGACCTGCCCATCGAGATTCATCACGCCAGCGAATTCATCACCATGGAGGATTCCGCCGCCAAAGCGGCCCGCCAGAAGAAGGATTCCTCGATCCGCGTGGCGGCGCGCCTGGTGCGCGACGGCGCTGCTCAGGGCCTGGTCTCGGCCGGCAACACCGGAGCGGTGATGGCCACCGCCAAGATGGTCCAGGGCATGATCCGCGGCGTCGACCGTCCGGCGCTGGCCTCCGCCCTGCCCTCCCTGCGCGGAACCCCTGTCGTGGTGCTCGACGTGGGCGCCAACGTCGATTCCACCCCGGCGATGCTCGCGCAGTTCGCCGTTATGGGCGAGATTTATTCGCGGACTATCTTTCACAACTCGCGCCCACGGGTCGGCTTGCTTTCCATCGGCGAGGAAGAACACAAGGGCAATGAACTGACCAAAGCGGCGTCGCCGCTGCTCAAAGCGCTTCCGATCAACTTCATCGGCAACGTCGAAGGCCGCGACATTTTTCGCGGCACCGCCGATGTGGTGGTCTGCGACGGATTTATCGGCAACGTGGCGCTGAAGGTCAGCGAAGGCCTGGTCGACATGTTCAAGGACATGCTGGGCCAGGCGCTGGCGGCAACCATGACGCGCAAGATCGGCTATGTGCTGTCGCGCGACGCCTACTCCGATTTCAAGAAGCGCATTGATTACTCCGAGTACGGCGGCGTTCCGCTCCTAGGGGTGAAGGGCGTCAGCATCATCTGCCACGGCCGCTCCAACGGCAATGCGATCAAGAACGCCATCCGCGTGGCGACCGAGTGCGCCCAGGGCCGCGTCAATGAGAAAATAGAGGCGGAGCTGGACGGGCGGACCGCCCGTGCCGTCGTCTAATGAAACGCGCCCTGCTCACGGCATCCTGTTTGTTGCTGGCCGGCGGGTTCCCGGTCCAGAACCTGTATGCCCAGTCAAGGCTCGACCCGGTCCAATGGACCCTTACCTCGGACATCGCAGCCACGCCGCCGGGAACGATCGTCCCCCTCAAGCTGACGGCCGCCATTCAACCGGGCTGGCACATTTACGCGCCGACCATTCCGAAAACCAAGGGAGGGCCCATCGCGACCTCGATCAAGATTGCCGCCAATCCGGCCGTCGAGTCCTACACGATTTACCAGCCCAGGCCGCTGCGCAAACGCGACACAACCATCGATCTTGACACGGAGATGTTCGAGAATCAGGCCGACTTCTGGATCCCGGCCAAGCTTGCCGCGGATCTCCGCCCGGGCCTCGCCGAACTCCTCGCCGAGGTTCGCTATCAGGTCTGCGATGACCGCCAGTGCCTGCTGCCCAGGACCAAGACGGCGGCATACTCGGTGAACATTGACCCTGCCGCCCTGGTTCCGGCGGCGTTCGTGGTTCCGGCGGAATACACGGATATCCGCAAGCCAGCGCCCGTGCAAAACTCCGGCGGCGACGCCGGGCTTGGCGCCTACGCGCTGGCGGCGTTCGGATTTGGCCTCGCCGCCATCTTCACGCCGTGCGTTTTCCCCATGATCCCGGTGACCGTCTCGTTTTTCCTCAGCCAGCGCGGAGGCCTCTTGCAGGCAATGGTCTTCTCGCTGGGAATCGTCGGCTTGTTCTGCGGGCTGGGGCTGGGGCTCACGGCGCTGCTCGGCCCGTTCGGCGTGGTCGAGCTGACCGCGAGCCCGTGGGTCAACGGATTCATCGCGTTGGTGTTTGCCCTGTTCTCGCTTTCCCTGCTGGGAGCCTTTGAGCTGACGCTGCCATCGGGCCTGCTCACGAAAATGGACCGCGCTTCGCGCCGCGGCGGCTACCTGGGCACGCTGCTCATGGGCCTGACGTTTTCCCTGACTTCCTTCGCTTGCGTTGGCCCGTTTGTCGGTCCGCTGCTGGTTTCATCCGTGCAGGGCGCCGGAATGGCGCAGCCCGTGATCGGCATGGCGGGCTTCGCCATGGGACTCGCCTCGCCTTTCTTTTTCCTGGCTGCCTTTCCCTCGTACTTGAAGAAATTGCCCAAAAGCGGAGGCTGGCTGGCGCGCGTCAAGGTGGTCGCCGGATTCCTGCTGCTGGCGATCATGTTCAAGTATCTGAGCAACGTCGATCAAGTCCTGCAATGGGGCTTGCTCACACGCGAGCGCTTCCTCGCCGCCTGGTTCGTGCTGTTCTCCCTTGCGGGATTGTATCTGCTCGGACTCCTGCGCCTGGAAGGCATTGAACCCGGCGAGCCTCTGGGCATTGGTCGCATGTTGGCCGGCGCGGCGTTCCTGATGTTCTCCTTCACCCTGCTGCCCGGCATGTTGGGAGCGCCGCTCGGCGAATTGGACGCCTACGTCCCCGCTCCGTCGGCCAACGCCGCCCTGGGGGGCCAGCGCAATGCAGGGCCCGAGTGGATGAAGGATCAGTTCGAAGAAGCACTCGCCCTCGGACGCCAGCACAACAAGCTCGTCCTCGTGAACTTTACCGGCTACACCTGCACGAACTGCCACTGGATGAAGGCCAACATGTTCCCGCGCCCCGGGATTGCGGCGGCCCTTGAAGAGTTTATCCGCGTGGACCTCTACATCGATGGCGGCGACGCAACCTCAGAAGCCAACCAGGCGCTGGAAGAGGCGATGTTCCAGACCGTAACCATGCCCTTCTACGCGATCCTTGATGCCGAGCGGAAGGTCATCGCA
>CAZHKT010000216.1:0-3741 GCA_964533045.1 uncultured Acidobacteriota bacterium | reverse complement strand
TTAGGAAGCGCCCGGCAAGAGCGGCCGGGCGCGTCGTCGCGCTTAATAGCCCAGGGCCTCCGCTCGGGAGCTTCGCCAAAGAAATGCAGGCTTTTTGTTTCTCTCTGTCGGAAAAGGCGAAGCCCTCCCGCGCCTGGGGTGAACGCGGGAGGGCTAGGCTGAGCCGATTTCTTCGGAGCCAGCTCCGTCGCCTCGGCCCTGGGCATCGGCGCGGGCGCGACCCCGCGCGGACAATCGCCCGCGGCCAGCCCAGCTGAGAGCGGGAGCCGGTATTGGCCGTCGGACGGAATGATCCAGCCCTGCTGGCAGGCTTCCGTGATGGCCACCTGCGCGGTGCGTTTGGAACATTCGGTGAGCTGCATGATGTGACCGCGCAAGTTGGTATAGCGCGCCGGGTTGCCGGCCTGGGCGAAGGCCTGCGTGATATCCTCTCGGGCGACCTTGCGCCGCGTCGCGGCGGGAGCCGCGGCCGCCGCGGCCGCCGAGGAGAACCACAGCGTCTGTAGATGCAGCTCCAGCAAACGCGGAGGCTGCGCCGCGGCATCGCGGAACTGAAAGCGCAGCTCCACCGTCGCCAGTTGCGGAGAGGGTCGCGTCGGCAGAACGTAACTATCGCCCGCCGCCTGCAATGCGCTGGAGCCGCGGAAGGCGCTGCCGATCTCATGCCGGCCGATGGATTTGCGTACGTGGTGCGCCACCGCCAGGGCCGCGTGCGAGGCATCGCGCAACCGCAGCAGCGCCTGGCACAGGGCGGCCATGGCGCGCGTATCGTTCTCATCCTGATCGTGCGCCGAATAGAGCGGATCGAGGACGATCACCTCCGCCGCGGCCGCTTTGGCCGCCTCCACGAAATGGCCGAGCCCTTGGGCCGCGCTGAGCAGGCGCCCTGAAGTGCGCGTGTCCACCAGCAGCCGCTCCTTGGCGGCGCCCACCGCACGGCGCATCACCGCCAGTCGGCTGACGAACTGCGCCACGGGCAGCTCGAACGGGCCGACCAGCACGCGCCGCGGCGCGGGGATCGGAAAGCCAACGCGGTCTCCACCGGCCGCCAACGACAAAGCGAGATTGGCTACCAGCAGCGACTTGCCCACTTTCGGTTCGCCGCCCACGAACAGCATGCCTTGCGGCGGCAGCAAGCCCGGTTCCAGCAGACACGCCGGCGCCGCTCTGGGCCGCTGTTCCAGCAGACGCGCCAGGCTCAGCACAGCGGTGGACGCGCCCTTCACAGCAGCGCCTCCGCCGTGGCGTCCAGCAGAATGCTCTCATCCACCAGCGAGGCCTTGCGCGTAGCGGCCAGACGCAGCGCCGCCAGAGCCAGTTTGTTGACCCTGCGCAGAATGCCCTTAGTGGCCTGATACAGCGCCTGACGGGCCGTGTCGTCAAACAGCGGTTGTGTGATGCCGGCGGCCTTGAGTTGATGCGCCAGATAGGCATCCAGTTCCTCGCGCGAGAGACCTTCCAGGTGATATTGCACGGCGATGCGTTGTCGCAGCGCCTCGTGCATCTGCAGCGAGAGCGTCCGGCGCAGCAGCGGCTGGCCCACCAGCAGCAGCGTCCGGTAGCGCGACGAGTCCATGTCGAAGTTGAGCGGCAGCGGAAGCTGTTCCAGCGCCGGATGGCGCAGCAAGCGGGCTTCGTCGCAGATGAGAAGGGGGTGCTGTTTCTTGCTCCGATTCCGGCGCACGATGGCCTGCGAGATCTGGCGCGCCAGATCGCCGCGGTAATGCGCCGGCTCCAGATCCAACTCGAGCGCCACCTGGCGAAGCCAGTCGAGAGTTGAGCCGGGAGTCCAGTGCAGATAGATCACTTTGAACAGATTGGGGTTCAGGGTGGCGGTGAAGCTGCGCGCCGCGGTGGACTTGCCGGAACCGACTTCGCCGGTCGGCAACCCCGCGCCGTGATGCTCGACCAGAAACTGGAGCCGCGCCTTGACCTGATTCCAGGACGGGGAAGCAAACACCTGTTTGGCGTCTGGGCTATCGGTGAACGGCGTTTTCTTGAAACCGAAGAAGGTTTCTACCATGGCACATCCTCCTCGTCGTCGTCCTCCTGCTTTTTCTCGTGGACCAACTCGACGAAGTCGATGCCGGTGGGTTGGGGCGCGGGCGCAGGCGCTGGTTTGGGGGAAGGTAACTGGCCATTGACCACGGCATCGAGGGGACGCGCAACGGCCTGGAGTTTTCCTTCGAACCGGACTTCGACCGCGTCGGCATCCGCTGGGTCGAGGCGCACCTCGACGGTGTGGCCGGCCAGACGAGCCGGGGCTTCAGAGAGGCGATTGCGCAGCAGGAAGGTGGAATCGCGCCGCACCAGCCGGTCCAGGCGATGGAAGAACAGGCGGCGCAGATCGGCGCCGGGCGGAAGCTGGCGCCCGTGCTCGATATCTTTCTGCCAGCGCAGCAGCGGCGTAGTGCCCGGCGCGCTGTGCGCGGTGCGATGATAGACGCCTTCAACCCAGGCATGCAGCCGTTCGTTGAGTTGGTCGAGCGAGAGCAGGCGCTTGGGATCGAGGTTGGCCGGGAACTGCTCGCGCAGGGTGCGGAAGCAGCGCTCGATCTTGCCGCGCCCTTCCGGCCGATAGGGGCGCGAGTGAATGATCAGCGTGCCGAGCGAGGCGGCGATGCGCGCCAGTGGCGGCGAGCGGTACATCTTGGCGTTGTCGATGTAGAGGCGGGTGGGGACGCCCCGCGCGGCCCTGGCCTGGCGCAGGCAATCCAGGCAGGCATCCAGCCCCTGGCGGGGATAGAACTGCGCGTGCGGAATGAGGCGGCTGGCGTCGTCCAGGGTGGCGTGCAGGAACACCTGCATGCGGCCGCCGCCGGGGCGCCGCCCCCAGGGACCGAAGAGCATATCGGCCTGCCAGATCTGATGGGCGCGTTCGGCTTCGAACTTCCTGCGGGCCTGGGGCGCAAGCGGTTCCCGTTCCGACAATCCGCGCTGTTTCAGGAAACGGTAGAGCGTGGAGGCCGATAGCGGCGGCTCATTGTTGCCGCTGGACAAGGCCAGTTCGCGCAGCAGCGTGGTTCCGGTGCGATGCGGGTTTTCGCGCTTGAGGCGTTCAATCAGAGTGGCCAGTGGCGGGGTGATGGCGCGCATCTGCCCGCGGTCCTGGCGCGGCTTGGGCGCCAGGGCTTCCAGGCCGCCCTGGCGGTGGCGTTTGGCCCATTCCAGCAGCGTATCGACCGAGAAAGCGCGGCGTTGGCCATCGGGGAGGTCGTACTGTCGCGAGGCGATCTCCTCGGTGCGGCGGGTGAGTTCGCCGCGCGCCAGCGGCTCGATCGCCAGCGGGGCGATTAATCCGTAGCGGAACAGAGCGAGGTTTTCGGCGTTGGGGTTCATTGGAAAATCTCCATGAACCGAACCTAACCGGAATGGCCCGGATCCGCCATGCAAATGCTGTGGGGGCGGCCTCAGGCGGAAGGGACCGCCGGGGCAAGCGTGGCACGCCGCCCCTGGGGAGCGAGGAAATCCGGCCAGCCCAGCCGGTGCACGCGCAGATCCGAGAACAGGAAGCGGTGAGCGGCGATCCAGCCGATGGACTGGAGCATGGCGAGCGCGCGGACGACACAGTCGGGCACGGGGACCGGCGCGGCCAGCGGCGCCAGCGCCAGGCTGAGTGCGGGAGCTTGTTTTCGAAAACGGCGAATCCAGAACTGCCCGCGCTGATCGGGCAGGGCGGGCTGCCCGGCGGCGAAAGCGGCCGCCGCCAGGGTGAGGCCCTGGAGCAAGTGCGCCACTAAG
>CAZHKT010000215.1:0-3828 GCA_964533045.1 uncultured Acidobacteriota bacterium | reverse complement strand
ATGACATGCGGTGGCAATCAAACTGTCTGGTATAATGGCGCCGCATTTTCGGACTCGGGAGAAATCGCGGCCCATGCTTTTCAAAACGCACAGCGCGGCGGTGTTTGGGATTGACGCCTACCTGGTCGAGGTCGAGGTGGACATTTCCGCCGGGATGCCGAATTTCCTTACCGTGGGCCTGCCCGACGCCGCGGTGCGCGAGAGCCGCGAGCGCATCAAATCGGCCATCAAAAACTGCGGCCTGGAATTTCCCTTTCAGGTCATCACCGTCAACCTCGCCCCTGCCGACGTGAAGAAGGAGGGTTCGGGGTTCGACCTACCCATCGCGCTTGGCATTCTGGGAACCACGGGCGCTCTGTTGAAACCGGAACTGAAAGAGTATTTGTTCATGGGAGAGCTGGCGCTGGACGGTGGCTTACGGCCCATTAAGGGCGCTCTTTCCATCGCCAGCATGGCGCGCTCGAAGGGCATCCGGAAACTCGTTCTGCCGCAGGAAAACGCCGCCGAAGCCGCCGTGGTGCGCGATGTTCAGGTCTTCGGTTTGCGCTCGCTACCGGAAGTCTTGGACCTGGTCAACGAGACGCGGCCCTTTACGCCCGCCAAGGTCAATACGTCGGAAATGCTCGCCGCGGCCAGCCAGTACGCCGTCGATTTCCGCGACGTAAAGGGCCAGCTTCACGCCAAGCGCGCCATCGAGGTGGCGACCGCGGGCGGGCACAACATCCTGATGATCGGGCCGCCGGGCGCGGGCAAGACGATGCTGGCGAAGCGCATCCCGACCATCCTGCCCCCGCTCACGTTTGACGAAGCGATTCAGACCACCAAGATTCACAGCGTGGCGGGCGCGCTGGAAGCGGGCACGGGGCTGGTCGGCACGCGACCCTTCCGCTCGCCGCATCACACCATCTCCGACGCCGGCCTGATCGGCGGCGGCGCGGTTCCGCGACCGGGCGAAGTGAGCCTGGCGCACAACGGCGTCCTCTTTCTCGACGAACTGCCGGAGTTTCAGCGTAATGTGCTCGAAGTGATGCGCCAGCCGCTCGAAGATGGCACGGTCACCATCGCGCGCGCCTCCATGTCGCTGACGTTTCCCTCGCGCTTCATGCTCGCGGCGGCGATGAACCCCTGCCCCTGCGGCTTCTTCAACGATCCTTCGCGCGAGTGCACCTGCACACCGCCCGTGATCCAGCGCTACATATCGAAGATTTCCGGGCCGCTGCTCGACCGCATCGACATCCACATTGACCTGCCGGCGGTAAAGTACCGCGAACTGCGCGACGATGCGGGCGGCGAGAGTTCGGAGGCGATTCGCGCGCGGGTGGTCGCGGCGCGCGCGCGGCAACTGCGCCGCTACCAGGGCGAGAAGATCTATTCGAACGCGCAACTCTCACCGCGCCAGATTCACAAGTACTGCGCCATCCCCGCCGAGGCCGAGCGCCTGCTGGAAAGCGCCATGACGCGCCTGGGGCTGTCCGCCCGCGCCCACGACCGGATTCTCAAAGTCGCGCGCACCATCGCCGACCTCGACAGCGCCGAGTCCATTTCGGTCACGCACATCTCCGAAGCCATCCAGTACCGCTCCCTCGACCGGAATTACTGGGCGTAGGGTGAGCGTAGGCCCGAGGCACTTCGGGGTATACTGGTCGTGATGGGACTCAAAAGACAAGAAATGAAAGCGGCCCGGCGAACGCGTCGCGCCACCGAGAAGACGCACAGCGAGGATGGCGTCGATTTGACGCTGATTCGCTGGATGCTTTCGCTCACGCCTGCGCAGCGACTGGACGTTCTCGAAGACCATGTCCGAACAATTCTGAGGATGCGCGGTGAAGCAGCCCGCTCCTAACCTTCGGCGCATATTCCGCGCTCTGATTGAGCACCAGGTGGATTTCATCGTGGTTGGCGGCGTATGCGGCGTACTGCATGGGGCGCCTCTCAATACCTTCGACCTGGACATCGTTCATTCTCGCGAAGCTGGCAACATCGATCGGCTGCTTTCAGCACTTCAATCGTTGGGTGCGCGATACCGAACACCGGGAAAGCAATCGATGGCGCCTCAGAGTGCGCACTTGGCCTCGGCGGGACACCAGCTATTGATGACCGACGCGGGGGCCCTGGACCTCCTTGGGTCCATCGGCAATGGTCATGTCTATCAGGATCTACGGGCGGAAACGGAAGTCGTCGAAATTGAAGCGGGACTTTCCCTACGCATGCTCAGTCTCCCGGCACTGATCCGGATCAAGGAAGAGACGGCGCAGGAGAAGGACAAGCTGGCGCTGCTCGTCCTCCGCCGAACGCTGGAAGAGAAGTCCCGAAAATGATTCCTTTGGCACTGGCGCTCGATCCTGACTCGCTGGCGATGCTGCCGCTGTGGTTCGTGGTGTTTCTGTTGTCGCTCACGGTGCACGAGGCGTCGCACGCACTGGCGGCCTACTGGGGCGGCGACCCGACGGCCTATTATGGCGGACAGGCTTCGCTCGACCCCAGGCCGCACATTCGGCGCGAGCCCTTCGGCACGCTGCTCGTCCCGCTGATCTCCTACCTGCTCAGCGGCTGGATGATGGGCTGGGCGAGCGCGCCCTACGATCCGCACTGGCAGGATCGTCACCCGCGCCGCGCCGCGCTGATGGCGCTGGCCGGACCGATGGGCAATCTGCTGCTGGTCGTCACCGCCGCGGCGGCCATCCGTGCCGGGATGTGGGCGGGCGTTTTCGCGCCGCCCGAGCGCGCCGGTTTCACGCACCTGGTTGCGGCCAGTCCGGGTTCCATCTCTGAACCCATCGGGACGTTTCTGAGCATCCTCTTCTCGCTGAACCTGCTTCTGGCCGTGTTCAACCTGCTGCCGGTGCCGCCGCTCGACGGCATCACCGCCCTCGGCTTGCTGCTGAGCGAGGAGGGTGCACGCCGGGTTGCGCTCATCGGCCGGAATCCTTCCTTCACCTTTGTGGGAATCCTGATCGCGTGGAAACTGCTGGACTACATCTTCAACCCCCTCTTTCTCCTGGGGCTGAAGCTTCTTTATCCCGGCACGAACTACGGCTAGCTCCACGACGGCTGTAGCGGCGGTCTCTGACCGTCGTTGCGGCGGTGAGAACACCGCCGCTACAGAGGCACACGACGTTCGAGCCAATATCACGCTATAATCAGGACGTACCGCGACGGCGGGCGAAGGCACCTCCAGGGAGAGCCATCATGGCGCAGCGCATGGTGAATTGCATAGTCTTCAAACAGGAACTTCCAGGGCTGGAGGAGGCTCCGTGGCCGGGGGAGCTCGGCCAGCGGATCTTCGAAAACGTTTCCCAGGACGCCTGGAACCTCTGGCTGGACCGCCTGCGCATGCTGATAAATGAATACCGCCTCATGCCCGCGCGCAAGGAGCACCAGGAACTCATCGCCCAGCAGATGGAGCAGTTCTTCTTTGGCGGGGGCGTGCAACTGCCGCCGGGCTACGTTCCGCCCAGCAAGCGGTAACCTCTACTTCACCGGCATTTCTCCCGACGGACCGGCCCGCCGGGCGTGGTCAGGGTATAGGCGCATAGAGGCAGTTGCCGCCCAGCTCGGTGTACACAAAGAGCTTCTTCTCTGACGGGAAATAGACGGAAATCCGTCCGCCGTGTGTTTCCACCTGCGGAGCGGGCGCCTCCTCCCGGCGGTTACCGGCCGCCACCAGAGCAAACCCCGCAGCCAGCAAGGCCAGCGCGGCGGCCGAAGTCATCCACTTCCCCAGTTGGACTCCCATGAATAATTGTTTTCCTTTCTGTGAGTTATAGGCGCTTTGCCTAGGCTGTAACATTTCGTGTTGAAAATTGAGTTGGAAAGAGAGAGGGTGTC
>CAZHKT010000214.1:0-3831 GCA_964533045.1 uncultured Acidobacteriota bacterium | reverse complement strand
AAGTATACACGAAATGCTCCCTGATGTCACTATATTATGTAATTCTCTCTAGAACCTGTAAGTAAAGTCAAATTGCATCCGGTTTAGATACGTGTCCTCGCACTTGGCGGCGCTCGGGGTTATGCACGCCGACCGATTGGCCGGTGGCAGCAGAGCCGTGTTCTGGAACGGGTCTGCTAGCCTTCCGTACCACATGGTCCATTGAAGTGTGAGGTTGTGGGCCGCCTGATAACCGAACAGGAAACGGTGATTGCGCACATTGGTCGAACTTCGTAGATCACTTTCATTAAAAGCCCCGAGGACGGCGTCCTTTTCGATCCAGATGTTGCTGTAACCGAATTGGATATCCTTGGCTTCCCTTAGCTTTCCGAAGGTGATGTCCCCCCAATAGCCGGATCGCTGGTGGCCGCCTCTCGTGTTGTTCACGAAATCGAAGAGGACGGTGATGGGAAATCGCGGATTCAACGCGTAGTCAATCTGGCCAATGATGTCGAGGTAGAGGAAACTGTAGGCGTATCCGATCACGTTGCCACCCGCGTCTCGAACCACCGTATTGGAATTGGGTAGGCTGGGGTTGAGTGCTAGTGGCTGGGCGACGGCAATGGGATTGGCGCGATTGAAATTCAAACCGGCCACATGGAGCCCAAGATTTGTCTTATCGCTCAACTTCCAGCGCGTCTGCAATTGACCCCCATAGAGGCCGCTGTTGTAGCCCCCCGCAACCTCCAGGAGGGGCAACTGGAAAGCGGACACAGTGATGTTTTTCAGGACAGGGTTCCTGATGTCAAAGGAGAAGTTTTCCCCGAAGCCTTCGGGATTAATATCGCTGTCGAAGGTCAGCGGGCTCCGCACCCAGTTGTAGGCAAACTTCCCACCGCTCACCGACATGGGTTTGAACCAGGTGGGCTTATATGTCATATACATTCGGTCAATTCCGATATTCTTACGGGTAAAGAAGCCGGTCATGGTTTGGTTGGTCGAATTCACATCTTCGAGCGTTCCCGTAGCCAGTGAGACCCCGCCCGAGATTTCGTCGGTCACCTTACCGGTGATATTCAGGCGCAGTCGGACTCGCTCCCGATGGCGCGTTGGGATTCCTTCCTTGTAGAACGGCTCATAACGGAGCCGTACGTCGCCGCCGAAATTGAAGTTGCCCAGACCTCTGACACGTGCGGCGTTCCGTTTTTCCGCGTCGGCGAAGCCGGCCTCCAGCTTTCCCACCCGTTGGTTCGTTTCATGGGCGCTTTCGGCCACAGCTTCCAGTTCGCCCTTGACGAGTTCCAGTTCCGAGGGCGGACCCTCCTGAGAGCCTGTATCCTGGGCAGGGAACGGGAGAGCCGATGGCACGTCACTTGCCGCGCGGGGCTTCACTCCCTCGGATGCCGTCGGTGATGCGGACGAGAGGTCCACCGTCATGGATTCTGGTGACGCCGTGCTCGTCCCGACAGGCCGTGCCGCCAAGGCCTCAATGGCGGGCAGGATTCGCTCCAACAGCTTGCGCTGCGCTTCGAGCGCAGCGCGCAGCTCCTGGATCTCCTTCTGCTGCGCCGTCATCCGCTCTTTGAGCAGCTTGACTTCATCTTCGGCAGCCGCAGGAGTAAGAGGAAATCCCAACGACATGACCGCTGCGCACACAACTACGCAAGCACGAATCTGCTTGGTGGACATTGGCTGGCTCCATTCGTTCTGTCTGGTGCTCTGCCGGGTTTTGACTCCCGGTCTCTTTACGTCGAGCTCCCCCGAAGCGAGGGCCCGTCTGATGGTCAGGCTGACTTCAGGAGGCCACACCTACTGAACATCGCTGAGATGAAGGCATCATTAAGCGGATGTTACGCCAGTGTGACAAAGAAAAATGGGCCGACCCGAGAGGAGTAAGGGTCGGCCCGGAGGGTGACGAATGGAGTAGCCTGCCTAAAATATGACTTTTAGGCCGAACTGCATGACGCGCGGCCCGCCGACTGTATTCTCGATCTCGCCTACACTGGAGTCCTGCAGGTCATTCACGGGCAGCGCGAAATTAACGTTATTAAACGCGTTGAAGATTTCCCAGCGGAGCTGGATCTTAACTCGCTCGGTGATTTCGGTTTCCTTCGAGAGAGCGAAATCGAACCGCTTCTGAGTGCCCGCCCGCAAGGTATTCCGGCCCAGGTTGCCAAAGCCGCCCAGCGGAGAAACCAGCTGGTTGACGTCGAATGCGAGTGTCCTTTCGCCCGTATCGGTCAGCGTCTCCATGGTTGCGCCAGGGGCCAAGTTGGGCCGGCCGAAGCCCAGGCGGAAAAGGCCGCCGGAGCCCTCGTCGAGCGTTTGCAGAGCGGCTGCGGTTCCGGCCTCCGGCTCCGCCGAAAAGATTGTGTAGGGCGCACCGCTCTGCGCCTGGACGAATCCCGCGATCTGCCACCCGTTGACCAAGCGCGATTTCGAGCCGCCCGTCGGGATGTCGAAGACGTAGCTGGCGCTGAATCGGTGCGTGCGGTCAAAGTCCGACAGCCCGCGATTGTTGCGTGGATTGCGCGCGTCGCCCTGGATGATGAACCCGGTGTTGGGAACGTCAGGTTTTCCGCTGCCCGACGTGCTCCCGGGATCGGCGGAATTGTCGTCGATGGACCGCGAGAAGGTATAGCCCAGGTTGAATTGCAATCCCCGGCTGAACCGCCGCGTGAAATTGGCCTGCAGTGCGTGATAACTCGAAAGGCCCGTGGACTTCAGGATGATGGCCTCGGGGATGTTCAATCCCAGGTAGATGGCGCGAGCCTCGAAAGGAATGATCGCCGAAGTGGTGGCCGAAGAGGGGTTCCGACCGAGGTTCAGGTCAAAATTGCCGGCCAGCCCTCCGAAGCTGGGGTCGTTGGGATAGCTGAATCCGAAGGCCCGCCCCACGCCTTCCAAACAAGACGGCTGGTTTCCTGCGCAGGCCCCCGCGGGAACGGACCCCGGAATGCTTCCGGCACCCAGCGCGCCGCGCGGTGCTCCTCCCGCTACGTACGCCTGGTTCAGCCGGGCGAACACATAGTCAGGCGTGCTCGGATCGTTCAGGTCGTAGGATTGCGCCAGGGCCTGGGCGTTGAGCAGCCGCGTCCCTTTGGTCCCCGCGTAGCGCACCTCAAACATCGAGTTCTTGGTGATTTCGGTCTGGATACCGAAGTTCCATTGTTGAATATAAGGGGTGCGCAGATCGCGGTCGATGGCGCGGAATTCGAAGGTCTCCGCGATGTTCCCCGGACAGACGGCGAAACCCTCGCAGGGGGGATTGGGCGTCCCGTTCGCGCCCGCCGTCACGCCGGAATTGTCGCGCACGCGATAGTTGCCGCTGGCGCTGCCGGGGCTCTCAAACGTGACGCGCATCGGCAGCCAGTTGTCAAAAGAGAGGTCGGTCGGCTGTTGCGAGAAGGCCGAGGCGAGCGGCACGGCGCCGGAGGGATAGGTCACCTCGACCTCACGCAGAAACGGATAATTGCTGAACACGGTGTTGATGAACGCCCCCGAGGGCCGGTCATAGAAGATCCCGTAGCCACCCCGGACGATCAGCCGGTCATTCTGGAGCGGACGCCAGGCAAATCCGAATCGGGGTTGCAGGTTGTTCAGATCCTCCCCTCGCAGCGTGTGCCGGGTGTCCGCCACGGTGGTGGCGGCGACCGCGCCATCCACCGAGGTCAGGCCGCTCGCCGTCACATTATTCGGCACCAGAAAGCCGTTGATGGGATTCTCGGTGTTGGCGATCGTCGGATCAAAATTCCCGAACCATCCGTTCTTCTCCGCCGGCCAGCCGTACCAGTCCCAGCGCACGCCGAGGTTGAGCGTGAGATTGGACGTCACCTTCCAGTCATCGGCGAC
>CAZHKT010000213.1:0-3847 GCA_964533045.1 uncultured Acidobacteriota bacterium | reverse complement strand
TGACCGTGCCCGGCAGCCTGCGTCCGGCCGCCCCGCGTCCGGCGGAGAAGCCCGCCGTGGCGGCGGCCGTGGTGGCGACCGCGGTGGCGGTTCCCGAGGTCGAGGCCCATCCGGAGATCACCCAGTCTCACTACCTTCAGAAGATCGACCTTTTCAGCGCGCTCAGCTTCGAGGAGTGCGATGCCATCGACAAGAAGCTCAAGGTTCGTGAGTACCCTCCCAACCAGGTGATCGTTAAAGAAGGTGGCCCCGGCGATTCCATGTTCTTTATCAATAGTGGCGCCGTCGAGGTTCGCAAGAAGGACTCCAATACCGGCATCGAGTTCCTGCTCACCGAGCTCAAGGCGGGCGCCTGCGTGGGCGAAATGTCACTGCTGACGGGGAAACCTCGTTCCGCCACCGTGCGCACCATGGAACCCACGGTTTGCAGCGTGCTCGAACGCAAGGATTTCGAGGAGCTGATTCTGCAGAATCCCAAGGTTGCCATCGCCCTCAGTCGCGTGCTGGCCGACCGGCTGGAGGAATCAAATGAGGCGGCGGGCATCGAGTACGTCAACCTGCGCCGCATCACCTTCGACGCGCGGGTGCTGGGCCTGCTGCCGCAGCAAATGATGATGACGCACAAAATCATCCCCGCCGGCTACGCTAACAACCGCCTGACCCTGGCCATGGTGAATCCGAACAACCTGATCGCCCTCGACGACGTCCGGCGCATTCTGAAAGGCGTGATTATCGAGCCGGTGGTGACCTCCGAGGACGATTTCAAGCGCTTCATGGCCACCACCTACACCGAGCTGCTGAAGAAGGAAGAAGAGGAGAAGAAGAAGGCCAAGGAGCAAACCATCGCCCTGATGAAGAGCGCGGGCGGCGAGAAGGCTGCGCAGGAGGCGGCCAAGCTGCTTGAAAAGTCGGAGACCATGGAAGGAATTCTCGACTCGCTCGAAAGTGAGGCGCTCAAGGCCATCGAAATAGACGTGCCGCAGCAGGCGGAGAGCGTCACCGACCTGTCCAAATCCGCCGAGGATGCTCCCATTATCCGCACCGCCAATCAGATCCTGGCCGCCGCCATCAAGAAGGGCGCCAGCGATATCCACATCGAACCGCAGGAAGGCGACTTGATTGTCCGGTTTCGGATTGACGGCGAACTTCAGAGGGTACAGACCTATCCCAAGAAGATCCAGATGGCGCTGATCTCGCGCTTCAAGATTCTTTCCAAGCTCGACATCGCGGAGAAGCGCTTGCCCCAGGACGGCCGCATCAGCGTGCGCCTGGACGAGCGCCCCATCGACTTCCGGGTTTCGACCATCCCCTCGAAGTGGGGCGAGAAGATTTGTATGCGCATTCTCGACAAGTCGAACACCGTCCTGGGGCTCGACAAACTGATCCAGCACGAGGAGGTTCTGGCCCTGACACGGGAGATGATCCAGCAGCCTTACGGCATCATCTACGTCACGGGGCCGACCGGCTCCGGCAAAACGACCACCCTTTACAGCGCGCTGGCCGAATTGAACGATCCCAACGTCAACATCTCCACGGCCGAGGACCCCATCGAATACGATCTGGCGAATATCAACCAGGTGCAGGTGCACAAGGAGATCGGGCTCGACTTTGCGCGCATCCTGCGCGCCTTCCTGCGCCAGGACCCCGACATCATCCTGGTGGGCGAAACCCGTGACAAAGAAACGGCCTCGACCGCCGTGGAAGCCGCCCTGACTGGCCACTTGGTCTTCACCACGCTGCACACCAACGACGCGGCCGGGGCCTTCACGCGCCTGGGCGAAATGGGTATCGAGCCGTTTCTGATGTCAAGTTCCACCATCGGCGTCATCGCGCAACGCCTGACGAGGCGGCTGTGCCAGCAGTGCAAGGAGCCCTACGCACCGGACGAGATCTCGCTCAAGTACATGGGCATCAGCGGGAGCCGCACTTTCTTCAAGCAGAAGGGTTGCGACCGCTGCGCGTTCTCGGGGTACAAGGGCCGCGTCGGCGTGTACGAAGTCATGCGCCTGAACTCCAACATCCGCAAACTCGTCGCCCAGGGCGCGCGCGCTGAAGATATCACTGCGGCCGCCGTCGAAAATGGCATGAAGACGCTCAAGGATTACTCCCTCTGGTTGCTCGAACAGGGTTTAACCACCATGGATGAAGTCCTGCAGGTCGTCTCCGTGCGCGAGTAGAACTCTTGAGGGAGCACCGAGGTCTCGCCCGTGAGCCACGCCCCAGATGGGCGCGGCACATCAGGTGCGACGCGGGTCCCAGACCCGCGCTACCAGAAACATGGATTATTTTCTTGGCATCGATGGTGGTGGGACGCGCACCACCGCCTGGATTTCGGATGAACAAGGCCGGATTCTCTCCCGAAGTTCCTCTGGTCCTTCGAACCCTTTGAAAGTCGGGTTCGCGGCTGCGCAGCGGGAGATCCTGAGGGCGGCGCGCGAGGCGCGCCGGAAGGCCGCTGCCGGCCGGCTGGAAGCCGTCTGCCTGGGGCTGGCGGGCACGGACCATGCTCAGGTCCATCGCAAGATGCTCGCCTGGGTGCGTCGCGCTCTGCACGCCAACCGTTACTTGCTGACTTCGGATGCCGCCATTGCGCTGCGCGCGGCCGTCGGCGATTCGCCCGGGATCATCGTCATCTCCGGGACCGGTTCCATAGCTTTCGGGCGGGACGACCGGGGGCGCGTGCTGCGCGCCGGAGGCTGGGGCGCATACCTGGATGACGCGGGGTCGGGGTATGACCTGGGGCGCAAGGCCATCATGGCCGCCCTGCGCGACTACGACGGTCGCGGCACTTATACGCAGCTCACCGCGAGCCTCTGCCGGGCGCTGAGAATCTCCGACATTACGCAGGTGGTGCTGAAGAATCTGACGCCCACCGAAGTCGCCGCCCTCTTCCCGCTGGTGCTGGAGGCGGCGCGCCGTCGCGACCGGGTGGCCCGCCAGCTTTGCGAGGAAGCGGGAAAAGATCTGGCAGCCCTGGCCGTTGCGCTGTTGCGTCGCCTGGGCTGGTTGCGCCGAGTGGTTCCAGTGGTTTATGCAGGCGGAGTTTTCCGCTCCAGCCTGCTCATTCGCCGGACGGTCACGCGCTACCTGCGGCGCCACGCTCCCCACGCGCGCATTCTGCTCCTTCGCCACCCGCCCGTCGAAGGCGCCCTAGCCCTGGCCCGCGATCTTGTCCAATCTCCGCCCTCAGGTCGCCAGTCCCGTCCCGTGCGTCGGCGTAACCTCAATGCGTGAGATCCACGCCGTTATTGACCTTCCCAGACGCACCCCTCTGCTCCCTTGACTCTTCCGAAAACTGGAAGGAGAATGGGGCCATCGCCGCTCCAGGAATAGAGTCTGCCTTATAGCTGCTCCGCACTCCTGGGGTGGATGACTTCTCCGAGGTCCACTCCGAAACGAGATCTTGGCGAGGCGGCAAGTTAAGACGAACGAGGAGTATCAACTCAAAGCAGTCTTGATTGGCCCGAGCCCAGCTCACCGGGGTTGCTCCTGGCGGCCAGCCGCAACCTCCCTTCGACCGCGCCCGGCAGCTCGACTCCTACCAGACGATTGAATTCATAGACTCGTACAGGAGGTACGACCATGAAATTCTCAATTTGCCTCAAGGCGTGTTGCTGCACCCCCGTGCTCGTATTCGTGGGGGCAGTGTTCTTGGCAAGCTCGGCCGCCGGCCAGACGATCACCACCGTGGCGGGCGGCTATGTTGGCGATGGCAGCCAGGCCACCGCCGCCGCGTTCGCCGTCCCGGAGTTCGCGGTGATGGACCAGCGCGGCAATCTGATCATATCGGATCTAGTGTCATGTAACAGAAGTTCGTTCACAAAATCGTTTGATCTTGTTTAAGATC
>CAZHKT010000212.1:0-3873 GCA_964533045.1 uncultured Acidobacteriota bacterium | reverse complement strand
AGACACCCTCTCTCTTTCCAACTCAATTTTCAACACGAAATGTTACAGCCTAGCTGCCCGCCCGGCGTCGCGACGATCTTCAGGTTGCCCTTACCGTCCCGGGCGGAAGGCCGAGGCTAGGCGGTCACCATATCAGCGGCATCCGGGAATTGCGGCGTGGCGCGCGCCAGCGTCAATCCCAGAACGTCGCTCGCACCCGCCCGACGAAGTTCAGTCGCGCAGGAAGATAGCGTCGCTCCGGTCGTCATCACGTCGTCCACCAGGATAATCGTCTGTCCGCGAACCCGTTCCGGCGCGGCCACGGCAAAGGCGCCGCGCACGTTTTCGCGCCGCGCGGCCATGCTGAGGCCCGCCTGGGGAGGGGTGGCACGGATCTTGCGGAGGGCGCTTTGTTCCAGGCGCAATCCCGCCGACGGCAGGGCACGCAGCAATCCACGGCAGAGCAACTCCGCCTGGTTGTAACCCCGCTCCCGAAGACGTGAGGAATGGAGCGGGACGGGCACCAGCAGCGCACTTCCGATGACCCGGGAGTCCGTTAAGCTCACGAACACCGGGCCGAGCAATGATCCCAGTTTCGTCCCCAGACGCTCCCGACGCTGAAACTTGAGCAGCAGGATGATCGCCCGCAGTGAATCGCGGTAGAGCCCGAAGCTGCGCGCGCTTCCGAGGGCGAGTTGCCCCTCACCGCAGGCCGGACAGCGATTCGCAGCCTCGCCCGGAGATTCCAAGGTGGCCAGGGGCATTCCGCAACGCGAGCACACCGGCCCGCGCCACGGTTCCAGTTCTGCCCAGCAGGCCTCACAGACGCCCGACAAACTTATCTCCGTGTGTTCTTGCCGGCAAATGGGACAATGCGAGGGGAAAACAATGGAAAGCAGACTTCCTGCGGCCTGGCGAAGCAGATGACTGGCATGCACACCCGAAAAGAGACTGGGGAAGACTGACCTCACTTTCCCGTCCTAGTGTGGTGCATCGCAGAAAACCATTCCATCGCGGGGCACTTCGTAGCGGCGGCCCTCAGGCCGCCACTCGCACGTGTCGCCCTGGAGCACGACGCGACGTCCCGGCCGGCCGAAACTGCGGAGGGGACCACCAAGGACATCCGACACTGTAAAGGACCGTTAGACGCACCACACTAGAGCAGTCCCTGCTCCTGTTTCTCCTGGCAAGCGATACAGTGGCGCGCCCAGGGCACGGCTTCCAGACGCTTCGGCTGGACTTCCTCCTGGCAAGCGACGCAGAGGCCGTACTCACCCGTCTTGATGCGGGCCAGCGCTTCCTGAACCAGGGCCAGAATGCGACGGTTGTCATCACTCTGGTGGAAGAGGAATTCTTTGGTATAGGAATTGGCGGCCTTGTCGGCGATGTCCTGCGTGATCTCCTCATCCACGCTGCGTCCGTCCTGCTCCGACTTGGCCACCAGCCGGGTCAGTTCTGCCTGCTTCTCTTCCAGCCGCTTCCGGTACTGTTCGACTTTCTTCTTATCCATGCCCTTCCCTTGTCTGCTCCACCCCGGAAATCGTAACCCTTCGATTCTAGGGGGGCTCCGCCGAGACTGTCAAGACTCGCGGCCGAAGCGCGTCTGTGACCCACGGACAGGATTTTCGCCAATCCTGAAGGCGCAGGTCCCCAACTCGCGCTCTAACTTGATTCTGCTCCCGTGAAATGGAAGAATGATGTGAACGGCAGGGGGTGCTGCGATGACGATCGGCTTACCCATGGGGCTCGCGATGGCGAGCGGCCTGAACACGTATTTGCCGCTCCTGTTGTTATCGGTCTTTGCGCGCTACGCCAGCGTGGTGCACGTCGGGCCGAAGTTTCAATGGCTGGTTGCGGACGAAACCATCCTCGTCCTCTCCATCCTGGTGCTCACCGAGATTTTAGCCGACAAGTTTCCCGGCCTCGATCATGTGTGGGATTTCGTCCACACGCTGCTGCGGCCCGTAGCGGGCGCGCTGGCCGCGGGTGCGACCATCTCAACCGATAACATGCTGGAGACCGCGCTGGCTATGCTGATGGGCGGATCGCTCGCCAGTGCCGCGCACGCCGCGAAGGCGACCGTGCGGCTGGTCAGCACCACGAAAAGTTTCGGCGCGGCCAACCCCGTCCTGAGCGTCGTCGAGGATGTGACCTCGCTGGTCGCGTCGCTCCTTGCCGTGTTTGCCCCATGGCTGATGGCGGTTATCGGCGTATTGTTCCTTCTCATCGTGGCGCTCTTGGGCCCGCCCCTTTGGCGGACGATGCGCTTCAAGCTGGGAGCCGTCCTCGGCGGTCTGAAGTGGTGCGGCCGGAAGTTGGTGGGTGCGCCTCCGCCCGCGGACCTTCAGGCAAGCCTGCCAGAGATTCCGCCCGCTGAACTGCGCTCTCTGCGCGCCCTGCTGGAGCCCGGCGAGGAACTGCTGGGGGCGCTGAAGGGCTGGCGGCGGCGCGGATGGGGTCCGCGACGAAATGTCCTGCTTCTCACTACGCGACGTCTGCTGCTGGTCGAACGCCGCTTCCCGGGCCGCCTCAAAACGCAACCCCTCTCCTATGAACGTCTTCAACTCGTACGCTCGCACGGCGCCCTGCTGATACCCAGGCTGGAAATCATGAACCGTGGGGCCGATGACGTGCTGATGCTGCTGCCCAAGACTCAGGAGCCCTTCGCCCGCATGGCCGCGCTGGTGATTTCCGACATTGCGGGCCTGGACCAGGAGCCGCCATCGAAACCGCGGGCCAGCCTGGCTGCCATCTCAAGCAGCTGAAGTACTCCTACTCGAAGACTTCCTCGTCCGGCACCCAGTAGACTTCCTGCCGGATGGCGTTCGGAGAAAATCCACGCCGCTCCAAGATTCGACGTGCGGTGGAAATCATCTCCGGATGCCCGCAAAGATAGGCGGTTGTGGTTTGAGGATCGAGATGACTCGCGTCGAGGTGTTTGCGCAACACATCGTCCACCCGGCCGACTTCTCCTATCCACGAGGGGTCTTCCTCCGGACGACTGACGGTAGGGATGTAGTGAAACCAGCTGGATCCATTCGACAACCGAGCCAGTTCCTCGTGGAATCCCAGCTCCCAGGACCGGCTGGCGCCGTGAAGCATCCAGAGTTGGTGATCTGTTCTTCCCTGGCGGGCGAGTGTGCGCACCATGCTTAAGAACGGCGCGATTCCCGTGACCGTCGCGGCAAAGAAGTGCTTGCGCCGGCCGCTCTCTTCGTCGAAGGCGAAGCGGCCCTTCGCTTCCGAACCCATCCAGAGCGTTTCGCCCACGCCTTTCTTGTGAAGCCGGGGACTAAGGCCGCTGCCCGGCACCAGCTCCAAGAAGAATTCCACCTCGTCGTCCAGCGGGCTGGAGGCGATGGAATACGGGCGCTCGATGAGTTCTTCGCCAATGCGCACGCCCAGCGTGGTGTACTGGCCGGGCCTGAAGGCAAGCCGTTGCGGCGGGCACACCCGCAGAGTCCAGAGATCCGGCGCCAGGTCGCGGCGCTCGACGATTTCGACGGGCCAGTTTTTGTCCTTTTCCGCGGTCATGGATGTGGGATCCGATTCCTTCAGCCCCGAGACGGAATGATGAGGGAACCAATATATCCATCATAACAGATTGTGCGGCGCCCTCGGAGGGAATGTCCGGATGGAAGCCGAAGGCTGGGGATCGGCGACGGGCTTCGCGGGCCCCTTGCAGGCCCCCGGCCTCAGAAGGGTCACAAGACTTATGAGGATTACAGGATACAGCGACGACCTGGACTGCCGCGCCGGCATCCCCACCGGCGCTCTTCGGCGCTATGGACCTGCCAGCCGGCAGGCAGCGCCGATACGGCGGGCAGCGCCACTCCGCGAACTTAAAGAGAATTACATAATATAGTGACAATCAGAACAATTCGGCCTGTTTCC
>CAZHKT010000211.1:0-3953 GCA_964533045.1 uncultured Acidobacteriota bacterium | reverse complement strand
GACGCCCCGCCGGAGACTTCCTCGACCGCGTCTGCACCCAGCCGCGCCCGGAGCCAGTCGCGGACGTTCTCCGCATGATGTCCCTGCGGCGGAGGCGAGGGCGGCTGGCCGGGGCGGGTGATGGCGCGCAGGAGCAGGAGGCTGCCGCCGCGCCGCGTGCTCAAGTCGGCCGTGTCGGCGACGACGTGGGCGAGGTTCACGCCCTCGACGCGCAGGTAATGGGTGGGGATAAAGGTGGCTGTATTCATGGGACCTGGTCGTTCCTGTCGTTCACGGCGGCTTGTGCCCCCGCCTCGCCAGGGTCCCGGTCAGTCGCAACAACGCGGAGCTGTAGCGCAGCGACCCGAACAACAACACGAGGAAGAACACGATTAGAATACCCGCCACGCAGAGCAATCCCCAGAGGTCCAACCCCCGCAGGCCTAGCGGGTCAGACGCGAACTCGCTGACGCCCAGGGCCGCGAGCACCAGCGAAGCCGCCAGGCCCACGGTGGCGACGGCGGTGAGCCGCCCGCCGACCTGCGTCATCTGGTCCTGCGCGCGCAGGGCGAGGAACTCGTGCGTGGCCTCCACTTCGCTCTTCACCTCTTCAAAGAGCTCCTTCACGTCCATGCGGTCGCGGCACAACGTGTAGAGTTCGACGCCCTGCTGCTGGTTCGAGAGCAGGGGGAACTGGTAGAGATTCGTGAACAGGGCGAAATCCAACCGCAGCCGTTCGAATCGCTCCGCCAGGCGCTGCAGGGCCTCGTCGTCGTTATCTTTTTTGCGAGCGGCAGCGGAAAGCCGGCTCAAGGCGTAACTAAACCGGAAGAGCGTGACCCGCACGTAGAGCAGGAGCAGCGCCTGGTCGAAGTACATGGCCCCGAAGTGGCGCCAGGTAGGCGGCTCGTCACAGGGGCTGGTGAGCATGGCGCCGGCGTGGTAATTGAAGCCTTGCAGCGCGCCAAAGTGCGCCCAGCGGCGGTAGGTGCGCTCATCGGCAAATCGCGCCTCGAACGAGGTGCAAGTCATCGGGTTCCAAGTCAACGGATCCACGTTCAAGAGCCGCAACCAATGCCCCAGTTGCGAGTCAATCGGACGCGCGCTGTTCGCACCCAACGCCTTGACCCGGCCCAGCACCGGGGCGTCGTCTTGAACCACGGCGCAGGTCCACACGTAGGCGCGGTTGTCCGCGTAGAGCAGCCAGCCGTGGACAGGGCACTTTTCTTCGTTATCGGTGTCTGCCAACGCCTGCTCTGCGGACTTGCCAACGACCCACAACTGCGCGTTGGTGATCCACTTCTGCGGGACCAGCGACCACCATTCTGGTTTTCGGGACCCGGTCGTCTCCGGGCCCTGCGCCCCGGGAAGCCGGATCGGACATTCGAGCATCCATTCCCAACGGCGCAGATAACACGCCAGCCTCGAATCCTCATCGGCCCCCACGTTGCCCAGCTTGCGCTGGGGCTGGCGCCAGTCCACCGGCAGGTCCGCCAGTTCGCGGCGGTAGTTGTGGTCGGGGTTCCCATCCTCCGCCGGCAGGCGCGCGTGCCGCTCAAACGGGCGTTGAAAATAGCGAAACAATTCGTTGAAAACGAGCAGATCCTCCAGCCGCGGCGCAGTGTCGCCGTTGCCCGGTCCCCACCACGCCTCCAACACGAGCATGGCTTGCGGTAGTCCATCCCCCGGCCCCCCCTCTTTGGGTGTCTTCGGGAATTCAAAAAGGATCAGCGCCGGAGGGCGCAGATGCACCGTCACCCGGACCCATTCGCCTTCCCGCCGAACCGGCAGCTTGAAGACCGTGTCGTCCAGTCCCCGCAGCAGGAACCACCGCGCCCGATGGAAAAGTGCCGCACTCGTTTCCCGCGTGAAAAAGTCCCGTCTTTCCTGGTCGAGCGTGGCCTCGAACACTGTCGCGAAGTCGTGGTGATTCGGAGGGAAGTTGCCGCTTGTCGCGCTGTGGAGCCAGTCCGCCGGACCGGCCTCCTCGAAATAATGCGCGGGTGCCGCGGTCACGCTCTCGTCAGGGGTCAGCCAGTAGGGCAACGGCAGTACGAAGCGGCTGAACGTGGCGGGTTGGCCGCGACGCGACGCGCTGCCCGATGCCCCGGGCTTCATGGCCCGCGGATCTCCGGCGCAGAGTAGATTGGGGCGAAGTTCCATCACGGGTGGTTACGGGCGATGCGAGTGGCTGCCGTCCGTCGCCGCGGGCGGGGCAAAGTCGCTGGAAAGGACCGGGTTGACGATGGCTGCGGGCCGATTGGTTCGATCCGGATAGGGGGTCGCCCCAGTCCGTGACCCGCCTGCCGGGTGACACGCACGGGCCCGGCCGTTGGGCCGGGTCGCCGGGGCGTGCGTGGGGGTCACGTCGAGCAAATAAGCGTGCCGATCTTCGCCCAAGGGATCCTCCGGCACCCGCCCCGCCGCCGCGCGATCGTCCCCGCCCGCCCGGCGGTAGAGGTACAGGAAGCCGGACTGCAATCGCAGGGCTTCCACACGCCGCAGCAGGGTCTGACGGCCCGCCGGCGTGAGCCGCATCTCGAAGGCGCTTTCCTGCACGCGCAGGCCGAATCCTTCCAACACCCCGGCCAGCCGGCGCCGCTCGCGCGCGTCGCTCACGTCATACACCGCCACGTACTTGGAGTCTCGGGGCATGATGGGGACAGCCCATAGCCGGGTTGCCCGGAGCCGTCAAGCACGCCCAGCGGCCGGACGCAGGAACAAAGAACCAAGAACAACGAACTACGAACAAAGTCACCCCCCACAATCACAACCCGGAACGTTCCGGACAGGGGGATGTCCCTTCAGGGCGAAAAAGCCACAAAAGCGCTCCGAGATCACAACCCGGAACGTTCCGGACAGGGGGATGTCCGAATGGGGGGTGGTTGCATGTAACGGCAAAATTATCACAACCCGGAACGTTCCGGACAGGGGGATGTCCATAATCCAACCCCGACGTCGTATTCCTCAGGCTATCACAACCCGGAACGTTCCGGACAGGGGGATGTCCCCAAAGTCTCGACGTAGAAATTATGGCTCGGAGATCACAACCCGGAACGTTCCGGACAGGGGGATGTCCTACCAAAACAGGTCTTCCTACTCATCTTATCAATCACAACCCGGAACGTTCCGGACAGGGGGATGTCCCCTGCGCGCAGTAACGCCTTTGGCATGAAGGAGGTCAAGGGCGATTTTTGAAAACCCGGCGGGTTTGCGCCGTCGCCGGCCAAACGGCCCGCCACCTTTTTCAATTTTGAGGTTTTTTTCGGGGGTCGCCGGGCCCCGGGCCGGTCGCCCCGGGTCGCCTCATTCCCCAGTGAGGGGCGTGGCGGAGTCGGGCGCCGGGCCGGAGCAAAAGACGCGCAGCGGTTCGTCGCGCTCGACCCAGCGCTGGAGCGCCAGCACCTGGGCTTCGAGGGCCTTGCCCCAAGTGACGGGGTCGGCGGCCCGGCGGGTGTCCAGGGCGCGGGCAAAGCCTTCAATGAACACGGCCACGCCCGGTGGCGTCAGCCGCGGGCCGCCGGTGCAGGGGTCGGTGTCGAAGTGGGCGGGAGTGATCTGACCGCGGTTGACGAGGTTGAGCACGAAGCGGTCGCAGCGGGCGCGGAAAGGTTCCTGGAGATCGCAGACCAGGGCCTCAAAGCGGTCGCGGGCGCTGTGGAGGAAGCCCAGGTAGGGATGGAGGCCGCGCAGGCGGACCAGGGTGTTGAGGCGGTGGAAGAGCAGGGCATAGGCGAAGTCCAGCAGGAGGTTCCAGGCATCGGGCTGCTCGTGCGGGCGGCGGGCGGGGCTGTGGAAGGCGGCGGGGGCGCGTTCGTTGAGGTGGTGGAAGAGGTCGCGTGCAGCCATGCCCTCGACGCCGCGGATGGCGTCCAGGTCCCGCGCCTCGGCCAGCAGCCGTTGGGCCGCCCGGAGCGCATCCACGATGGGGCGGTGCTCGGCGGGGGTGCGCTCGGCGAACCAGGCCAGGTAAT
>CAZHKT010000210.1:0-3963 GCA_964533045.1 uncultured Acidobacteriota bacterium | reverse complement strand
TGCAGAGATGGTCGCGAAGGAACGCACGATAGGCTTGGATGGTAACGTCAGCGTGCGGCGCCTTGCCGGTTTCCTTAGCGAAGGCCACCTTGAACGCCAGATAGGAAAGGAAGTCGAGTTCAGCGGCGATATGGTCCGGGACTTCGGCGGGAGGATGCTGTGGGGCGTATGAAAACGCCTTGTGAAACGCAGCGATATCGGCGAGCAGCGGCCCCCGGCCGGCCAGCGCGTTGGGATCATAAGAGGATTCCACGGGCGGCACGCCTCCCGGCCCCAGCACGCGATGGTATTCTGCTTCGGCCGACCGCATGGCGACGGAGGCCCATCCCTGGGCCAGGCGTGCGATCGGGCCACGAGTTCCGCTCGCCAGGCGGCGCAACTCCTGGCGAACCTGCCGGCTGGGATATTGAAAAAGGAGCGACAAGAGCCGCCAGAGCGAGGCGATGGCGAGCCAGCGCCGGGCCTCTCGCTTCGCGGACGCGGCGCTCGATTTGCTCATCGCGGGTTCAGCATAAACGGTATCCACGTTGACCTCATCTTGCGCGATCCGGCCTGGGATTTGGCCCCGTCCCAGACCGCCAGGGCCAGGTAGCTGCGCTTCCCTGCCACCAGATCACCCAGGTCGGCGCCGCCCGCCAGGGGACGCGCCAGTGTAACGCTCCACTTGCCGCCGGTCCATTCGCCTCGACCTTTTCCGGTCTGGGCGGGGGCCACGCGGGTGTTGCCGTACCCTTCCGCCATCAGGACTTGAACCGGATTCTCCGTCGGCCGGACGGTAATGGGATTCTCCGCCGCGCGCGCCGGTGCGTAGCGCTTCTCCATCTCCGCCCGGGCCGCCTCATTCGCCTGGAAGGGGTAATGGTCCACGGCGGCGTTGGGGTATAGCGCGGCGATGCGGTCGCCCTGCTTTCCCTGCGCGCGCGCCGCGTCGTCCTGCCAGACCGATTTCCAGAACCAGATGCGCACGCCCTTGCCTTTCTCGCCCATGGCGTGGTCGGGCAGTTGTTCGCCGGCCTGGAAAGGGAACTGGATAGCCGCGGCGTCCGACGAGTGCCCAGGGAGCGGAATCAGGTCCTGGGATGGGTCGTTCCACTCGAGACGGAATGCCACCCACTCTCCGTTGTGAAGGGCGCGGACGCGGACCCGATCCACACCGGGCTCGGTGAGCATCGGTTCGGTGATGTCCTGCTTCAGGAGTGTGGCGGTGAACTCGGGCGCCTGGTTCCAAAGGCCGGAGTCCGGAGCTTCCGCCGGAAGCGCGCCGCGCACGAGGGGCACGCTGATTTCCGTTGCCACGGGCGCCGGCTGGCGCGAACATGCGGCGAACGCCAGCAGCGCGATTATGATTCCAATGATTCTCGTCTTCACTTGCCTGCTCCTCCGCGAGAACTGCGACGTTAGGTCGTATTACTCCGCATGATCTGGTAGAGCCGGTCCTGCGCGGGCCGCACGAACACCGGCTCGTAAATCGGCACGCGCATGATTTCCTTCCGCGAATCATCCAATGCCACCGCGTCATCGCCCACAATCTTGAAGAAGGGGATGGTGCGTTCCGTACTGCCGAAGAGCGCAAACAGTCCGGCGAGCGTCTTGTCGTTCTTGGCGTTGCGATATGCCGCCACCGCGGCCGCCACGCCGGGGCCGAACATCTGCGTCGTGAACGAGTCCGGCACGTGCACGGGCGGAACGTAATAGACGTTCGGTTCCAGCCCGAACTGCGGATAGAGCGGCAGCGCGATCTTGCGCACGTGCACCAGATAATCCACCGGGTTGTCTTCGCGCGCCTTTTCGGGGGGGCTGATCCAGCCCTGCAAGCGGATTTTTCCGATGCAGTTCACGAAGCACTGCGGCTGAATCCCCTGCTCGATCTTGGGGAAGCAGGCGATACATTTCTCGCTCGTGCCGGTGGCGGGATTGAAGTAGACCTTGCCGTAGGGGCAGGCCTTGACGCATTCCTGATAGCCGCGGCAGCGGCCCTGGTCGAGCACCACGATGCCGTCCTCCGGCCGTTTGTAGATGGAGGAACGCGGGCACGACGCGAGGCAGGCCGGATAAGTGCAGTGGTTGCAGATGCGCGCCAGATAGAACATCCACATCTGCTGCGGCAGGCTGAGCGCGCCGCCCTTCTGGACGTCGCCCAAGATTTCATCCTCACCCACGTTGGGGTAGGCATAGTCCACATCCTGCCGCGGGGTATTGAGGACACGCAGGCCCTTGGGGACATTCTCGAAGATTGTCCGGCCGGTGTAGCGGGACCCTTCCCACGTCTGCGGCCCCAGCCGGTTCAGCATGTGCATATCCCAGGCCAACGGATAGCTGCCGTACGGCTTGGTCTCGACATTGTTCCACAGCATGTATTCCTGGCCTCGGCCGCTGGTCCAGGTCGTCTTGCACGCCAGGGTGCAGGTCTGGCACTCGATGCACTTGTTGATATCGAAGACCGCGCCGAACTGCCGCTTGGGGCGGTTCTCCGAGTACCAGTAGTCCATCGAACGGCCGATCTGCCAGTTATAGACGCGAGCCATGGTGGGTTACCCTTTCTTGACAAATTCGCCGCGCAGGTACTTCTTCATCGCATCGCTTTCATACGAGGGCCGCAGGCCGAGTTGCGCGGGGCGCCACAGCCCTTTGCCGCCTAAGCCGCCGGGCTCGGCGCGTGTGATCTTGACGATGGCCTCGCGCGGCGCGCCGGTGGGGCAATGCGAGTCGGGCAGGAAACCTTTGCCCATCACGTGGCCCATCAGTTCCTTGCGCGACATGGTATCGGTCATCAAAGTCGGCTTCAGCCAGCCGCGCGTGGCACTTTGGTGGCTGCCGCTGCGAAACATGGCCTGGTAGTTGGTGTCAGGATTCTTGGCCAGCTTGTCGCGCCGCGTTTCCGCCCCTCGGACGCTGCCGGGCGTGGCGGCGTACATGTTAAACCACATGCGTGTCACGCCCCGCGCCGTGCCCGGGTAGTAACGCGCGCGGCACAGCAGGCGCGCCACCTTGTGGGCGGGGTCCGATTTCTTCCAACCGCGGTAAGGACGATCGGAGGGGTCGGAGTCAATCCAAACGTAATCGCCGTCTTCCACGCCCAGTTCTTTGGCGTCGGCAGGGTTGATGTCCACGTAGCCCTCGGTCACGAACGGCATGCGCTGATCGCGGCGGTAGAGGTCGCCGAAGGGGCCAAAAAGAACCGCCACCATGTCGGTATCAATCGGCGTGGTGTGCGCGCCGTGGCGGTATTTAGGTGTGTGGAAGATAAACTTGTAGCCGTCCTTGGCGAGCGGGTGCTGGGTCTGAGCCACAACCTTCCAAGGCTTGACGAGGTTGCGGACTTGGCGCACCTCGCAGGAAAGGTCATCATTGTCCACGCCGAAAGCCGACGGCTCCTCGTGGCGGAAGCAGGGATGCGGCTCGCCCACAATGACATTGGGCTCGTAGAAGGTGGAATCAATCGGCTCGCGATAGACGGGCAGATTCTCCCCGTATTCAATGAATTCCTTTTCGTCACGATAGAATTCAAGCCGTCCCGTCTTGGTGTACCACGGCTGCGAATTCTCAATCTGCTCGTAGCCGCCGTTGCGGGGCGAGGTGCGCGTCATCATCAGCGCCGGAACGCCCTGCCTGGCGTTGGCCTCCAGTTTCCCCATCTGGTAGCCCTTGGTCGCAGAACTGGCGTTCAGAATCCGCTGGAGATAGACGTCCATCCGCTTTTCGTGGACGAATTTGAAGTAGTCATGGAAGCGGCGGTCGCCGGTCAGGGCAGCAAGTTTCTCGGCCACCAGCGCCACGGCCTCCGCGTCACCCCTGGTATCGAAGATGCGGGGCAGCGGCGTGCGCGGGAAAACCTGGAGAAACGGATTGGTCACCGACGCGGTCATGTCGGGCTGTTTCATCTCCGCCCAGGAATCGATGGCGAAGACCACGTCGGCGTACTCGCACGAGGTGGACCACCACCATTCGTTGACGGCGATGATC
>CAZHKT010000209.1:0-3980 GCA_964533045.1 uncultured Acidobacteriota bacterium | reverse complement strand
ACGCGAGCGCCTTCGCCGGCCAGACGCGCGCCGCGATTCGCACCCTCTGCATGAGCTGCCACGGCGTGGGGAGTCCCGACGTGAAAGTGGATCGTGAGCAGCAGCGCGTGTCGCTGTTGGGGGGACGCACGATTGGCCTGGCAAGCTACGAATCAGCCCGCAAGGTCTCCGCGCGTCACGGGGACGAGGGAAAGCCGGTCGTAGCCGGCACCACCTGCGTCGCCTGTCACGCGCCGCACGGCGGCGCAGCGAAGCTCATGCACCAAGGAGGGCGCCCATGAAAAACGTCCTCCTGGCAGGCTGGCTCATTCTGGCGGCAGGCTCGGCACTTCGGGCCGGAATCCACCCGGTTCCGCTGGATCCAGCGACCGATGCGGCCAAATGCCTAGAGTGCCACGAGGCCAAGACCAAGGGCGCCTCGGTGCATACCGCGATGTCGGGCGGATGCCTGTCCTGTCACGAAATCCGGGTGAACCGGGAAATCACCCGCGTAAAACTGACCACCGTCACGGCTCTGGCGCTGTGCGTCAGTTGCCACGAGGACAAGAAGGAAGCCAATGCCAAGGGGAAGGTTCACCCGCCGGCGGCGCGCGATTGCCTGGGATGCCATGACCCCCACGTTTCGGCCAACAAGTATCAATTGGTCAAAGCCACCATCGGAGAAGGCCGGGCCGAGAACCTCTGTCTGCAATGCCACAGCAAGGGATTGAATGTGGTCAAGGGGGGCAGCCGGCACGCGGCGCTCGATATGGGTTGCGACACCTGCCATCGCACCCACAAGACGGGCGACCGATTTGAGCGTGAATTCGCCTATCATTTGGCCAAGCCCACGCCGGCGCTCTGCCTCGAATGCCATGATGCGAGCGACGAGTCACTGGTAAAGACCCATCACGGCCAGCCGTTTGCGAAGGCGGACTGCATCGCCTGCCACGATCCGCACCAGTCGGCTTCACCTAAGCTGATGCAGAAGTTCCTCCATTCTCCCTTCGCGGAGAAGAGCTGCGAAATCTGTCACGAACCGGCCCAAGACGGGAAAGTCATGCTGACCACCGCGAGCTCGCGGGAACTCTGCGTCACCTGTCACGAAAGCCAGCAAAAGGAAATTGACACGGCGAAAGTGCAGCATCCGGGGGCGCTGGGTGAGTGCATTGACTGCCACTACCCGCACGCCGGCAAGCGGCCGGGGCTTCCGCGGCCCACCGTGGTGACCTCCTGCCTGAAGTGCCACACGGAAGAGTTGCAGCAGGGCAAGAAGGCGTCGCCGCACCAGCCCTTCTTCGAGCAGGGTTGCGCGATCTGCCATGAGCCTCACGGCGGGCCTTACAAGAAGATTCTTCGAACGGACAAGGCGAATCCCCTCTGCCTCGAGTGCCACGGGCCGGATGCCAGGCCGCAAAAACTCGAAGGCACGGACCTCGTGACTATTTTCAACGGCAAGGTTCGGCTGCCGGAGGACTACTTCAACAAAGTGGTCCGCCTGCCTCTGAAGTATGGGCGCGGGCATCCGGTGGAGCATCACCCGGTGGTGGACCAGATGGATCCCGAGGATGTGACCAAGGTTCGGACGCCGCTGAACTGTCTGACCTGCCACCAGAACCACGCCTCCACGCAACCGGGGTTGCTGGTGCACGATCGGGCCAACGGACTGAAATTCTGTGCCAGTTGTCACAAGAATTTGGGCGGGTAGCCCGCAGTTGAGATTCAGTTCATGATGCGCAGCTTCGTCACCAATTCGGGAAGGATCGGCAAGCGCGGGATCCTGGCGCTGACCGCGCTGGCTTTCCTGCTGGCGGGCGCGTCGCCGCTTTGCGCGGAGAAGAAGAAAAAGAGGGACGAAGCCCCTGCCAAACCCAAGCCCCACATTCTGGAACTGCTGGATTACTCCAAGATTGTCTGGCCCAATCCGCCGGCGATCACCCGCATCAAGTACCTTGACTATTTCTCCGCGGAGAAGTTTGTTCCGCCCAGTCAGCAAAAGCAAAAGGTTAGCTGGATGGATCGTCTGTCGGGCGTGGCCACGGGCGAGACGCGGGCGGAGAAGCCGCGGTTCCAACTGGTTCTGCCCTACGGGCTGGCGGTGGATTCCAAAGACCGGCTGTACGTTGCGGATAGCAAGGTCCTGGCCGTTTTCATTTTCGATACCAAGACCAAGGACGTCGAGCTCATCAAGAACGGCACCCATGCGCGCTTTGGATGGATCACAGGGCTGGCCATTGATGACAGCGACCGCCTATACGTCTCCGATAGCAAGCTGCGGCGCGTGCTGGTGTTCGACCCGGCACACAAGGTGGAAGGCAGCATCAGCGAAGTGATGAAGGCCCCGGGCGGTATGGCCATTGATAACGAGAACAGGTTCCTTTACGTGGCGGATCCGGAACTGGACCAGGTGCTGGTCTATGACGCCGATCCGCCTTACAAGCTGCTCCGCCGGATGGGGACCACGGGCAAAGCGCATGCCCTGACCACGCCGGGCGACTTCGGCATGCCCTCCAATGTGGCCGTGGATAAGGACGGCAACCTGTACGTGTCCGACACGATGAACAACCGCATCCAGGTCTTCGACGCGGAGGGCCACTTCATCCGCGCTTTTGGAAAGGCGGGGGATGGGCCCGGCTACTTTGCGCGGCCGAAAGGGATTGCGATCGACGGCGACGGCCACGTGTGGGTCGCCGACGCCATGCAGAATCGGGTGCAAGTCTTCACGCCGGAAGGGCAGTTGCTGATCTGGATGGGTGGACCGGGGATGCTGCCGGGTCAATTTCGAGCCCTGACAGGACTCACGATTGACAGGAAGAACCGGGTCTTTACCTCCGAGCAGTATCCGGGACGCGTTCAGATGTTCCAATACATTGACGACGCGGCGGCGATCGCGGAACGCGACCGACGGCTCGCGGAGATGGAAAAGAAGAAGGATTCGGGCGCGCCGCAGAAGGATGGCGGCGCCGAAAAGGCTCAGCCCCCGTCGGGGCTGTAGCCACCCCAAGGGTTTGGCCGCCCGCGAACGGCCAAAAACGGGGCCGGGAAGATCCGGCCCCGGGTAAGAAAGGAAGTTGCAACTTCAAATCAGGAGGTCCTCACCCATGAGGAAACTTTTCATACTTACTATCGCTATCCTGGCTTTCTCCAGTCTGGCGATGGCGCAGACGTACACCGAGGGTACCGGTATCACCGGGATCGACAAACTCGGTGCGCACCAGAACGGGGGACGTGGTTGTGTGGGCTGTCATGCTCCTCACAGCGGCGCCTACGGCAACGGCGGAAACGCCGCGGCCGGCGGTGCGGTAACCGACCCCGAAACCGGAAACCTGGCACTCTGGGGACAAGACCTGGGACCGCTCTACGGTCAAGCTCTGGAGTTCGCTGGCGGGGATGTGTTCACGCTTCCGACCTGGGCCGAGGCTCATGCTGACGAGGCCAAGGAACAGGAACTGACGGGCGTGGTGATGTGCCTGAGCTGCCACGACGGCAATATCGCCAAGGGCGCTATGATGACCAATCAGTCCTTTGAACAGGCGGCGGGACTGCTCCCGGCCGGTTATGGCCCCAATCCCATTCCCACCCTGCTCGGAAACGACGGGACAGCGGCAGGCAACTACAAGAACGACCATCCCATCGGTCCTAATGCGACGCTGGGCGCCGTCGGGGTGGCTTCACGCTTGACGCTCACCACCTGCACGGATGGGACTCCCTGCCTGATTCCCAACAACGCCAACACGCAGTTCATGGCGTTTTACAACCACTACGGCGCCTTCAATATCACCCGGCGTGATACGACGCTGGGCTGGCGCTCGGGTGGACGCACCAACGGCGTTGTCGTCCCGACGGGAGCCACCAGCGCGAGCTCAGCGTACCTGGTGTGCACGACCTGCCATACTCCTCACACCATGTACACATACAGCGGCTACGTCAGAAACGCGACCACTCAAGGGACGTATCCGAGTTACTTCTTCGTTACCGCTCCCTATAACCCGGGGGCGGAC
>CAZHKT010000208.1:0-4002 GCA_964533045.1 uncultured Acidobacteriota bacterium | reverse complement strand
GACCGGCACGGTTTCCGGCAGCGTGGCCGGCTGCAGCGAAACTTCCAGCGTCTCGCCACCTCGTTGGATGGAGAGCGTACATTTCTGACCAGGCTCCAGCGCGGCCACACGCTCCGCCAACTCGGCACGCCCCGGCACGGGCTTCCCATCCATCGCCGCGATTGCATCGCCCGCTTTGACGCCGGCCTTGGCCGCAGGGCTGTCGCCATAGACGTATCGCACCGTCACGCCCCCCGACGAGGCCGAGGGCGTGCGAATGGGCAGAATTCCCAGGAAGGGGAACTGGTACGGCTCCAGCCTTTCGGCCAGCGTCACGTCGCGCTCGATCCGCTCCTTGCCGCGCAGCGCGACCACCTTTAACGTCTCGCCGGCGTAACGCGGCTTGAGCCGCTCCTCGACTTGGATGCGGCGGATAATCGCCTGGCCGTCGATCTCCACAATCTTGTCGTCGGGCTTGAAGCCCGCCTTGTAGGCCGGCGAGTTGGCACGGCTGGCGGCAATGACCGGCGGATCCGCATTCTGGTCCCCCGGTTTGAAGCTCACACCCAGAATGCCCGGGTGCAGGTCCTTCCCTTCCTTCCAGCGCGGCAAAATGCGGTTGATGTGCGCCAGCGGCACGGCAAAGCCAATCCCCGAGTCGTACCACTCCGCGCCGGCTGCTTCGCCTCAATGCGCGCGACGAAATACAGCTTGTCGCCGATCTTGAGTGTCGTGGGAAGGAGCTTTGGCTCTTCGGTCCGGACGTGTGCAATCGGGGGAAACGTAATCGTCGCCATGCCGGTAGCGAACAGGCCGTGAAACGCCAGCGAGCAGATCCAGGCGCGCCACTGCGGCAAGCTCAGCGTGCTGACGGGTCGAAAGTTCTCGACGGCTTTGATGAATTCTTCCGGAATGCTCTCGCCCACGCCCGCTGCATCAGGCACCGACGAGATTCTGCCGGCAGGCATGCAATCCTCAGGCCACAAAGGGGGCCGCGGAACGCTTCTGCGCACGAATGCGGGCATCGCGTTCGAATTCGGCCTCCGGAGCGGTGCGAAGGTGCTTCAAGCCGTAGAGAGCCAACTCGAAGCGATCGCGCGCTCCTACCTTTTCGAAAAGTTTCGTCAGATACGCTTTGACGGTCCCTTCGGATATCCCCATGGCCAAACCGATCTCGCGATTCTTCAGCCCCTGGATCAGAAGGCCGAGCAGTTCCGACTGGCGGCGGCTGAGCGGCACGGGCCTGGCGTCCAGAAGTGAGTTGTAGAGCGGCCGCTCCATCCACAATTGCCCCGCGGCGCTGTGCCGGATACACTCCCGAACCGTATCCGGCGAGGCGGTCGTGTTCAGGAAGCCCCGCACCCCCAACTCGATGCCGTGATGCGCCAGTTCCGGAGTGAATTCGCGCCCCAGAAGGATAAAGGAAGTCCCGGGCGCGACGCGGCGTAATTCCGCCAGAAGACTCAGTTCAGGGTCCATATCGAGGCTGTATACCACCGCGTGCGGGTGATCACCGACTACAGCCACCATCAAATCGCCAGCTCTGGAACAGACCCTGGGTAGAGTAAACTCCGAATCGGTAGCTAGGGCCGCCCGCAAGCCCAGTTGGTATATGGGCTCATCGGAGTAGAGCAGAATGCTCAACAGCGACGTCTTCGTCTCCGGCAACGATCCTCCTCTCGTCTATCGATTCTTGGCCGGCCTGATTGCCGTTGGTATCCTACTTTTTCAGGATACGGGAATCATGGCTCCGTTACAATCCTGCATATTATTTTTTGCTGCCTGTTGGCCGAATATTAGAGGGCTAAGTTGAAACACATCAATGTTTTAACTGATTTAGTTCTTCTTCCTATTAACCAAAGTCGGTAGTCCTCTACTAGCTTTTCGCGGCTTGTACAGTTTCAGCTAATCACCTTAGGATCAGGGTCTATGCCTGATTTCGGAGGCGGGTTCGTCTATGAAGAAATGACGCTAAGGAGAACAGATGACGAGCGGAGCCAGGGCGTTTTCTGCGCGGGTCAAGTTGCCGTGCAGATTGTTTTGTGGCGGTAAGGGTGGTCCGGAAGTTTCGGCGACGGCCGTTTCCATCGATACGGGGAGCGCCGTTCTCGCGATTCCCGAAGGGCCCGTGTACCCCAAGTTAGGGGAAGCCGTGCGTTTGGAATTGCAATTGCCAGGTAAGTCTCCTGGCAGCCGGTGTCTGGCTGTCAGGGCTCGCGTGGCCAAGGTAGTGGAGTTGCGAAACGGTACCAGTCAGATGACAGTGGAATTCCGCAAGGCGGCGTTTAAGGAAAGCGACAAGCCGCAGCGAAAACCGCCCAAGTCGGTGGCAAACGGATGGAGGATGTAGGTGCGAGCGGTTTTGAGAGCTAGAAGGCTGGAGCGGAGCGGCAGCGCGGTGGTCGAAGTGACGCTGATGATGCCGTGGATCGTGTTCCTGTTCGTCGGCATCTTCGACTTCGGCTTCTATTCCTACGCGGCAATCTCAACCCAGAACGCGGCTCGCGCCGCAGCCATCCGGATCTCGACCGATCAGTATTCGTTTGCGGTGGGCAACGCATGCATTGCGGCCTTGGGGGAATTGCGCGGCTTGCCGAACATGGCCGGCGTGACAACATGCGCTGCCTCGGCAGGGGCGGTGAGCGATTCTGAACCGGCGGCGGTGGAAGCGGTGGTGCTTGACAACACGACCTCGCCTGCGTGCGCCGACTGTGGCGTTACGCCGACGGCAACCTCGGTGCAAGCGAGGGTGACGTATCGTACGTCGCAGTTGATTCCCATTCCGGGAGCGATGATGGGGCGCATGACGCTGACGCGGATGGCCGAGTCCAGGATTCTGGTGAAGTAGCCGGCAATGAAGGGAAAGAATCCGATTTCGAGCCAGAGCCGCAAGATGCGCCGGGGCGCCAACACCATCGAGTTCACCTTCGTGGGCATCCCGATCATCTTCGTGCTGATTTCCATCTTCGAGATTTCGCGCGGCATGTGGATCTACGAGACGGCGGCGCATGCGGTGCGGGAGGGTGTCCGGTACGCGACCGTGCACGGCTACAATTGCGTCTACAATCCGCCGACGGTTACCAACAGTTGTGCAGCGACCGCGGCTGACGTGGCGCAGGTGATTCGAAACGCGGGCGTGGGCCTGGATCCCGCCGCAACGACGTTAACCTTCATCGCGCCTGCTCCCGGAGGAAGCTCGTTCAGCTGTGCGCTGAACGCCTGCCCGGCCACGATCTGGCCGCCCGACGGCGCTAACGCGATCGGGACCGTGATCCAGATCAACATCACGACGCCGTTTAATTCCGCCCTGGCGATGTTCTGGCCGGGATCGGCGCCAGTGAGCTTTGCGTCGACGACGTTCGGCGCGACATCGATGGATTTCGTTCAGTTTTGAGAGCTGCGATATGAGGACCCATAAAAAATCCGGAGTGAGAGGCCAGGCGCTGATCATGGTGACGCTGGGGCTGATCGCGATGTGCGGCCTCATGGGACTGGCGGTGGACCTCGGCTGGTCATACTTCGTGGAAAAACAGGCTCAGGCGGCGGCGGACCTGGCGGCGCTGGCCGCAGTGCAAGAGGCCAGCACGCGGATGCCCAGCGCCGTAGGATTTGTATGCCCGGTGGCGCCGTCGGGAACTCAGGTTTATTGCACGGCCGGCGCCGGTATCGAGACCTGCACGGTCGTCGGCGGGACCACGACCAGCAACCTGTGGAATGGTTGCCTGTACGCACAGCAGAACGGTTTCACGGATGGAGGCTTGAATGGTGCGCAGACCGTCACCATCCAGGCCTATGATTCGAGTTCTCTTCCAGCCACCGCGCCCGGCGTCACCGGGATCGCCTATTGGGTCACGGTCCGCACCACGCAGACGGTGCCGCAGTTGTTCTCCTCGGTGTTGGGAAACACACAGGGCCTGGTCTCTGCGCGGGCCACGGCGGCGCTCGTGAGTAGCGTTGTGCCGTTCTCCTTCATCGCCCTGAACGAGCGAGGAGACTGCATCAACGACAGCCACAGCGCCGGAT
>CAZHKT010000207.1:0-4006 GCA_964533045.1 uncultured Acidobacteriota bacterium | reverse complement strand
GATCTTAAACAAGATCAAACGATTTTGTGAACGAACTTCTGTTACATGACACTAGTGTTCTGTTACATAAATAAGTGAAACATGAGCTGATGTATGGTGTGAGGGCTCATGTTCACTTCAATAGAGCCTTTGCGCCTGCAGACTCAAGAGCGGGAGACCCTGGAGGCAGTGACCCGCCCCACCCACTCGCCGGCGGGCTGGGTTCGCCGAGCTCAGGTGCTGCTGTTGCTGGCCGAAGGCCTTTCGGCGCGTCGGGTCCAGGCCCAGACGGGAATGAGTCTTCGCCGCGTCGTGTATTGGAAGCAGCGCTGGCAGCAGGGGGCTGGACGGCCTGCTGAATGCGGCACGGCCGGGGCGACCGAAGAAACTGAGGGCGGAGAAGGAAGCCATGATCCTGGCGGCGACGCAGCGTTCTCGCCTGCGACCGATCACCCACTGGTCGAGTCGACGGTTGGCCCGGCGCGTGGGGGCCAGTCACGTCACGGTGATGCGGGTGTGGCACAAGGCTGGACTGCAACCGCACCGACTGCAGCGCTACATGGCCAGCCCCGGTCCGGACTTCGAAGTCAAGGCCAAGGATATCCTGGGGTTGTACTTGAACCCGCCGGAGAAGGGCGTGGCGTTCTGCGTGGATGAGAAGACGGCTATTCAAGCCCTGGACCGCACCCAACCGGCCTTGCCGCTGCGCTCGGGACAGCCCGAGCGGCACAGTGTCGAGTATGTGCGCCACGGGACGGTCTCCTCGTTGGCTGCTCTGGAGGTTCACACCGGCAAAGTGCAGAGCCGCTGCGTGGCCCGTCACACCAGTTAAGAGTTCCTCCGTTTTCTGGACAAGGCGGAGGTGGGCGAGCGGCGGAAAAAGATTCACCTGATTCTGGATGACCTCTCGGCGCACAAGACCGCGGCCGTGCGCGCTTGGCGAGAGCGTCATCCTCACGTGCAGTTCCATTTCACGTCCACCTATTCCTCCTGACTGTACCAGCTGGAAATCTGGTTCGGCATGATCAGCCCAGATTGCATCCGGCGGGGCATCCTCGGGTCCATCCTCGACCTGGTGAGCAAGATCCTGAGCTACGTGCGGCTTTACAACCGCAACGCCCAGCCCTTCCGCTGGACGTACCGCAACCCGCGAAGGCGAATTCATGTTTCACCTATTTCGGTAACGCGACACTAGAGAGGGGACGCGGGACGGGGGGCCGGGAAATACCGCTTTCAATCAGGCATTCCAAATTTCCACCTTCGAATTTCAGGTTTCCATTTTCTAGATTCTCAGGTTCTCACCCACAGGTTATTCTAGGAGGGTATGGAAACACGACTATCTTGGTGGTTTCGATCGATGCGGAGTCTGGCGGTGCTGCTTGTTGTCGCGATGGTGGTTGCTCCCGGTGTGGCGGAGGCAAAGAAGAAGCCTAAGCCGGTGGCGCCGCCGGTTTCAGACCTTCCGAATTACGTTGCCTTCCGGGCCTGGGAACTGCGCGGCAAGCACATGGACGAGTCCGGCGAAATCACGGCGGCGATCGAGAAGGCTGTGCTCGACCACATGGCGGCATGGTTCTCGGAAGACCCCGCTCGCGCCGAAAGTGTGGCGGCGCGTCGCGAACTGGAACGCATCTTCTTCAACCTCAAATATCCCACGCGGGCGGATCCTGCCTGTTTCGACCAGCCGTGGAAAGGTTCGACGCTGGTGGGCGTCGGTTACACGCTTTCCTGGACGAATTACAATCGCAGCAACGTTCTGGCGATTTTCGAGAAATCAGGGGGCAAGTTGCGCCTGGCGGCCGTGTCGCACTTTATTCCCATGGTGGACCTGCGCTACGAATTCCACCCGGCGGTGGGCTCGGATGAGTTTTGGTTCTTCGCCTGGGGCACGCGGCCGGGCAAGAGCCAATTGCGGCTGAGCGCGAGGCTCTACGCCTTCAACGGGCAGGAATTGAAGTCTCTCTGGGAGACGCGTGACGTTTTCGACGGGAAGCTGGATGTGGGAGAGAAGAAGGTCGTTGTCACGTACCTGAACGAAGAGGAGTACATCCGGGAGCAGGCGCACGGGCGCAAGCCTCCGCGCCACCAGGCGAGCTATCTCATCACGCCTCGGGGTCTGGAACTGGAAGCCGACGTCGAGATTCCGTTTTGAAATGAGCTGGCAGTCTGCCGCCGGCAGCGAGCAGCTTACTTCGCTCTTTCCAGATAGGTTCCCTCTGCCGTATCCACCCGAATGACTTCGCCTTCGTTGACGAAGGGGGGAACCTGCACCACCAGGCCGGTTTCCATCTTGGCGGGTTTGGTGACGTTGGTGGCGGAGGCGCCCTTGATTCCGGGCTCGGTTTCAACCACCTTCAGGTCCACGGTGGCGGGCAGCTCGACGTCCACCGGACGGCCTTCAAAAAAGACGACCTTGATCATCACATCGGGAACCAGGAAGAAGGCACGGTCGCCGAGCACCTCCTTGTGCAGGTGAATCTGCTCGTAGGTCTCCGTGTTCATGAAGTGGTAGTGGTCCCCATCAGCGTACAGGTATTGCATCTCGGTCTCGTCGAGGACGACGCGGTCCACCGGGTCGGTGGAGCGGAAGCGGTAATCGAACAGTGCTCCGGTCCGCAGGTTGCGCAGCCGCGCTTGCACAAACGCGCGCAGGTTTCCAGGCGTGCGATGCTCGGCCTTATGGATCGAGAAGAGTTCGTTGTTGAGGCGTATCACCATGCCGGGTCGAAGGTCGTTGGCGTTCATTTCATTTCCCTTGGAGTCTTGATTTGGGCGGGGCTGCGCAGCAGGCGAGAGGCTTGCGAGGTCACATCCTGGACGAGCCCAAAGTGCTATTCTAGGCTGCCCGTTGCCGGTCCGTCAATCGCGGCAACGATTGCAGCGCGGCTCATAGAGCCGCGCTCACTTTCGCATCGCGGGTCATCGGCCCGCGCCACGATGGTTACATCCCCCCGGGCCGTCCGCTCAGCACCGTGGGCACGCCGGCGAAGAAGCCTTTGGGCGTGCTGATATAGCCCGAAATATTGTCCGTGCCCAGCTTATTGACAACCAGCTCCAACGCGCTCGACGCTCCCTGCACGTAGAAGTACACCGGCTCGTTGATGGACTTGTCCTTGCGCTCCGTCTTCTTATCGTCGAAATAGAGGTTGACGGTGAACTGGTTCTTCTTGGGGTTGGTCTTGGTCAGTTCGATCGTGACCGTTCCCACTTTCTGTTTGGCGGCCTTCTTGGGCAGGCTGAACTCGAAATAATCGCGGTCACTGCGGTGGGCTAGGGCTACCAGCTCGTCGTGAGTCCGGGCGATGGCGCTGGTCAGCTCACCTTTGGTCCCCGCCAGGGCCGCTTTGGTGGCTTCCAAATCCGCCTTCGTGCCGGCGATATCGCCGCCCAGGGCCCCCAGCTTGGCTGATGACTCGGCCTGGAGCTTGTTCAACTCGTCCGATCCCGCCTTGCGCGAGATGGCCTCATTGAGCTGCGCCACGGCGGCCTGCTGCTGCTTCCGAAGGTTGGCGGCAACGCTTCGGGCCTCGGCCAGTTCCTGTTCCGTCAGGCCCTGCTTTTCGCCCATCACTTGCACCTGGCCCCGCAGTTGAGCGTAGCGCTCGTCGGAGGAATCGAGCCGCCGGGTCAGCAGGTCAATCTGATCGGACTGCTTGGCAGCGTGCTCCGCAAACTGCTTCTTAGTCCCCAGGATCATGTAGAGATTCACCACGGTGCCGATCAGCAGCAGGACCATGATGACGATCATCGCCACCTGCACGCCTGAGAAACCTCCCCCCGAGCCAGGAACCTGCACATATACGGGCTGCTGGCCGCCCTGCGCCGTGCCGCCCGACGGAGCCGGATCGTTCAATCCAAACATCGCGTGGGCTGCGCCCCGTTCATTACTCTCGTCTGCCATAAACACTCCCCTGCGCCAGCCCCCCTCGGGGACCAGCATCTACCTTTGATTCGATGCAGAATTGCGGTGCCACGTCGGCAATAGGAAAAGTTCCCGCACGGACCTTACGGTTTTCAGTATCTCACT
>CAZHKT010000206.1:0-4104 GCA_964533045.1 uncultured Acidobacteriota bacterium | reverse complement strand
TTAGATGACGCGACAGGTACATACGAAAGTTACACTCTTAAATGGCTTGACACGATCTGCCTGGCATCTCCCCGCGCCTTGACAGGCACGGCCCCTCTATGCTAGCCTAGTAGTATATTTTGATCCCGCGAGGACCCCGGTCTGCCGGGGACCCCGCCGTGCGGCGGGACTCGAAATCTGCGGGACGAAGCCAAAATGTTGTTGAAAATACACGATTGAGGCAGCCTCGGCACGGTGGGCCGCCTCCGGGAATCGCGCCAGCGACGCGCTTCGGCGCCCAGGGGCTGCCTGGCGGCAGGCAGCGCCGCTGCAGCGGGCAACGCCACTCGATCGCCTGACCCTCAATCCAGTGGCCGAGCGGCCCAGTTCCGCAGCGGGATGTCCTGTCTGCGCCCCGACCCCACCCCGGGGGGCACCCGCGCGGCCGGGCGAAGACAAGTCGGGTTTGGAGGCGCCGTTAACCTCCCACACGACCGCCGAGGCGGGGTATAATAGTGGTTTCGTAACTTCACACTGGAGGCACTCATAGATATGCAGCTACCCGACTTCAAGAACGAACCCCTGAGCGATTTCAAAGGCAATCCAGAGCACTTCCGCAAGATGAAAGAAGCGCTGGAAGAAGTTGCCAAGGAACTGGGCCGCGAATATCCGCTGGTGATTGACGGTGAGCGGATTTCCACTAAAGACAAGCTCATCTCCTACGACCCCAGCCAGAAGGATCGCGTGGTGGGAGTCTTTTCCAAGGCCGACAAGGGGCTGGCCGAGAAAGCCATCGTGGCGGCCGACGCGGCCTTCAAGACGTGGAGCCGCGTCCCCTACGAAGAGCGTGCCAAGTCCCTGCTGGCGGCAGCGCGGATCATCCGCGAACGGAAGTTCTACTACTCGGCCTGGCTGGTGTACGAAGTGGGCAAGACCTGGCCCGAGGCCGACGCCGACGTGGCCGAAACCATTGACTTTTGCGAATTCTACGCGCGCGAGATGCTGAGACTGGGCGGGCCGCAGCCGCTGGTGCCGGTGGCAGGCGAAAAGAACTACCTGCGCTACATTCCGCTGGGGGTCGGCATCGTGATTCCGCCCTGGAATTTCCCCATGGCGATTCTGGCGGGTATGGCCACGGCCTCCATTGTGGCGGGGAATACCGTGGTGCTGAAGCCTTCGAGCGACTCGCCGGCCATCGCCTACAAATTCTTCCAGGTACTGGAGGAGGTGGGTATTCCCAAGGGGGTGGTGAATTTCTGCCCCTGCCCGGGCGGCTCGGTGGGCGACGTGCTCGTCGGGCATCCGCGCACGCGCTACATCGCGTTTACCGGCTCGAAAGAAGTCGGCCTGCGCATCAACGCGCTCGCCGCGCAGACCGCGCCCGGTCAGATCTGGATCAAGCGCGTGGTGGCGGAGATGGGCGGGAAGGATTCCATCATCGTGGATAGCGAGACCGATCTGGACGTTGCGGCCGAGGGCGTGACGGTATCAGCCTTCGGCTACCAGGGTCAGAAGTGTTCCGCCTGCTCGCGCGCGATTGTGGATGAGAAGGTTTACGACGCCTTCCTCGAAAAGCTCAAGGCGCGCGTGGAGAAGATCAAGGTCGGTCCCGCCTGGGATCCCGACAATTACATGGGGCCGGTGATTAACGCCAGCTCGAAGAAATCCATTCTCGGTTACATCGAGAAGGGACTGACGGAGGGCGGGCGGCTGCTGACCGGCGGCGGCGAGGTTTCCGGACCCGGACATTACCTCCAGCCCACGGTCATCGCGGACGTGGCGCCGAAGGCTACCATCGCGCAGGAGGAAATTTTTGGTCCGGTGCTGGCGGTCATTAAGTCGAAGAACTTTGACGACGCGCTGGAGATCGCCAATAACACCGAGTTCGGCCTGACCGGCGCGGTCTATACCAAGAACCGCCAGAAACTGGAGCGCGCGGCGGAGGAGTTCTTCTGCGGCAACCTCTACCTGAACCGCAAGTGCACCGGCGCCCTGGTTGGCGCGCACCCCTTCGGCGGGTTCAACATGTCGGGGACCGACTCCAAGGCCGGCGGCCGCGACTACCTGCTGCTCTTCACCCAAGCCAAGACGATTAGTGAAAAGTTAAGCTAACTAATCATTGAAAATCCGATTCGAACGATAGGGGCACGGCACGCCGTGCCTCTACGTGTTTCTGTCTTAGTGAGCCGCTTCAATCGCGCGGTCGAGCGCCGCGCCGAGGCGGGCCGCCTGGTCGCGGGCCAACTCCATGTCTCCCTTTTCGAGCGCCTCGCGCAGGCCGGGAAGCGTGACGGCTTCATAACTGGGCAGCGGCGCGTAGATCAAATGCTTGAACCACGGCCGGCCGGGCAGCCCGCGGTCGTCGAGCAAGGCGCGCTCCTGCGCCATCAGCGCGGTGTTGCCGGGAGCGCGGGCATCCGGCCCGCTGGCGGCGGGGACGGCCGCGCCCTCAGGTGGCGGCCTGAAGGCCGCCGCTACGGAGCGCCACTCGCGGCATTTCGCAAGCAAAGGGCGGATTGAAGCAGAGAAGAAACCCGGCGATGTGAGCTTCTCCAGATCCTCCAGATACGCCGCGACTTCGGCGGCGTAAATTGAGTAATCCAGCGGCAGCACGTCGGCGTTGGCGAAGCGCAGGGCGAGCACGCCCCACAGGCGGCTCATGGCGGCGTGATACTGGAAGCCAGGATCGCCGAACTTGTCCATCCAGTTGAAGTTGTCATAGATGGAGTGATAGACGCCGTACGGCCCGTCGAAGATCATGTCGAGCGAGGGGACGCCCAGGTGCTGGAGAAAGACCATGTAGTCCGAGCCGCCGCCCAGCAGGCCGAAGGGCACCGGCGCCGCGCCGGAACCTTCCACCGCGTAGCTGCGCACGCTGCGTTCGCCGCGACGCTCCTTCCAGCGATCGTAGATGCTGCGGCCAGTGGCGGGGTCCTTCACCGCTTGCGTCGCCTCGATGATGGCGGGCAGCAGGGACGGCACGGCACTCACGCTGAAGTCTTGTCCGCTGGCCGAGGCGTCCACGTTCAGGCAGACCACGGCGTTCTTTCTCAAATCCTCGGCGTGCTCCTCGCCCCATTCGGTTGAGCCGGTCAGGGTGTACTCCTCGGCGTCCCAGCTTCCCAGCACAATGGTGCGCCGCGGCCTGAAACCTTCTTTCACCAGACGGCCCAGCACGCGCGCCAGTTCCAGCATCGAAGCCGTGCCGCTCGAGGGATCCACCGCGCCGTAATCCCAGGCGTCGTGATGATTGCCGAGCAGTACCAGTTTCTCGGGTTCCTCCGCGCCCGGAATGCGCGCGATGACGTTCCAGATGGGCGTTACGCGATTTTCCATGTCGAGCGCCAGGTGAACTTTGGCCGCCGCGCCGCCCAGGCGATAGGTGAGGGGTAATCCGCCTTGCCAATCCTTAGGCGCTTCCGGCCCGCCAAGGTGCCAGAGGATGTGCTGGGCGTCGGCGCCCGAGAGCGGCACCATGGGAATCTTGGGCAGAATCGCGGACTCTTTCTCGCTGAGCCTCTTCGCCGATTCGGTCGAAGCCCAACCGGGCGTGAGCGGATCGCCGGGCGCGACGAAGTCGTACACCACCGCCCCGCGCTGGAAGTGTTCGAGCGGGCCCCAGGGGCCGTGGGGATAAACGGGCCCGCGCGGGGCGCCGTCTTCCGCCGGGTCGGAATAAACGATGATCGCCGCCGCCCCGCGCCGCGCGGCTTCGAGCGACTTGCCACCGCGGTAGCCGCGGAAATAGCGGGCGAGGGCGATCTTGCCTTGGACGGTCACACCGCGCTTCTCCAGCTCGTCGTAATCCTCGCCCCGCCCATAGTTCACGTACACGACGGGCAGCGTCAGGTCGGCCGAAGGCGAATAGCCGTTCCACGGCATGCGAACCATGGGATCGCCGGGGCGAGTGTCCTGGTCGCCTTTGATCTCCGGCTCAGGGTTGGCGAGCTTGACGCGCGCGGGCTCGACCAGCTCGACCGAGACCTGGCGCGGATAAGAAAGCAGCACGCGGTACTCGATGATTTCCGTCTGCAATCCGGCGCGGCGGAATTCGTTGCAGATGAACTGAGTCACGCGCCAGTCACCGGGCGTGCCCGCCACGTGCGGCTCGCGCGTCAGCTGGCG
>CAZHKT010000205.1:0-4150 GCA_964533045.1 uncultured Acidobacteriota bacterium | reverse complement strand
CTACCGGCCGCCACCACGACGTGTCGCCCTGCTGGGCGACGCGACGTCCTGTTCCACCGGAACAACCCGGAAGAACATCCGCCATCGGTAAAGAGCCGTTCAACGCACCACCCTCGCTCATAGCTATCAGCTTTCAGCACTCGAAACTCGTAATTCTATTTCGCTTCCTTCCAGTTCGCACCCACCCCGACATCCACCTTGAGCGGGACTTTCATCGCGTACGCGCCCTCCATCTCGGCTTTGACGATCAGGGGCGCGGCGCCGAGTTCGGCTTCGGGCGCCTCGCATACCAGTTCATCGTGCACGGTCAGAATAATGCGCGTCCTCATGCCTTCCCGCTTCAGGCGCGCGTGCAGCTTCACCATCGCCAGCTTCATCAGGTCGGCGGCGGTTCCCTGCAGGGGCGTGTTCATGGCCTCACGCTCGGCGCGGGCGCGCGCCGCATTATCTCTGGCGGCGATCTCCGGAATCGGACGCAGCCGCCCAAAGAGCGTGCGCACGCGACCCGTCCGGCGAGCCTCTTCGACCAGGCCGTCCAGATACTCGCGCACCTTGGGATAGCGGGCGAAATAGGCGTCAATGTAACGTTGCGCCTCGGTCTTGCTGGTGGAAGTCTGCGCCGCGAGGCCAAATGAACTCTGGCCGTAGATCACGCCGTAGTTAATGGCCTTCGCCATACGGCGGTGCTCGTGCGTCTGAAGCCCGGCCGGTACGCCGAAGATCTCCTGGGCGGTGCGCGAGTGAATGTCTTCGTCGCGCGCGAACGCTTCGATCAATTTGGTATCGCCGGAAAGATGCGCCAGCACGCGCAGTTCAATCTGCGAATAGTCAGCGGAAATCAGCCGCCATCCGGGCTCGGCCACGAACGCCGAGCGAATTCGCATCCCGTAATCGTCGCCGATGGGAATGTTCTGAAGATTGGGATTCGACGACGACAGCCGCCCGGTGCGCGCCACGGCCTGATTAAAGCAGGTGTGGACGCGGCCCGTGGGAGGATGAACGTACTTGGGGAGCGCGTCAATGTAAGTAGACTTGAGCTTGGCGCGCGTGCGGTATTCGATGATGCGGCGCGGTAATTCGTGGCGGTCAGCCAGCCCTTCCAGTACCGATGCGTCCGTGGACCACTGGCCGCTCTTCTTGAGCCGCTTGCCCCCCGGCAGGCGGAGTCGGTCGAAGAGAATCTCACCCAGTTGCTTCGGCGAATCAATGTCGAAGGCCTGCCCCGCTAGGTCGTAGATGCCGTGCGTGAGATCGGTCAGTTCCTTGTCGAATTCCACCGACATCTTCGCCAGGATGTCCGTGTCCAGCCGGATGCCGGCGCGCTCGACATCGGCCAGGACGGTTGCCAGCGGAAGCTCGATTTCGTCATAGAGCTTCTTTAAATCTTCCCTGACAATCTCGGGCGCCATCTGCACCGAAAGTTCGTGAGTTGAAACGGCTGCGTCCGCCGCGGTGAGCGGCGCCTTGCGGCTCAGGCGTCGCAGGGTGAGGGCCTCAAGCGCGTGGCTGGAAGCGAGCGGCTCCAGCAAGTAAGAATAGAGCATCGGGTCGTGCGCGCAACCCGCCAGCGTGAGACCCTCGGCGCCGAGCAGCAGATGAAGCTGCTTCACGTTGTGAGCCGATTTCTCGCGCGCCGCGTCGGCCAAGAATAGTTTGAGCGTTTCGAGAAGCCCCGACCGCAACCGCGCAGCGGCCAGCGGCAATGCCGCCGAGCGTTCGCCGTCGGCCAATCCCAGCGCCGTCAGCTTCGCACCAAATCCCTCGCCGCCTTCACACTCAAATCCAATCGCCACCGGCGCGCGCGCCGTCGCCAGCCAGTGCTTCAGCACCTCGGGATCGGAAATTTCCTGGGTGGCGATTTCTCTTCCCACCGCCGGCGCGCTTTCCAGGAATTCCCGCAGCAGCGAGGTGAAGCCGAGTTCCTGACAAAGCGCGGCGGCCTCTTCCGCCAGAATCGCCCCGCGCTTCAGGTCGCTCACGCGGCGGCCCAGCGGCACGTCGGTGCGAATCGTCGCCAACTCGCGGCTGAGCAAGGCCTCGGCGCGGTAGTCGCGCAACGCGTCGCGATAGCTCTGCTTCACCACGCTCTGCCAGCCGTCCAGTGCTTGCTCCAGCGTGCCAAATTTCTGGATGAGCTCCGTCGCACCCTTGGGGCCGATATAACTCCGCTTCTTCTCACCGGGCGCCAGAGCGGGCTCTTTGCCCGGCAACGGTCGCGCGCCTGGAATGTTGTCGCTGGGATCGCCCGTCAACGCCAGCCAGTCCACCACCTGCGCGGGCTCGACGCCCAGGATTTCTTTCACCTTCGCCGCGTCGCAAATCGTCTCGCCGTTGGAGCCGCTTCGCGCCGGCTTCAGCACGCGAATCTGATCGTTCACCAGTTGGAATAAGTCCTCGTCGCCCGAGACGATGAAAACCTCCATTCCCTGCTGCGCGCCCTGCTGGGCCAGCGTGCCGATCACGTCGTCGGCCTCGAAGCCTTCCATTTCGACGATCGGCAGTCCCAGCGCCTGGCAGAATCGCCGCACGTACGGCAGTTGCACCGCCAGCTCTTCGGGGAATTCCGGCCGGTTGGCCTTGTACTCTTCAAAGAGCTTGTCGCGAAAAGTCGGCGCTGCCAGGTCAAACGCCACCGCGATGTATTCCGGCGAATGATCCTTCAGGAGCTTCTGGATGGTTCGAACGAAGATGTAGATCGCCTTGGTCGGCATGCCGGAGGGCGATGCCAGCGCCATCTGCATGGGCGCGAAAAAGGCGCGAAACACCAGCGACATGGCATCCAGCAAAAAGAGTTTCGGCCTTTCAGCCATCCTTGTGAGTCCCCTCCCTCGCCCTCGGTGGCGAGCGGTCATTCTAGCGCAAGCGGAAAGTCCTATCACGGACTTCGTGAGCCGCAGCGTGCTGGAAAACGGACAAATGTGTCTATTTTGCCACACTCAGGGAATGGGACGAGGAATGATCATTGACGTAAAAGATTAAAAAACAATAAGTTATAAGTTTCCGACGAATGGCCGTCCTATTGCTTACAGGATGAGTCTGCGTTGGAGGGATTCTTGGCAAATCAGCACACAATCGCCCGGCAGGCACGCATTTCTGGCATCGGGCTTCATACCGGCGTCAACGTAAGCCTGAGCATTTTCCCGGCGCCCGCCAATTCCGGCTACATCTTCCGGCGCACCGACCTGGAGGGCTTCCGGGTCGAGGCGCGCGCCCGGCATGTCGCGCATGTAAGCTACGCGACTAGTCTTATGAAGAAAGGCGTGCTGATCTCGACCACCGAGCACCTGCTTTCGGCGCTGGCGGGATCCGGGATCGACAATGTTTTCATTGACTTAGACAACCTCGAATTGCCCATTATGGACGGCAGCGCACGGCCCTTCCTGCGCCTGATTCAGGAGGCGGGCCTGCGCCGCCAGCGCGCCCGGCGCAGCTACGTCAAGGTTCTGAAGCCCGTGGAGATCACAGACGGCGCAAAGCGCATCGCCGCCTACCCGGCCGACAAGCTGTCGTTTTCCTATCGCATTAATTTTAAGCACCCGGCGATTGGCAACTTGACGTTTCGCTTTACGCCGTCGGAGGACGACTACGAGCGCGAGATCGCTCCGGCGCGCACCTTCGGCTTTCTGGAAGAGGTCGAAATGCTGAAGAAGAGCGGCTTGATCAAGGGCGGCTCGCTGGAGAACGCCGTGGTGCTCTCGCACGAAGCAGTGCTCAACCCCGAGGGCCTGCGCTTCCCCGACGAGTTCTGCCGCCACAAGATTCTGGACGTCATCGGCGACCTGGCGCTGCTCGGTCACCCGCTGATCGCCCGCCTCGAGGCCGAACGCGCCGGCCACGCCATGCACGTTGCCCTGGTCGAACGCCTCCTCAGCCAGAAAGACGCCTGGACCTTCACCGACGCCGACGGCGCCACCGCCCCCGCGCCCCAACCCGCGCTCGAAGAGGTCGCCGCGGCACCGGTGGTGTGACACTGATGCACAGAACTTCTCGGTGGGTATGGGGCCCTTGGGCAGTCGAGCATCGGTCTTCAACGACGAAGATCCGCGCTGCTTACTACGCGGCCTCATATGACGACCAGACCGACATCGCGTAAGTTGTACTTAGCTGAGGATCTCCGGACACTGGGGTATTCCGGTGGCAGGGGATTCTA
>CAZHKT010000204.1:0-4222 GCA_964533045.1 uncultured Acidobacteriota bacterium | reverse complement strand
CGAGCATGTGGACCTGCCGGACCTTGCGCTGTCGATGGAGCAGCTTGCCGACGACCGCTCGCCCGAGTTAATCCTGCTCTGCGAAGCCCTAGCCGATGCCTATGAGAATTGGATAGAAAGCCAGCAGGAACGGGCGGCAGATACCGGCGACGTGCCGCCCGGATTCCGTGATGTGGCCGCCCGGAATCTGGCTGAGTGCCGCCAGTGTCTCTCCAGAATTCGCTCTGGCATCGAGCTTCTGAGGGAGGACAGCGACGTCCGGATGGCATTCGCCCTGGCCAACAAGGCGATGTATCTCCAACAGGCGCACTATGAACTGGCCAGCAAGTGCGTTCGGGACTGGGTGTTCAAAGACGGTTCTCTGCGCCTGAGCGAGCGTTACCAGCCGCCGAACTATTCGCTGAAGAAGGCGCGTTGGCGGCCATTTCAGTTGGCGTTCCTACTGATGAACCTCCAGTCTCTGACCGTTCCCGATTCGCCCGAGAGGAACGTGGTTGATCTGATCTGGTTTCCGACAGGTGGAGGAAAAACTGAGGCCTACCTTGGACTCTCTGCGTTCACGATCATGCTTCGCCGACTGCGGAATCCGGACAACGCCGGAACCACAGTGCTGATGCGGTATACGTTGCGCCTCCTCACCGCGCAGCAGTTCCAAAGGGCCGCATCGCTGATCTGCGCCTGTGAATACCTGCGCCGGTCGCGCCCGAAGGAACTCGGCTCCACACCGATTTCTATCGGACTCTGGGTCGGGCAAGGTGTCACACCCAATAAACAGGATGACGCCACGAGAGCCCTAAACGAACTGTATAAGGGCAGCCGTGAGAACCCGTTCATCGTGCTCGCCTGCCCCTGGTGTGGGGCGGCGATGGGTGCCGTGAAGGCGGGTTCGAACTGGCGCGTGAAGGGGTACTTGAAAAAGGCCAATCCATCCCGAGTGGTGTTTTGCTGTGAAGACCCCGACTGCCCGTTTGGCGCTCCGGCCGGTTTGCCCCTCCAGGTAGTTGACGAAGCTATCTATGACGAGCCGCCATCGCTCGTAATCGGAACGGTTGACAAGTTCGCCATGCTGCCTTGGCGCCCTGAGGCTCGAAGCCTTTTCGGGATGGAACACGATTACGATCCACCCGAATTGATTGTTCAGGATGAACTTCATCTCATCTCCGGACCACTTGGTTCAATGGTTGCTCATTACGAAACGGCCATTGAGTCGCTGTGCCGCGCCGGTTCGGGACACCGTGCCCCAAAAATTGTAGCCTCAACAGCCACGATCGCTCGCGCGCCCGACCAGATCCGGGCGCTCTATAACGACAGGACCAGCTTCCTGTTTCCGCCTCAAGGCTTGATGGCGGGCGAGTCCTTTTTCGCCTGGGAGAATCCGAACGCAGCGGGCAGGAGCTATCTCGGGGTCTTTGCCTCAGCCCTGCCTTCGCACGTGACAGCGCAGATCAGGGTGGTTTCTGCACTCTTGCAGGCGGTCAAGCTGCTGGGCATCTCCGATCCGGCCACACTCGACCCCTACTGGACCCTCATGGCCTACTTCAACAGCATCCGTGAGCTCGGTCATGCCGCGACTTTAATTCGCGCTGACATCCGCGAGTACATGAATGCCATGTGGGATCGCAGAGGCCTCACTGCGGCGATCGCGGGGCAGGAGGCGCTGAAGGTGCGCCGCTTCATCAATCGGGACCTGGAGCTCACCAGCCGGATCCAAAGCAACCAGATCCCGGAGATCCTGCAGCAATTGTTTACCCCTGTGCGTTCAGGAGAGGAACAGAACGCGGTCGACATCTGCCTTGCCACGAACATGATTCAGGTCGGCCTTGACGTTCCCCGCCTCAGCCTGATGACGGTGGTCGGCCAGCCCAAGACCACAGCAGAGTATATTCAGGCGTCAAGCCGGGTCGGACGGAGGGAACCGGGGCTGGTTGTCACGATCTACAACCCGGCTCGTCCACGCGACCGTTCGCATTACGAGCACTTTCGCCCGTACCATCAGAGCATTTATCGTTTCGTTGAACCCACAAGCATCACGCCGTTCGCACAACCCGTGATCGAGCGTGCGCTCCACGCTGTAACAGTGGCGCTAACCAGGGCACTGGGCAGTGAGAACCTTCGCGCCAGGCCGAATTCACCGCCGCCTGATGAGGAGCTGGTGAATCGGATCAGATCAATCGTCCTTGATCGAGTTTCGAATATTGATCAGGATCAGATAGGATTCGTGCTTGATCGATTCGACTATGTGATCGAGGAATGGCGCCGGGTTCCGCCTTCCAGGTACGGCGATTTCGGCCCCCCGGATGAAGTGGAACCACTGATGTACCCTAGCGGGACGGATCGCCATCCACGTTGGAGCGTGCGGCCACTGGCCACGCCCAGTTCAATGCGCAACGTCGACGCGACCTGCGACGCGAACGTCATTTCCAGCTACCCGCAACCGGACTAGACACGACGATGCCAGCATTGAAGCCCATCCGGAGATCTCAACTCATCAGCCCGTTCGGCGTGGGTGCGATGGTCGACTTCCCGAAAGACGAGTCTCTCATGGTGGCCGGCCTCGACGCTTGGCCGTTTGCCCGAGCGTCCTGTCCCCCCGAATGGCTGATCATGGAGGAACGCCTCCAGGCTCGTCTTGCCGTGCAATCCTTCAGGCTGCCTCCCGAGCACAAAGATCCTACCCCGGGTGTGAAACACGCCAATCTCGATATCCCAACGGTCCGGTTTCCGAGGTGGCACTACTGTTACCGATGTGGCGGCATGGAGTATCTGCCACTTTTCGGGAGCCGCCAGCGCTGCGCCGGCCGTCCCTACCCTGGGATGAACTGCGCCAGCAAAGGGGAGAGGTCGCGACCTTTTCTCATACCCGTACGGATTGTAGCGGTCTGTGATCAGGGCCACATAGAGGATTTCCCTTTTCTGGACTGGGTCCACCGCGACAAGAATCCCACGGCGGACTGCAAGCTGCGGTTTCTTGCGGGACGATCCTCTTCCATGCTGACCGGCATCAAAGTTGAATGTAGCTGCGGCGAAGCCAAGACGCTTGCAGGCATCTTCGATTTTGACCAACAGTCGGGTGGTGCGCTGCAGCGAATCGGTTACCAGTGCCGGGCCAGCCAGCCCTGGCTCGGGCACGTCGGCGCTCAGGCACAGCAGTGCGGCGCGCCACTCCGCGTGATCCAGCGGGGTGCCAGCAACGCCTACTTCCCGCTTGTGGTCAGTTCCATTTACCTCCCGCTGTGGGCAGAACAGGCTCAGCGTGCGGTCATCGATGCCGTAGAACGACCGGAAGTTTGGGACATCCTTACAAGTGGCTTGGTGGACGGTAAGCGGATTGATCCTACCCGCTGTGACACGATTGCGCGCATGTGGGGCCTGGACGCAGCCCAGCTATTGGCAGTGGCCCAGCGGAGGCTGGACGGGTTGGCCGTCCGGCCTGTGCGGGATGAAGAAGAGTATCGGCGCCAAGAGTATACAGCCTTGCTCGCACCACGGGGCGGTCCGGAGACGGAGCTTTTCGTGGATCTCCTTGAGGTCGCAGCAATAGGACCGGAGCTGGGGCGCTTCTTCAGACGAATCGGGTTGGTCAAGAAGCTCCGTGAGACACGCGCCTTGGCAGGGTTCACACGGCTGTTGCCACCAGATCCGGACAACCCCACTGGGCGGGTACAGTGTCTTTCCCTGGACCGAAGGATCGACTGGCTGCCAGCCATCTTCGTTCGCGGCGAGGGCATCTTTTTGGAACTTCGCAGGGACGCGGTCGAGCAGTGGTTGCGAAACAGCAGTTGCGCAGAGCGCGTAGGGCGTCTGTTGACGAATTACAACAACCTTCGGATTCTCCGAGGCCAACCCGCGCGCCGCGTCACGCCGGCCTTCGTCTTGTTGCACAGCCTTGCCCACAGTCTGATTAATCAGTTGAGCTTTGACTGCGGCTACGGGAGTGCTTCGCTTCGAGAGCGTGTCTACAGCAATCTGGACGAGAACACCGAGCCGATGCACGGGATTCTTATCTATACCGCCTCTGGCGACGCGGAAGGAACCATGGGGGGGTTGGTGCGTCAGGGGGAGCCGGAACGGCTTCTTCGCACGTTGATGGCAGCCCTGCAGAAAGCGCAATGGTGCTCGTCAGATCCGGTCTGCATAGAGGCCCGCGCGCAAGGTACTGACAACGCAAACCTTGCCGCCTGTCACGGGTGTCTCCTGGTATCTGAGACCTCCTGCGAAGAAG
>CAZHKT010000203.1:0-4333 GCA_964533045.1 uncultured Acidobacteriota bacterium | reverse complement strand
AACGGAGAGCGCCACAGGAGGTGGTGCTTTCGCTTCGCGGGCTGCCTCGGCATGGTGTAACGGGCCACATTATATCCCCTCGAAGTTCTCACGTTCATTCCCAGTCGATTTCTCGAATTCAGTAGCAGTGCTGGCGGGGTGGAATCGGGCAGAGGGATAGGATACGTCGGTTGTGTAGGCACAAACGGGTATCCGGACGTAGAAGAATGCATTTGGAAGCGCCCGGCAAAAGCCGCCGGGCGCGTCGTCGCGTTTTATAGCCCAGGGCCTCCGCTCGGGAGCTTCACCAAAGAAATGCAGTCTGTTTTTTGTTTTTCTCTGTCCGAAAGAATAACCCTCCCGCGAGCAGCAGGGGGCACGCGGGAGGGTGAGCCGATTTCTTCGGAGCCAGCTCCGTCGCATCGGCCCTGGGCATCCGCCCGGGCGCGACCCCGTGCGGACAATCGTTGCCGGCCAGGCGGCTAAAGTGGAAGCCGATATTGGCCGTCGGACTGAACGATCCAGCCCTGTTGGCAAGCCTCGGCAATAGCTGCCTGCGCCGTGCGCTTGGAACATTCGGGGAGCTGCATGATCTGGCCGCGCAAATCGGTATAGCGGGCCGGATTGCCGGCATGAGCGAAAGCCTGGGTGATATCCCCTCTGGCGACCTTGCGCCGCGGCGCGGCCGATGCACCGCAGTAGAGCGGATCGAGGACGATCACCTCGGCCGCCGCAGCTTTGGCCGCCTCTATGAAATGGCCCAGCCGCTGGGCGGCGCTGAGCAGGTGGCCTGAGGCGCGCGTGTCCACCAGCAGCCGCTCGTCTGCAGCCGCGCCAACAGCGCGGCGCATCACAGCCAATCGGCTGACGAATTGCATCACGGGCAACTCGAACTGGCAGACCAGCACGCGCCGCGGCGCCAGGATCGGAAACCCGATGCGGTCCGCACCGGCAGCCAGCGATAAAGCCAGATTGGCCACCAGCAGGGACTTGCCTACCTTCGGTTCGCCGCCCACGAACAAAATGCCCCGCGGCGGCAACAGCCCCGGCTCTACCAGGCACGCCGGCGCCGCCGCAGGCTGCTCGACCAGCAACCGCGCCAAGCTCAGCGCAGACGCCCTCTTCACAGCAGCGCCTCGGCCGTGGCGTCCAGCAGAATGGCTTCATCCACCATCGCGGCCTTGCGGGATGCTGCCAGGCGCAACGCCGTCAAAGCCAGCTTGTTGACTTTGCGCAGAATGCCCTTGGTGGCCTGATAGAGCGCCTGGCGGGCGGTGTCGTCGAACAGCGGCGGCGTGACGCCGGCGGCCTTGAGCTGATGCGTCAGGTACACCTCCAGTTCCTCGCGCGAAAGTCCTTCCAGGTGATACTGCACGGCAATCCGTTGCCGCAGCGCCTCGTGCATTTGCAGCGAGAGCGTGTGGCGCAACAACGGCTGTCCGACCAGTAAGAGCGTCAGATAGCGCGACGAATCCATGTCGAAGTTCAGCAACAGCGGAAGCTGTTCCAGCGCCGGATGACGCAGCAACTGGGCTTCGTCGCAGATGAGGATGGGGTGTTGTTTCTTGCTCTGATTGAGCCGCACGATGGCCTGCGAGATCTGGCGCGCCAGATCGCCGCGATAGTGCGCCGGTTCCAGGTCGAGTTCGAGTGCGACTTGCCGGAGCAGATCGAGTGTCGAGCCGGGCGTCCAGTGCAGATACATCACTTTGAACAGGTTGGGATTCAGAGCGGCGGTGAAGCTGCGCGCGGCGGTGGACTTGCCCGAACCGACTTCGCCGGTGATCAGCCCCGCGCCATGATGCTCGACCAGAAACTGGAGACGCGCCTTGACCTGATTCCACGACTGCGAGGCGAACAACTGCTTGGCATCGGGGCTGTCGGAAAAGGGCGTCTTCTTGAAGCCGAAGAAGGTTTCTACCACGGCACGTCCTCCTCCTCCTCGTCCTCCTTGTTCTTGTGAACCAACTCGACGAAGTTGATGCCGGTAGATTCGAGAGCCGGCGCAGGCGTTGGCTTGGCGGAAGGCAACTGGCCGTTGCCCACGGCATCGAGGGGCCGCGCGGCGGCCTGGAGTTTTCCTTCCAACCAGACTTCGACGGCGCCGCTTTCGACGGGATCGAAGCGCACCTCCACGGTGCGGCCGGCCAGGTGCGCCGGAGCTTCATAGAGGCGGTTGCGCAGCAGGAAGGTGGAATCGCGCCGCACCAGCCGGTCGAGGCGATGGAAGAAGAGACGGCGCAGATCAGCGCCCGGTGGAAGCTGGCGCACGTGTTCGATATCTTTCTGCCAGCGCACGAGTGGCGTGGTCCCCAGGGCGCTGTGCCCGGAGCGGTGATAGACGCTCTCAATCCAGGCATGAAGCCGTTCGTTCAACTGGTCGAGCGAGAGCAGACGCTTGGGATCGAGATTGGCCAGGAACTGCTCGCGCACGGTGCGGAAGCAGCGTTCAATCTTACCCCGGCCTTCGGGTTGGTAGGGGCGCGAGTGAATGATGAGGGCGCCCAGCGAGGCGGCGATGCGCGCCAGTTGCGGCGAGCGGTACATCCTGGCGTTGTCGATGTAAAGGCGTGTGGGGACACCGCGTGCAGCCATGGCTTGACGCAGGCAATCCAGGCAGGCATCCAGACCCTGACTGGGGTAGAACTGCGCGTGCGGAATCAGGCGGCTGGCGTCATCGAGCGTGGCGTGCAGGAAGACCTGCATGCGGCCGCCGCCGGGGCGCTGAACCCAGGGTCCGAAGAGCATGTCGGCCTGCCAGATCTGATTGGCGAGCGAAGCTTCGAACTTCTTGCGCGCCTGGGGCGCGGGCAGTTCGCGCTCCGACAGGCCGCGTTGTTTGAGGAAACGGTAGAGCGTGGAGGACGATAGGGGCGGCTCGTCTTTGCCCGAGGACAAGGCCAGCTCGCGCCATAGTGTCGTCCCGGTGCGATGCGGGTTTTCGCGCTTGAGGCGTTCGGTCAAAGCGGCCAGTTGCGGGGCAATGGCGCGCGACCGGCCGCGGTCCTGGCGCGGCTTGGGAGCGAGGGCTTCCAGGCCGCCGTGTCGATAGCGCTTGGCCCATTCCAGCAAGGTATCGACGGTGATGGCGCGCCGTTTGGAATCGGGGATGTCGTACTGACGCGAAGCAATCTCCTCGGCGCGACGGGTGAGTTCGCCGCGTGGCAAAGGCTCGATCACCAATGGCGCGACGATTCCGTAGCGGAACAGGGCGAGTTTTTCGGCTTTGAGGTTCATCAGAAAATCTCCATGAACCGAAGTTAACCGGAATGGCCCGGATCCACCATGCAAATGCTGTGTGGGCGGCCTCAGGCGGGAGGTGCGGCCGGGGTGAGTGTGGCGCGCCGCCCTGCGGGAGCGAGAAAATCCGGCCAGCCGAGCAGGTGCGCGCGCAACTCGGAGAACAGGAAGCGGTGGGCGGCGATCCAGCCGGTGGATTCCAGCATGTGGAGCGCGCGGGTGACCAGGTCGGCGGCGGCGGCGGGCGCCGCCAAAGCTGCCAGCGCCAAGCCGAGCGCCGGAGCTTGCCTTTGAAACCGGCGAATCCAGAACTGGCCGCGCTGATACGGCATGGCGCGTTGTCCTGCCGCCAAGGCAGCCGCCGCCAGAGTCAAACCTTGGAGCAGGTGCGCGACGAGAAACAGGGAGATCACGGTAAGGCTGAAGCGCAGCCAAGGTAGCGCAAACTCGGGCAGCAATGAAACGGTGCGCTTGCACAGGCGGCACAGATAGCGGCGCACGCGGATGGCGCCATCAAAGGCACAATCCACGAGCGAACGACTATAAAAACCATGGCCCGCCAGCGGCTCTTTGGCCCCGCATTGCGGACAGTGGTCCGGGCGATACCGGTCGGGGTCGGAGATCTCTTCCAAGTACTGCTGGATTGAGCCAGCGAATGGGTGTAGGATTTGCATGACGATCCTTTCCGGGGAGTTTTCCAGGCTGTCCCGGTTGGGTTTTTCCTGCAGGCCCGGTGACTCGCTGGGCCTGCAGCATATTCGTCATCGTATCGGGTGGACTCGTCGGGTATCCCGCCTGCCCCATCCGCACGGCAATCCGCGCTGCTGCTTCTTCGCACAATCGGGAAGACTCAGGCGGGGCCTAATTTGAGAAAAACTGCCGACGGCGAGGGGAAACATCGCGGCGCGTTACACTCGGCCGCCCGGCCGGATCCTGCTGAAACCGGGCCGGACGGCGAAGCTGCACGTTCAAAAGGCAGACGGCACAGAGGTCTCTGTTGACGTGGACGTCCCGCTACTGAAGTCGAAGCGCCCGTTTAGTACACCACAAGCAGTGATCGCGTCCAAGCTGGAGACCGAGGGGATCGGCTATCTAAAGATCAACATGTTCCCTG
>CAZHKT010000202.1:0-4389 GCA_964533045.1 uncultured Acidobacteriota bacterium | reverse complement strand
TCTAGGCCGCGGCACACCCTGCGGTTTATATCATCCCAGGGGAAAGTGCTGCAGACAACGAGAACCCTACCCCCCCGATGAAATGTCAAGTCTTTTTTTGGGGGTCAATTCCCTCAAGGGTCTCAGGGGTTCAGAGAAAGAACCCGAAGATCAGTAGGACGCCGAAGGCCAGCGCGTGGGCGAGTTCGGTGAATCCGAGGCGGTGAATCATCAGGGGTTTGGGACCCTCCACAAACCAGTGGAAGCCGCGCAGCAGGACGGGCAGAAAAGCCAATGCAACCGGGCCTGGAATCAGCGAGGCACCCCAAAGGGCGGCCAGCAGGATGGCGGTCGCGCCTTCGCCGAACAGGAATGACTTTCCCTGCTCGACCTTTTCGCGCGAGGTGGCCGCGCGCGCGCCGCGTATCCGAACCTGCACGTAGTGAATCTGGTTAACGGCGAAGAGCCAGTTGAGCGCCCACAATGTGAACGCCATGGGTCCGAGCGAGCCCGTGACCACGTAATACGCGCCCGCCGCGGTGGAGGTCAGCCCGATAGATCCCACCAGTTGCGAGGCCAATCGCGCCTCGCGTCCCATCTTCTTCAGTGTCGCCTGAAGCCCGAAAACAATTCCCGACGACAACCCGATGAAAAGGAGTCCGTACGCTTCCCGGACGAAGAGCAGCCATCCCACCGCCAAGGCCGCTATGGCGGCATAAGTGAAGATTGAGTAGAGAACGAGGCGCCGCTCTTCCGGCGTCGAAGGACGAAGCGCCGAGGCGCCCATCCAGGCTTCGACCGGCGTCCGCAGGGCGAAAATGGCGAGCGAGGCCGCAACGAACATCGTCAGGGGGACTACGGAATGATGGGAGACCAGCCCCACGCCTGCGCCCGTAGCCAGCGGAATCAGAAGCATGCCCCAGGCACCGTGTTCGCGCGGCACGACGAACGATCTGAGCCGTTCAGGCTGGGCAGTGTGCGGGCTGGACACGATAGTTGCCATCATGATTTTTCCTGGTGAAAACGTCAAGCCGCGACGTGGTTGGATTGATAGATAGCCTGATCCAGTTCCAGTATGAGGTCTACCACCGGCACACCAGCCCGGATCGCCACCTGCTCGATCGAACAGTCATAGCAGACGGGACGGAAACCGTAACGCTCAAAGATTTCATCAGTCTCGGGATACTTCTGGCGAACCTCGCGCACCGTGTCACCGGCATCAACGAAACTAGTGATTCGGAACATGATGCGCCTCCTCCGGTTTGAGTGCCCGGGTCTTGGGCTGGTAGATGCAGAAGGGCTCCTCGTCCATGTAGTCGCCGGTGGCGGCGAAAGCCCGCGCACGGCATCCCATGCAGATGTTGCGGAATTCACAGTAACCGCACTTGCCTTTGAGTTCCTCGGTATGGCGGAGCGTGTGGAAGACCTGGGAGTTTTCCCAGATGTCGGCGAAAGTCTGCTTCCTCAAATCGCCCGCCATTACCGGCAGGTAACCGCAGGGGTAAACTTCGCCGAGATGGGAAATGAAGCAAACGCCGGTGCCGGCCAGGCAGCCCTTGGTCACCGCGCTCATGCCGTCCGGATGACCTTTCGGATGGCCGTGACCGTTTCCGGGGCGCACCGCCGTGGGACGCAGGTCTATGCCGGTCGAGCCGGGCATGGTCATTTCCGTCGGGCCGATGGCGGAGGGATGAGCAGGCGCAGGCGGCGCAGAGGGAGCAGCCGTCGCCGCCCGGCGCTCGGCCGCGCGCCGCTGTCGCATCACCCGGAAATAGTGCGGCGCGCAGGTGGCCTTCAACTCGATATCCCCTTCCTGAGACCGGTCGTAGAACCAATTCAGTATCTGCTCGTACTCCTCCGGCGGAACCATCTGTGACTCGGCGATTTCGACGCCGCAGCCCACCGGCACCAGCAGGAACGTGTGCAGGGCGTCGGCCCCGATGGAGCGCGCCAGATCGAACACCGCCGGCAGTTCGTGCGCGTTGTGCCGCGCAATCGTGGTGTTGATCTGCACCGACATGCCGACTTCTTTCAGATTGCGGAAACCCTGCAGAGCCGCTTCAAATGCGCCCGGGATGCCGCGAAACGCGTCGTGGGTCGCGGCGCAGGCGCCGTCCAGGCTGATTGAAACGCGCCGCACCCCCGCCGCGACGATCTGGCGGGCGATTTCCGGTGTCACCTGGGTGCCGTTCGTGGCCAGTGCCACCCGCAGCCCGCGGTCCGTCGCGTAACGCGCCAGCTGGAAGATATCCTTTCGATAGAGAGGTTCGCCACCGCTAAGAACCAGGATAGGTAGGGCATACTGAGAGACTTGCTCTATTACATTCAGGGCTTTTGCCGTAGGTAGGTCAAGTGGCGAAGAGAGTTCTGTAGCGGTGGCGCGACAATGGATGCAACGCAGGTTACATCCCTTTGTCACCTCCCAAAAGATGAGCCGTGGTTTGTATTCCTGCTCGGCCGTCTTCGGACCATCGGGAACCATGGCTCTTATTTCCTTCGTTCTGGCGAATGCGAAACTCGCCTCTTCAGGGAAAACGAAGCCCGCGCAAAGACGACGCTGCGTCCTTCCGTATCGCGTTGGCCCGTTTCGATTTGCCCTGGTCTGCGGCGGGCTCCGGATTGGCTAGCAGGGTGGGGGTAGCGGTTTTCTCTCCGCTAGCCCCCATTGACCTGACCCGCCTATCGGCGGGTTACTAGGACCCGAAGTCCCTCGCACCCTGTCAACAGGCATCCGGTATGCCAAAGTATGCAATCGCGGTTTCCGGCTCTGAAGTCAGACACAAGCCTATGACTCTCAATCAGTTAACACGATGGAGCCATCCGGACTGGTCGCCCATCGCGAGAAGGCGGTTCGACTGGCTGGGCTAAATCGCGTGCCCGCTCTGGCGCGTGGCGCGAAATTCCACTAATGTTAAATATATTAACACTTCCAAACGACGCTGCGGGGGATAAGCATGGCACTCCTTCCTCGGCGTGCCAAACCTCGCTAACTTTTTGATTCTAAGAGAAGTTAGTTCGCTTCCAGAGAACCCAGCCGCAGAGGCCGAGCAGCGCGACGGACGGAATCAAGATCGCGCAAGCCCAACCCAGATGGAGCGAAATATCCGGGCGCTCTGCCTGCGAAGCAAGCGCGACAAATGCCGCAATGGCAATAACAAGGATAAGCGTGTCCCAAAGGCTGCGCGGGGCGCCGCGGCTGGCAACAAGGTCTTTGCCGGCCTGTGCTGCTTCCAACTCTCTGAGAACAAGGCCGTAACGGTTGCTTTCACGCTCCATCGCCTCACGGCGCGAGTCACGCTCGCGGTCGGCCGCGACAGAGACGCTGATGGCCATCGCGCCGGCAATCATGAGAATCGAACCAGCGATCACCAGCGTCTTGGTGGCCGCTCCTTGACCGGATAGTTCGCCAAATACCAGCGCGCCCCAGGCAAGGCCCCAGAGCTGATTGGTATTCGAGAGTGGTATCCCCCGGCCGATGCCGATGTACTTTGCCGCATATTGTTGAAATAAATCGCCCAGCACCCAGCAGAAGCCCCCCAGGAACAGCCAGAAGAGCGCGGGCCGGGCCGCCGTCAGTTCCGCCGCCAGCGGCGTAAACCCGCCGTGAAAAGTAAGCGCCAAGGCGGAAACCGTGACAAGTTCCCCTACTGTGAATACGGTTACGAACGAAACGGGGTTCATGCCGCTCAGGTAGGCCTTGCGGTAGGGGATATACATGGTTCCCCAAAGCAGCCCCGCGCCCAGGGCGGCCAGGATCCCCCGGCTCGCATGGGCGATTGGCGAAGAAGATGGGTGAATTGACGCGAGTCCGAGCAGGGTTGCGCCTACCACGATACCGATGGTCCCGCCTAGAACTTTCAACCAGCCGTTCCAGCCCGCGCCGCGCAACTCCCGGAAAAAGAACCACCCCCAGAAGATCCCCACCAGGGAGTTCGTATTCCAGAGGGGAAACGCGATGGAGAGTCCCACGTCGCGAATGGCGAAGACGGTCAGCGTGTTGGCCACCGCCCAGAGCGCTCCGGCAAGGATCGCCCACACGATCAAGTGAGGCTTCTCGCGCAGGTCCAGCCAGACGTAGCCCGTGCCTTTCATCATCGTGGGCAGGGTCCAGCGCGCGACAAACACGCCGGCCACCATAGCGAGGGAGACGAGAAACGGCGAAAGCCCCAGGGTCACCAGCTTGACGGGCGCTTCCGCCGCCCCCAGCCAGGCACCCGCCGCAAGCCCGCACATCACCCCCAATGCGTGCAGCGATTTCGCTGATGTCTGCGCCGAACAGTCAGTCAGAAAAGACTCCGGGTATGCTAGTGTGGTGCGTCTAACGGTTCTTTACAATGGTGGATGTCCTTTGTGGTTCTCCTCCGTGGTTTCGGCCGAGCGGGACGTAGCGTCGCCCTTCAGGGCGACACT
>CAZHKT010000201.1:0-4418 GCA_964533045.1 uncultured Acidobacteriota bacterium | reverse complement strand
GCGCCGGCGGAGAACACGCCTTTCATGAAATCGCGTCGGCTGAAGTTCTGGATGGGGTTCATCGGGCCTCCTTCGCGGCAGCGTGAATGGCGGCGCGAATGCGCTGGTAGGTGCCGCAACGACAGATGTTGCCGGACATGGCCTCGTCGATGGCCTTGTCGTCGGGGTGCGGATTGGCTTTCAGTAGCGCCGCAGCCTGCATGATCTGCCCCGGCTGGCAATAACCGCATTGCGGAACGTCGTGCGCCATCCAGGCTTTCTGCACAGGATGCAGCGCCTCACCGGTGGCCAGACCCTCGATGGTCGTGACCGATTTGCCTTCGGCGGCTTTCACCGGCGTGACGCAGGAGCGCACCGCTTCGCCGTCCAGGTGAATCGTGCACGAGCCGCAGAGCGCGACGCCGCAGCCGAACTTCGTTCCGGTCAGCCCCAGCACGTCGCGCAAATACCATAGCAGCGGCATCTCGGGATCGCCTCCAAATGATTGCTGGACTCCATTGACTTTGAGTGTGATCATCGTCCCCTCAATCCTGCCAGAATTGCCGGCGCGGCACGCCGTGGCCCACGGCTGGAATCTTCGTGCCTGTCGGCCTGCCTTGAATGCGCCATAGTTTGGCGCGCACTCCCCGCCGTGTCAACTGCTGGGATTCATCTTGTGGCAGGCGCATCCGGCGCGGGATGCCACGTGCCGGACGCTCGTGCCACCTCCGTCAAGTTACGGCGCGTGGACAGAAACTGCTGCAAGTTCTTGCGCAGAAGAGAAAAGATTTGATCACCATTACTGACCTCGCCTTACTATCGGCTCAGGCGAAAGCGTTAGGTTTGGCAACACTCTGACGATCTCTCCGTCCGTTCCCACTGATTCTAAAGGGCGAGGGAAAGATGCAGCGCCGGGCAAAGGGCGCTGGTCTGAAAGAAAGTTCGGCGCCCTAGCGGTGATTCACTTGCTCTACGCCAAAAGTCGGGCTGATCAGTGTCGTTGTACAGATTGACCTTGCGCGCAGCGGGCCGGGCGCGTATTGTCTGGCTCCATCAGTTCTTGCTTTAGGGCGATTGCAAAAGGAGACGGGGATGAACGGAAAATGGCAGCGTGCGATCTTGTGTGCGTTCGGGGGAGTAGTCCTACTCGGCGGGCTAACCGCCGGTCTGTATGCGAATCACCCATGGGGTAATTACCACTGGGCGCGCACGAGCAATCCCTTTACCCTCAAGCTGGGGGACAACGTGACTTCGGCCTGGGATGCCTCCCTGGGCGTGGCCGCGTCCGACTGGAGTCAGTCAGGTGTATTGGACTTGAGTATCGTTGCCGGCGGAACGGACCCTCGACGCTGCAAGCCCACCGCAGGGCGCGTCGAAGTCTGCAACGCGAAGTACGGGTTCAACGGGTGGCTGGGAATCGCCCAGATCTGGGCGAGCGGCGACCATATCACCCAGGCCATCACCAAGATGAACGATTCCTATTTCAACACAGGAACCTACAACACGCCGGCTTGGCGGCAGATGGTGATGTGCCAGGAAGTCGGGCATACCTTTGGTCTGGATCACCAGGATGAACACTTCAGCAATGACAATCTTGGCACCTGTATGGACTACACTAATAATCCAGCCACTAACCAGCACCCGAACGCGCACGATTACGAGGAGCTCGAGATCATTTACGCCCATACCGACAGCACCACGACCGTCGGCCAGACGGCTGGCGGCCCGGGGAAGGGCAAGATGCCGCCCGCGATGGATGACATTGATTTCAGTGGTCCGGCACAGTGGGGGCGGATCGTGGAAGGATCTCCGGAGGAAGGCCACTCGGTTCACGTGCTGGATTTCGATAATGGGTATCGGATTATCACCCACGTTTTCTGGGTGAATCCGCGCCACGTCCGCGAGTAGATTTCGCGGAAGACTTGCTCTTACCAAGTGCGGTCAATCCCCACGATCCTGAATCCGGTTGCCGTCTTCACAAGATAGACGCGAATGCTCTTTTGCCGGTCTTCGCCTCGAAGGGTAGCCGCAAAGTAGGCGCCGGCGGGGCCGTCCGTGGCTTGAGTGGGCAACACAGCGCCGACCGCTCCCGCGAGGGGAGTCAGAGTGGAGGTGTCGTTATCGAAGCGGGCCCACTCGATGGAGTATTCGCGCGGCGGCGATATCTTGTGCAGAGCGGCAAGGTCAGTGAAGGCAAGCCGTCCGTCGCCAACCTCGAAGCGGTCGAGAGGCAGAACCTGAGCGAAGAAAGTCTTGCCGATCTTGTTGCGCCGCTCGATGAGACATCTGGTGATCCACTCCGCGGCGCGCGGGTCCGAGTACTCACCCGTGCTGACCAGGGCCCGAATCTGCTCGTCGGTAAAAGCCATGACTTGCTTGGCGGCCCAGAAAGCATCGTCCGGAAGCCGATTCTTGAACGCCGGATTGCGGTATTCCGGAACCCAGGTCTCGGGATTAAAGGCTTCGTATTCAAAGCGGCCCACGGCGGGAATATCGGGATAGTGAGCGCGCGCCCAGCGCGGAATGTAGAGCCCTGCCGAGAAGAATTCGGCTGCCGATTCCTTCCAACTGAAAAGATAGGTCCCGGATCGCGGGCTGTTGGGCCCGATACTGGCGCTGCCCAGGGTCGAGCCAAAATCGATCAAGTAGTGCCGGATAAACTTCCGCCCGTTCTCTTCCACCAGCATGTCCAGCGTATTGATGGGCCGCGAATCGTCGTGGCCCAGCCAGGCGCAGAAAACGCTCAAACCGCGCAGGTCGCGCCGGTGCTCGTGGGGAACGACGTCGTTGGGATCGTCGGCGCGCGTGCCGTGATAGCGGAACTCCCCCACGTTTTCGCCCTTCAGGTAGAGGCTGGCGACGGCGCGATAACGGCCATTGCGCGGCGGAATATTGAGGAAGAGATCGGCGAGATCGCGCTGCGTCATGCGCCGGCGCTTGCCCTCCGCCGTTTTTACCGTCGCGGCGGGATCCAGTTGGACCTGTTGGCGCGAGAAGGTGAAGAGATAATTCTCCGGAACGTTGTAGCCCAGCGCGTAGAAGAACTTGCTGACGATGACATCGGCCGCAGTGGCCATTTCCGGATTGGAATAAGGATCGAACTTGACGTTGTAGCGTCGCCCGCGGGAATCCTCCATGACGAAACCGGGCGTAATGCCTTCCGTCTTGGCGGCAATGACCGTGATCGGCCCGGCGGCGTCGGGTGCGTTGTCGTTGCCCGGGCCGCGGAGCAATTGCTCGATGGTCATCGGGCGATAGTAATGGCGCCGCGCGTACCAAGAGTTATCGGGAACCTCGCCCAGGGTGTTAATCGCCTGCGCCGAAATGGGACGCGCCTTGGTCTTCTGCTCGCCGCGCCGGCTGAGCACGCCCGCGAACAGGTCATAGGCGTCGCTGATGCGCCGCGTGGCAACTTGCGGGACATGGACGGGCGGCGGTTCCTGTTCGATCGGATCGTCGGGGTAGAATTTGCGCGCCTGAGCCAGCGGCGTGACCGCAACAGCCCCCGCCAGCCCCAGCACCAGCAATCTGAGCCAACTGGAGTACGCCATCATCATTCAAAACGCGTCGACCGGACGCGCTGGTCGATCAAGAAATTATCGAACTTGAACCACACCTGCGTTCCCTCATTGCTGAATCCGACGTCGATGCGCAGAAAGACGCGGCCGCGGGCGTTGAAGCGGAATCCCAATCCGGCCGATTGGCGCAAGTCATGGAAATTCAGTTGGGAGCGGCGGGGAAAGACTTTCCCGGCGTCGTAGAAGCCCGCCATGTCGAGCCCGCTGAAAACTTCCCAGCGCCACTCGGCATTCGCCACCATCATGTTATTGTCCGAGAATCGAAACTGCCGGAAGCCGCGCAGGTCATTCGAGCCGCCCACTGTGGGCCGCAAATAGAACGGGACCTGACTCGGCCCGGTGGGATCGGTGAGTGTGGTTTTCGCGCGCAATGCAATCACGCGGCGCTTGTTGAACAGGGGAATGAACTGCCGCGCCTCCGCGTCCACACGGTTGAAGCTGAAGCGCCCCAGGTTTTGGTCAATGTAGCGATGATATTGAAACTCGTAGTAGCCGCCGCTGCGAGGGCCAGAGGGATTGTCGAGATAATCGTAGTGGGTGAAGAAACCGTAGCGGGCGAAGTTGGTTTGAGCATCAATCCCCGGCGATCCTGCGGGCGGGAACAGAGTTTCTGAGGAAGCGTAGCGCTGGTCCGTGCCGGGGCCGACGTTCACCCAGAGATATCCCCCGCTTGCTCCAAGGCTGAGATGCCGGATGGGATGCACCCCCAACGACAGGTCCGTCGCGGTGTCTTCCAGGCGGTAGTTGGTCCGATTGGCCTTCCGGGAGTCCGGGCCGGGGCCGTAATAGGCGATGCCGGGATAATTGTGATGGACCGCAAACAGGTCAAAGAAGAAGCGGTCGGTTGCAACGCCGGGTCGC
>CAZHKT010000200.1:0-4524 GCA_964533045.1 uncultured Acidobacteriota bacterium | reverse complement strand
GGAGACACCCTCTCTCTTTCCAACTCAATTTTCAACACGAAATGTTACAGCCTACTTCGGCGTGGCATGGCCGTAGTCCCGCGACTCCCCGCTTTCCGGACCGAGACGTGCGGGGTAGGGGAGACGCCGGTGTCGCACCTCACTTGGGGGCGGCACGAGAAGCAGGCTACAAGAATGTCCGGCAAAAGCCCGGCGCGGCCAGAACACCACGCCGGCGGGAGGGGCCCGCCGGCGCATCCATCGGTGCAATTTCAAGCGGCCAAGTGGGGCGGCCGAAGGTGGGTTTCGATGATGTGCAACATCTCATCATCGGAGATGGTCTTCTCCACGTAATCCGTGGCGCCCATCTGCATGGCTTCGAGGTAGCAACCCATATCTGCACAGCGCGTGATGACCAGCGTGGGAAGACGGCGGTCCAGTTCCAGAACTCGTTCCAAGACCATGCGCCCTTCAAAAGCGGGAGTCCCCTGTTCGACCAGAACGAAGTCGTACTTCTCTTTCTCCAGCAGAGCAGCTGCCTGGGCCGGCGACTCGCAGGCGCGAACCTCAAAACCGCGCTGGCGCAGAAGCGACATGTAATGTTCTCGATCCTGGGGCTCGTCTTCAATGAGCAGGACTTTCTTGCCCGAAGACAAGCCGGGGGGGAGGGGTGGGGATGAGTGTAGAGCAGTCATACGGGGCATGGAAAAACCTCCTCCGTGATGATCTCCCCTAGTCCTCTCGCTTAGGGAACCAGAGATACTTCCACCCTACCCGCCCGCATCGCACCTGTCAAGCCCATAGCGGATATTATCTTTCCGGGTACGAAAGCACCCTTCCAGCAACAGCCGAACTGAGCAATAATACAAAACCACTATATTCTGCAAGCGGTTACAGAAGGCATCAGGATTTGCCGAAACTGCCCTTTGTTTCAAGATCGGTTAATAGGAATGCGCTTTTTTCAGTGCCCTGGAGGAGCCGGCTCAGCGCAGGCGGCCATCGCCAGCGGGGCACCAGAAAACTCCTTGACCTGCCCGTTATTTACGGTATGCTCGCTCACTTCGTCCCTTCAGGGCCACAAGGATGTTATCCAACGCCATGGCCAACGGCAGCCCGAACGAATTCCGCCCCCTGGACATCACTTCCCGTCGCCGCTGGGGCGTGGTGGCGCTGCTGTTTGCTGCGTCCATGATCAACTACATGGATCGAGCAACGCTTTCCTACGCCTTGCCCTCCATGTCGGACGATCTGGGTTTGGATCCCGTCCAAAAAGGCTACCTGGTTTCGGCCTTCTTCTGGTCTTACGCCTACATGCAGATTCCCATCGGATGGGTGGCGGACCGCGCCAATCTCAAATGGGTTTACGCGGGCATGTTTGCCCTCTGGTCCCTCGCCTGCGGCCTGGTGGGATTTGTGCACACTCTGGGAATGCTGATTGCGCTTCGCATCATGCTGGGTTTTGGCGAATCCATCTACCTTCCGGGCGGCATGAAGGCCGTCAGCCAGCTCTTCTCCCCCCAGAAGCGCGGTTTCCCGTCCGGACTTTTCGATTTCGGGACGCGCACCGGTTTGGTCCTTGACGGTTTCCTCATTCCATTCCTCATCGTCAACTACGGCTGGCGGGCCATGTTCATGTTGGTGGGATTCGCTGCGCTGGTCTGGCTCATCCCTTGGCTGGCCACCTACCCATCACATGCCATGCGGCCGAACAACCCGCCGGGCAAAGACCGTCCGGACACGGGGAATGGATCGATTGCCGTGCTGGCCTATCCGCTCCTGCTCCTGGTATCACCTTTGTGGTTCCTGTTGGATAAGGCCATGGGCGGAAGACTCCCGCGTTCGAATCCCTCGCCGGTGCTCAACCGGCTTTTGGAATTCCTGACGCTCGTCCGAAACCGCAATCTTTTTGGAATCATTCTGGGCTTCTTCTGCTTTGACTACTACTGGTACGTTGTCCTAACCTGGCTTCCCGACTATCTGGTGAAAGGCCGCGGCATTCCCATTGAAAAAGCCGGGCCCATCGCCGCCGGCATCTTCTTTGTCTTTGGCATCATGGAACCCTTGGGCGGCTGGCTCGCCGACCATCTGATCAAGAAAGGCTGGAATGAGACGCGCGCCCGCAAGGGCATCGTTACGGCGGGCTGGCTCATGGGACTCTTCCTGATTCCCGCCGGATTTGCCAAAGACCAGACGACGGTCATCCTCTGCCTCTTTCTCGCGGCGGGCGTGGGGTTTTCCACCGGCAATTTGCTGGCGATTCTCCAGTGCTGCGCCCCCCCCGACAAGGTCGGCACCTGGACGGGCGTGAAAAATTACTCCGGCAATCTAGGCGGCATTAGCGCCCCGCTGGTCATGGGCTACTTGCTCAAGCAGACCGGGTCGTATGGCTATGGCTTCGCGGTGGGATCCCTCATCCTGCTGCTGGGGCTCATCCCCTATTGGTTCGTCGTGCAACAACTGAAGCCGCCGAAGAACAACGATGAACAATGAACGCGGAACGATGAACGAGAAGCAGGCTCTTAAGGTTCGCACGAAGGAGTCCGCCCTAAGAATTATCCGACTGTCCACTTCGCTGCCGCGCTCGACGGAAGCTCAGGTAACCGGCAAGCAGGTGCTCCGGATGGGAACATCGGCCGGCGGACAATATCGGGAGGCCCCTCGTGTCCGTTCCAATGCTGAATTCGTAAGCAAGACCAAATCGACCTTTCAGGAACTTGAGGAAACACCAAATTGGCTGGACCTGTTGGCTGATTCCAAAATCGTGAAACCAGAATCGCTTACACCGTTGCTGCGGGAAGCAGGCGAATTGGCGGCAATCTTCGTTACCTCTGTGAAAGCCGTGAAGAGCCGAAGCTGATGAATAGGCCTGACACCAACTCGCCCCTCCACCGTGTATCGTTCCGCGTTCATCGTTGCTCTCATGTGGTCACAACTTCTTAACCCGCTCGGATGGATGCCACTGTCGGCGCTGGCGGCAGGAGTGCCGCTGGTTTTGCTCCTGATTCTGATGGGGGGCTTCCGGAAATCAGGAGCCGTGGCGGCCGCCTGGTCACTCGGCGCGGCGTTCGCCTTGGCAGTTTGGGTCTGGAAGATGCCCCTCGCGCTGGCCGCCGTGAGCGCAGGCTATGGCGTCCTCTTCGCTCTCTGGCCTATCCTGTGGATTGTCTTTACGGCGCTCTGGCTTTACAACCTTTCCGTCGAAACCGGCAAGTTCGACCTGCTGCGGCGCTGGATGGCCGAGCACGCCTCGGGCGACCCGCGCCTTCAGGCCATTCTTGTCGCTTTCTGCTTCGGAGCGCTGCTGGAAGGTATGGCGGGCTTCGGAGCGCCGGTCGCCGTGGCCGCGTTCCTGCTGCACGGGCTGGGGTTCCCGCCGCATAAGGCAGTGGTGATCGCCCTGATCGCCAACACCGCCCCGGTGGCTTTCGGCAGCCTGGGAACCCCCATCGTCGCGCTGGCCGGGGTAACCGGGCTCGACCAGATGAAGCTCTCTGCCATGGTGGGGCGGCAACTTCCCTTCCTGTCCTTGGTTCTTCCGGCTTACATCGCCTGGATCGCGGGCGACAGAAAAAGCCTGAAAGGATCCCTGGGAGGCGCGCTGGTCTGCGGCGCCAGTTTCGCCCTCGCTCAGTTTGTGGTTTCAAATTTCTGGGGGCCCTATGCCGCCGACATCGCCGCGGCGCTGACTTCGATTGCCGCCTTCGTCACCTATCTCAAGCTGCGGCCACAGAGCAGCAGCGCTCACTCAGCGGAAGCGAAGCTGACCATGGCTCAATCCATCTCGGCCTGGTCGCCGTGGGTCATCCTGGCGGGCGTGCTCATTCTCTGGTCGGGGCTGAAGCTCATGAGCATCGGCCAGACCGCCCTCAATATTCCCGGGCTGCACAACGGCGTCTTCCTGACGCTCTACCAGAAGCCTTATGCGGCCACGTACAACTTCCAGGTGCTCTCGGCGGGTAGCGGCGTGCTGGTGGCCATCGCCATAACAGCGCTCCTGTTTGGCGCGGGGCGGCGAGTGGTGTTCCGAACCGCGCGCGCCACGTTGCGGCAGATGGAAAGATCCGCCCTGACGGTCTGCATGATTGTGGGCCTTGCGTATCTTTACAATTATTCCGGCATGATCTACACGCTGGGCGCCGCGCTCGCCTCCCTCGGCGTGCTGTTCCCCTTCTTCAGCGGCTTTCTGGGCTGGATTGCCTGCTTCCTTACCGGCAGCGATACTTCGAGCAACCTCCTTTTCGGCAACCTGCAGGTGGCCGCCGCCAACCAGATCGGCGTGGACCCCGTGCTGCTCGCCGCAACCAACTCCTCGGGCGGCGTCGCGGGGAAAATGATTTCACCCCAGAACGTGGCCGTGGGCGTCACCACCGTCGGCCTCATCGGCAAGGAGGGCGAGATCGTCCGCTCCACGTTTTGGCACAGCGTGCTGATGGCGGCGCTGGTCAGCGCCATTTCGTTTGCCCAGGCTTACTGGTTCAAGTGGATGATCCCCTAGTGTTGTGTAACATAAATACGTTGACTAATTAGGGCGACCCTGATATGCTT
>CAZHKT010000199.1:0-4644 GCA_964533045.1 uncultured Acidobacteriota bacterium | reverse complement strand
AGCCGGGGTACTTTCCGGCGATGTAGTTATGGAGTTGCTGGATGGTGGCTTCCTGTTCGGAGATGATCCACTTGATGAGGTCGCCGATGGAGAGGACGCCCAAGACTTTGCCGCCTTCGACGACGGGCAAGTGCCGGATGCGGCGCTCGGTGACGAATTCCATGCACTCCTGAACGGACTGCCGCGGGGTCACGGTAAAGACCGGGCTGGACATGATGTCGCGGACCTTCGTCTCTTTCGAATTCCTTCCCTTCAGCGTCACTTTGCGCGCGTAGTCCCGCTCGGAAAGAATTCCCACCAGTTCGTCGCCGGTCATGACCAGCAGCGCACCGACGCCTTTGTTCGCCATGATCTCGATGGCCTCGTACACCGACTGCTCCGGGCGCACCGCATGGAATTGGCCGCCCTTGCGTTGGAGGATGGATTGCACCGTACCCGTCAGTTTCATAGGAAACGACCCCGGCTGTCTGGAAGTCTGGCTTGCCTCAATCGGCCTCATCCTAGCGCCGGCGGGTGCGCAGGTCAAGTCGCGGCGGGCTGTAACCCGGCCCTTCCGGCGTCCTCGCCGTGGCGCGGGCCGCAAGCCGGGCCAAAACCCGGCGCTACCTAATACCGGAGCAGGTCTTCGACGGCGCGAACGATGTCGGAAGGCTGCGGCAACACCGCGTCTTCCAGCGCGGGATGATAGGGGACGAAGACGTCCTTGCCCGCCAGGCGCTTGACGGGTGCATCCAGAAACTCGAAGAGCTCGTCCGCGATTCGCGCCGCGATCTCTGCGCCGAAGCCCCAGGAGCGATGATCCTCGTGCAGCACGAGCACGCGGCTGGTCTTCTTGACCGAAGCGGCGATCAGGTCCCAGTCGTAGGGATTGAGCGAGCGCAGGTCGAGCACTTCCGCCTGCACACCCTCTTCCTCCAGCGCTCTCGCGGCCTGCACGGAACGCACCACCAACGAGCCGTAAGTCACAATCGTCAGGTCGGTTCCTTCGCGCGCCAGCCGGGCCTTGCCGAATGGAACCATGTAGTCGGGGCCGGGATAGGGGCTGCGATTGTGCGTCTGCCGGTAGAGGTGCTTGGGTTCGAGGAAGAGCACCGGATCGTCGCAGCGGATGGCGGTGCGCAGCAGGCCGTTGGCGTCGAGCGCCGACGAGGGCATCACCACGCGCAGGCCGGGCAGGTGGGTGAAGATGGATTCGCCCGACTGGCTGTGATAGATGGCGCCGCCCGCCAGGTACCCGCCAATCGGCGCACGAATCACCACCGGACAGGAGAAAGCGTTATTCGAGCGCCAGCGCAGGTTGACCAGTTCGTCGCGGATCTGCATCATCGCCGGCCAGATGTAGTCGAAGAACTGAATCTCGACCACCGGCTTCAGTCCGCGCGTCGCCATGCCGATGGCGCGGCCCACGATGCTCGCCTCGGCGATGGGAACGTTGAAGCAGCGCGCGCTGCCGAACTTGCGCTGCAATCCGTGGGTCACCTTGAAGACACCGCCCTTGCCCTTCAGCCTGGGCAGGTCCTCCGTGTGGCTGCAGTCGGCCACGTCTTCGCCAAACACCACCACGCGCGGATCGCGCGCCATCTCGTCGCGCAGGCAGGCGTTGATCAGGTCCACCATGGTCTTTTCGTCACCCTGGAATCTGGGCGGGTGGTCGAAGTGCTCGCCGGTGGGATCCACGGTGGGAGAGTAGATGTAGTCCAGCACCGTGGCGGGCGAGGGCGCCTCGGCCGCCAGCGCCTCGTCCGCCGCTTCGCGCACTTCCGCGTTCACGGAGGCTTGGATGTCCTTCAACTCTTTTTCCGTGACGTGGCGCTCGCCGAGCAGCAGCTTCTCCAGGCGCCTGACGGGATCGCGTTTCGCTTCCTGCTTGCGGACCTCCTCCGGCTTATACGCCCGCTCGTCATCCGAAAGTGAGTGCGAGTACGGCCTGACGACGTGGGCATGAATTAGCGCCGGGCCGCGATGCGCCCGCACGTAGTCGACCGCCTGGCGCGCCGTGTCGTAACTCGCTGGGAAGTCCGTCCCGTCACATTCGAGCGTCAGCAGATGGGGGAAGCTTGCAACCAGCTTCGATATGCTTCCGCCCGCCGTCTGGTGATCGACCGGAACCGAAATCGCGTACCCGTTGTCCTGCACGACGTAAAGCACGGGCAGCCGGCGCAGGCACGCCCAGTTGAGTGATTCCCAGAATTCGCCTTCGCTGGTGGCGCCGTCGCCAAGTGAGGCGTAGACCAGTTCGTCCGCCTGGAAACCGGAAGCGAGCTGGGCCGCCTCCTGCACCACGGAAAAATAGAGCGTGGCGTCGGCGGCGCCCACCGCCTGGAGCACCTGGGTGCCTGTCGGGCTGGAGCGCGAAACGATGTGCAGCGGCTTCGAACTCCAGTGGGACGGCATCTGGCGTCCACCCGACATGGGATCGGCCTTGGCCCCCACCGCCTGCAGCAGCATGTCGAGCGGCGACTGCCCGAGCTGCAGCACCAGAGCGCGGTCGCGATAGTAGGGATAAAACCAGTCCACCCCGGGCCGCAAATGCAGACCCACAGCTACCCCAATGGCTTCGTGCCCGACGCCGTTGATCTGGAAGTAGGCCCGGTTCTGCCGTTTGAATTGAATCTCTTTTTCGTCCACCTGCCGCGAGAGGTACATGGTGCGGTAGGCGCCCAGCAGCAACTCGCGGGAAAGCTGCGCCGACTTCAGGACATGATTCGTTATGGCGGCCATTGAGCCTCGCTCATGCGATTTGAACTTGTCTCAGATGGATTGGTTGCGCTGGATCTCGCATCCCGTGGCCCATTATCAAATCCCAGAAATGGATTGTCAATCAAATGTGGACGGGGGTAGACGCGCCGGGAGGCGGACTTTGCGAACACCCCTTGCACATCCCGGAAAATAGTGCTAGGGGGCCAGGCCGCCCCCGACAGCCGCCTTGGCTTCCAGTCGCACGCGACGCTTGCGGAAGCGTTCCACCTGCGCGCCACAAGCCCCCGTTCCACGGAGGCGGTCGAGGGCAGTGCGGGTGAAATCCAGAGCCGCCGCCGCATCGCGCGCGCGGTGTTCATAGTGGATGGCCAACTCCTCGAGCGCGCGCAGCGCCAGCGGTTCCTCGCGCTGCGCCAGCTCGGCCCAGAGTTCAACCGCCTGCGCATGCTCGCGGCGGCGCTTGTGCTGTGCGGCCAGTTGCCAGAGCGCCTGCGACTCGACGTTCACCGGAAGGCCTCGCTGAAGCGCCTCGCGACAGGCGGCGGAAGCACGATCGGCGGCGCGCGCCCGTTCGAAAATACGGCTCAAGCTGAAAAGATCCAGGCTGGAAGCCAGCGCGCCCGCTTCCTCCCGCAGCACGCGCGCCATCTCCACGCCCAGGGCCGCCAGCGTCACGATATCCAGGGCGTTGTGATAGAACACCGGCTGAAGCGTCTCTGCAGAGCCCGTCCGGAGATAATCGAAGTAGATCTTCGGAATATCGGCCCCGTCCACGTCCCCCTCACGCCGAATGCCGAGCAGGTGCCGCTCCAGGTTGGTCAGCTCGCAACTGGCCAGACGCAGCTTCCACAACCTTCGCGCCGGATGCAACAGGTCGAAATGCTGCAGGCGCGCGAACGGCGACCGCATCCTCGCCAGGGTGAAGCGCGTTTCGAGCAGCGGCAGGTCGAACGTCTTGCCGTTGAACGTCACGACGCCTTCGTACCCTGCCAGCATCTCCGCCAGCGCCGTGAGCGCCGCCTTCTCTTCCGGATAGTTGCGCAGGAAGATCTGCCGGACGACGAATTGCGAACCCTCGACCGCGCCGACGCCGATCAAAAATGCGCAGGTCCCAGTCCCGCCCGCCAGACCCGTGGTTTCCGTGTCGAGATAGATCAGGCGCGAAGGGTGGGGCGGCTTCAATCCCTGGAACACCAGTTCCAGCGAAGCAAGATCACAGGCAGCCAGATCGGAAATTCTGAACTTCCCGTAGGGACGGCCGAAGGGCAAAGCCTGCCGGGCCAGGAAGTACTCCCCCGCCGCGTTCGTCTCCACCCGCCCTTCAACGTACTCCTCGATGCCCCTCGCGACGCGTTGCGCGGGCAGCGGCCGCGGATGGTCTTCCATCCGGCGCAGATATTCGAGCTGGCGCTCCAGGTCGGCTTCGCGAAGGCTCTTCCCCGCAGCCTTCTTCAATTGCGCGAGTTTTTGCTCGAGATTCATGCTCGCTTCACTTATCCCGATCCCCTCTCAACTGCCTTAAGATCGCGAGCGCCACCTCTTTCCCCTTTTCGCCCACCTCGCCGGCCGGACCTACACACGACGGGCAGCCCGACACGCAGGCGCAGCCCGCAATTAGCTTATATGTGTTCTCTACCAGCGATTCACTCATGCGGAAGAGTGGCTCGCTGAAACCCACGCCGCCAGGATACCTGTCGTACAGATAGATGTTCGGTTCGAACACGGCGCGTTCCGGTGTTCGCGTTTCCCGCCGCTCCTCGGGTTGATTCGGAATCTCCAGATTAGAATCTGGAATTCCCAACTCCTCCTTTTCCCCCACCACCACCCCCAGGTCCCGCGCGTCGCACATCAGCAGCAGCGTGGCGATGGCCGGCAGCGCGTTCCCCAGCCCGTTCACGCCATCCAGGCGTTCGGCACGGCCGTAAGGGAGCGATGCTAGCATTT
>CAZHKT010000198.1:0-4708 GCA_964533045.1 uncultured Acidobacteriota bacterium | reverse complement strand
ATGCCAGGCTCTACGAAGCGGGGATTGTCTCCAAGGAACAATACGATTCGTTCCGTACCAATGCCGATGCGCTGGCCGCCGCCGTCCGCGCCGACCAGGCAGCCATCGAGCGGGCACGGATCGATCTCGAGTATTGCACGATCCTCTCTCCCATCGACGGGCGCAGCGGGAGCCTGATGTTCCATCCGGGCAACATCGTGAAGTCGAACGATACGATCCTGGTGGTCATCAACCAGATGGATCCCATCTACGTCAGCTTCAGCGTGCCGGAGCTGCACCTTTCGGAAATCAAGCGCCGCCTGGGATCAGATCGGCTGCCGGTCCATGTCACCATTCCGGGCGAAGAGTTTTTCACGGCCGAGGGGACGCTGGGCTTCATTGACAACACGGTGGATACCAAAACGGGCACCATCCGGCTGAAGGCCACGTTTCCAAACGGCGGGCGGAAGCTCTGGCCCGGCCAGTTTGTCAATGTCACCCTGCGCCTCTCCAACCAGGAGAACGCCACGGTTATCCCCTCGCAGGCGGTGCAAACAGGCCAGTCCGGATTCTATGTGTACGTGGTGAAATCGGACATGACCACAGAGCTTCGGCCCGTCATCCCGGGCAATGATTCGGCCGGATGGACGGTCATCCAGAACGGCCTCCGGCAGGGCGAAACCGTCGTGACCGACGGTCAACTGCGGCTCTTTCCCGGCGCAAAAGTTGAAGTGAAAAAGTCATGAATATTGCGGAACTTTTCATTCGGCGCCCGGTCATGACCACGTTGATCAGCCTGGGCATCCTGCTATTCGGGCTGATGGCCTACAAGAAGCTGCCGGTCAGCGACCTGCCCAACGTGGATTACCCCACCATTCAGGTGCAAGCCAGCCTGCCCGGCGCCAGCCCGGAGACCATGGCCTCAGCCGTGGCCACGCCCCTCGAGCGCCAGTTTTCGACTATCGCCGGCCTGGACTCGATGACCTCCATGAACACCCAGGGGGGCACACAGATCGTCCTTCAGTTCAACCTGAGCCGGAACATCGACGCCGCGGCGCAGGACGTTCAGGCCATGATCGCCAAGGCCCAGGCCCAGTTGCCGCCGGACATGCCCACGCCGCCCTCCTATCAAAAGGTGAACCCGGCGGACCAGCCGATTCTCTACATGGCGGTGTACTCGGAAGTTCTTCCGCTTTCTACCGTCAACGAGTACGCCGACACCCTGATGGCGCAGCGGATTTCGACCATCAGCGGCGTGGCGCAGGTCCAGGTGTACGGGATGCAGAAGTACGCGGTGCGGGTGCAACTCGACCCCAAGGCGCTGGCCACGCGTCAGATCGGCATTGACGAAGTGAGCGACGCCATCCGGCGCGCTAATGTGGATCTCCCCACCGGCACGCTTTACGGGACGCACAAGGCCTTCACCATCGAAGCCACTGGCCAGTTAATGCGCGCCTCCGAATACCTGCCTCTCATCGTCGCCTACCGCAACGGGTCGCCGGTACGGCTGGAAATGCTGGGCCGCGTGATCGACAGCGTCCAGAACGACAAAGTCGCCAACTGGTACAACGGTAAGCGCGGCATGGTGCTGGCCATCCAGCGCCAGCCCGGCACCAATACGGTCCAGGTGGTGGACAACATCCGGCAGCTCTTACCCACCTTTCGGTCGCAGATCCCGGCTTCCATTCAACTGGAGACCCTTTACGATCGTTCCATCTCCATCCGCGATTCGGTGGAAGACGTCAAGTTCACGCTTTATCTGACGCTCTGTCTGGTGGTGCTCGTCATCTTTCTTTTCCTGCGCAATATTTCGGCCACCATCATCCCCAGCCTGGCGCTGCCCATGTCGTGCATCGGCACCTTCGCCGTCATGTACCTGCTCGATTACACCATCGACAATCTCTCCCTGATGGCGCTGGTGCTGGCGGTGGGCTTTGTGGTCGACGACGCCATCGTCATGCTGGAAAACATCGTCCGCCACATGGAAATGGGCGAAGGCGTGTTCGAGGCGGCGCTCAAGGGCTCGCGCGAGATCAGCTTCACCATTCTCTCCATGACTCTGTCGCTGGCGGCGGTTTTTCTTCCCGTCATGTTCATGGGCGGAATCCTGGGCCGCTTGCTGCACGAATTTTCCGTGGTCATCATGTCGGCCATTCTGGTCTCAGGCGTCGTCTCGCTCAGCCTGACACCGATGTTGTGCAGCAAATTCCTGAAGCCGCGCCGGGCCGAAAAACACGGCTGGCTGTTCAATCTCTTTGAGCACGGGCACGAAGCCATGCATCGCGCCTACGATTGGACACTGCAGCGCGCTCTCCGCCACCGCTTGGTGACGCTGCTGGCTTCCCTCGTTCTGGTGGGGGTCAGCGGCTACATGTTCGTCAAGATTTCCAAGGGCTTCCTGCCCAGCGAGGACAGCGGGCAGATCTTCGGCGTGACCCAGGCGCAGCAGGGCATCTCCTTCGAATCCATGAAGGAGCACCAGCTCGCCATCACGCGCATCGTGCTGGCGGAACCTGAAGTGCAGGACGTGACCTCATTTGCGGGAGCAGGCGGACCGGGTGGCGGAGGCAATTCAGGTTTCTTCTTTGTCCACCTCAAATCGCGCCCCGGACCAGTCGATGACTTCGTTTTCCGGCTGCGCAAACTTCTGGGGCTTCCACCGGGCCAGCTTGATCCCAACCTGCGATACCGCACGACCGATGAAGTGATCGCGACCCTGCGGCCCAAGTTGATGACCGTTCCGGGCATCATGGCCTTCATGCAGAATCCGCCGCCCATCCGCATTGGCGGGCGCCTGACTAAAGGCCTCTACCAGTACTCGCTTTCCGGCTCCGACACCGAGCAGCTCTACGCCAAGGCCCTGGAGTTCGAGGAGAAACTGCGCAGCGTGTCCGGCATTCAGGACTTGAACACCGACCTGCAAATCGCCAACCCGCAGGTCAATATCGAGATTGACCGTGACAAAGCCATGGCGCTGGGAGTTTCGGCTTACCAGATCGAAAACGCGCTGGCCACCGCTTACAGTTCGCGCATGATTTCCACCATCAATGCGCCCAACAATCAGTACTGGGTGATTGCCGAACTCCTGCCCCAATACCAGCGCGATCCCAACGCACTTTCGATGCTCTACGTCCGATCGGACAAAGGCGACCTGGTGCCGCTGAGCACGGTGACCCGAATCACACAGGGGCTGGGGCCGCTCTCCGTGAACCACGTGGGACAGTTGCCGGCCGTCACCCTCTCCTTTAACCTCGCGCCGGGCGCATCGCTGGGCGACGTGGTGGCCGCCGTGGACCGGATCGGTCGCGAAACGCTGCCCGCCGAAATCAGCGCTTCCTTCCAGGGCACGGCCCAGGAGTACCAGGCCTCGCTGGTCGGACTGGGACTTTTGCTGGCGGCCACGGTCCTGGTGATTTACCTCGTGCTCGGCATTCTCTACGAGAGCTTTATTCATCCCATCACGATTCTTTCAGGCCTTCCTTCGGCTGCCTTTGGCGGTCTGCTTACTCTGTATGTCTTCGGACGCGATCTCGATCTTTACGGATTTGTCGGGCTCATCCTGCTGATCGGCATCGTCAAGAAGAACGCCATCATGATGATCGACTTCGCCCTCGACGCGGAGCGCAACGCGGGCAAGAAGCCGGAAGAAGCCATCTACTACGGCGCCCTGGTGCGCTTCCGCCCCATCATGATGACCACCTTCTGCGCCCTGATGGGCACGCTTCCCATCGCCATTGGTTTCGGCGCGGGCGCCGGCTCCCGCCGGCCGCTGGGCCTGGTCGTGGTGGGCGGCCTGGTCTTCTCCCAGGTCATCACGCTCTATATCACCCCCGTCTACTACATTTACCTCGACGCCTTCCAAAAGCGGCTCCGCCGGCTCTTTGGCAAGACGGAACACGAGCCCATCCCCGATCTCGTCCCCGATCTGGAACGCAATTCCCTGGGTGTGGGTAAGGAGCTGTAGCGCAGGGCCTTATTCCGGCCCTGCGGCTGTCCGGTGCGGGCCCGGAAGGCCGCCGGGCGAGACAACAAGCCTGGCGCTGCCGGACCGGCCTCAGTAGAAGAGGTATTTCCGCCAGGTCTCGTCGGAACTGCCCATCATGCGCATCAATTGGCGGCTCGTGTGAAGGGTAAAGGGGCGCGGTGGACGAAGGAGTTTGAGGCCTGATTCCTCCGGTAAACGGTCGCCCTTCTTGTTATTGCAGCTGTGGCAGCAGGCCACCAAGTTGTCCCAGTCGGTGTGGCCGCCGCGGGAACGAGGAATCACGTGGTCGAGCGTCAGTTCGCTGGCGGGGAACACTTTGCCGCAGAACTGGCAGGTGTAGCGGTCGCGCATCAGGATATTCTTGCGCGATAGGGCGCGCGTCTGGTACGGAATGCGGCGAAAATGAGTGAGACGAATGACCGAAGGAATGCGAAAAGCGAGCCGTGCCGAATGCAGGAAGGCTCCGTTCTCTTCCTCCGTGGTGGCAATACCTTTCAGGACGAGGACGATAGCACGGCGCGCGGGGGTCACGTTGATCGGCTCGTAAGTGGCATTGAGCACGAGCACCGGATGGTGTAACAGTCGTGGGTTAGCCTCCGACATAGAGATGAACCTCGATGGGAGCCCGTCCGCGTCTTAGTCTTTTATTATGGCTGCGGGAGCGCGAATTCGTCAACGCCCGCGCTGCCCGCGGCGCTGTCAACGGTTCGTGTTGAAACTCGGTAAGGCATCTCCGGTTAAGCA
>CAZHKT010000197.1:0-4785 GCA_964533045.1 uncultured Acidobacteriota bacterium | reverse complement strand
ACGCCGGGTCGCGTGAACTGCATGTCGTAGCGCTGGTAGTTGCGGAACGAGGTCTGCGCGGCGGCGCGGAACATCAGGTTGGAACGCGCCAGGTCTTTGCGCAGGTATTCCGGCCCCAGCGCAAAGCCTCCCCCGGAGACCAAGCCGCCCAGCTTGACCCGGAACCCGGCGTGGCCGGCTGAGAACCGCTCCAAAACTTTCTTGTCGCGGAACTCCTTCAGGACGCGTTCACCCTTGGAAAGTTCCTCGGGAGCCAGTTTGCGGGCTTTTTCCTCTCGCGCCTTTTCGATGGTGGCGGCCCGGGTTTCTTCTTCCGCCGGCGACGGCAGACCACAAAACAGCACGACCAGCACGGTGAGGTGCGACCATTTTGGCAATGTTCTTCGCATCCCGGAAATGCGCACGGCGCGACGCGCGCTAGCGCCCGCAGCGTGTTCACTCAAGCTGAAATTCCAAACCCCGTATGGGCCACGGGGCCTTGCCCCGTGTTGATAGTTTTAATATCCTCATTTTGCGCGTTAGAATGGTGAAAGTAAAGATTGCTTTTGCGGGCGAGAGGCTCCGAGGCGCAGGCGCTGATGATGCGCTGGACCCCATGCATCGTGTGCGAACATTTCTGAACCTGGAGCGCGGCGAGGAGGTCCCTGCCTTCCTTCTTTTCGCCTACCTCACCCTCACGCTCACCGGCTACATGATCACCAAAGCGGCGCGGGACGGCATTTTCCTGCACAAGTTCAGCGCCATGTCGCTGCCCTATGTCTATATCGGGATTGGCATCCTGATTGGGTTCATCGTCGCCGTCTATCTGCGTCTGGCAGCACGCCTCGAGCAAGTGTGGCTGATTTCCGGCACGCTGTTTTTCTTTATTCTCAACATTTTGCTGCTCTGGTGGGCACTGCGTTTGGACTGGAAGCCGGCGCCCTGGATCTTTTACGTCTGGACAAGCATCTTCGGGATCATTGCCACCACGCAGGTTTGGACCGTCGCCAACAGCGTCCTGGATCTGCGCCAGGCGAAGCGGATCTTCCCGCTGGTTTCGAGCGGCGGCATTCTGGGCGGTGCGGTCGGCGGGTTGCTGGGCGCGCAGTTCGTCAAATCGATTGGCACGGACAACCTCTTGCTGGTACTGGTCCCCCTATTGCTGCTGGTCATCAGCCTGGTTCAATACCTGACCCGCCGGTATAGCGTCACCGGCGCGACCAGCCGCCGCGAGTCGCAGCCGGACTTCCGCGCTGCGGCCCGTCTGATTTTGGCTTCCCGATACTTGAAGCTTCTGGTGGGGCTGCTGGCCCTTTCCGCCGTGGTCACGCTCATCGTGGATTTTCAATTTAAGATCGTGGCCCGTGAGGCGATTCAGGGTAAGGACCAGCTGACCGCATTCTTTGCGTCTTTTTCCGCCTGCGTGGCGGGGGGCGCCTTTCTGCTGCAAGTTCTGGCGGGGTCGCGCATCGTGGAGAAGGTGGGCGTGCGAGGCACAATCTTCATCCTGCCCTCGGCTCTCATTTTGGGAACGACCACGCTGATGGCATTTCCGCTCGCCCTATGGGCCGGAGGCGTACTCAAGGGAAGCGACTACACGCTGCGCTATTCGATTGACCGCGCCACGACGGAACTTCTCTACGTCCCGCTTTCGCCCTCGGTCAAGACGCAGGTGAAGGCGATGATTGATATGATCGTCCAGCGTCTGGCGGACGGACTGGGCGGCTTCATGTTGTTAGGCTTGATCTGGGTCATTCCCCGGACGGTGGTTCAGGAGGGGGTGGGCGCCTTCAACCTCGGTCTACTCGCTATCTGGCTGTGGGTAGGCTGGCAACTCCGCAAGGAATACGTGGCAACCATTCGCGCGCGCATCACCGACCGCCCGGATTTGCCCAAGTCCACCATCCGGACGGTCTTCGACAACCAGCTCTCGGTCGCGACCCTGAAGACCATGCTGGCATCCCCTGATGAGGAAGTGGTGCTCTATGCCATGGAGACGGCATCGGCCCTGGGCCGGGCGAATTGGATCCCGCGCGACCTGGCCGCCCACCGATCGGCGCGGGTGCGGCTGCGCGCCATGGAACTGGCCCCCCTCGGCGAAGAAGAATTGATCAGCCGGGCGCGCGAGGATAGCAACTCGACTGTCCGCGCCAGCGCCATTCTGCGCGCCGCTCAATTGCCGGTGGAGGGCCGTGCCGCCCGCGGTCTGGAATACTTTCTCCGGTCGCCTGACCTGCGCATTCGACTCTCAGCCATTGTGGCCCTGTGCCGTCAGGCCGAAGGGCTGGCGCGCGGCCGGGTCAAGCAGTTGCTCAGCGATCTCTTGGGCAGCCTGGAACCTGACGCGCCCGAGTGGAAGACCGTCGCCGAGGCTCTGGGTGACATCAGCCATCCCGAAGCCGCTGAGTTTCATTTGCGTCTGTTCGAACATCCCGACGCGGGGGTGCGTCGTGCGGCGATTCTGAGTTCCGGCCGGGCGGGGCATCGCGAATTGGTCCCCTTTTTGATTCCCCTGCTGGCCGAGAGCCGCGTCGCCCCCGACGTTCGCGTTGCCCTGCGGGACTACGGCGCTCGCATCCTGGGGACGCTCTCCGACGTCTTCAAGGACCCCACCGTTGATATTGAGATCCGCCGAAGCATCCCGCTCGTCCTGGCTTACATCCCACATCAGGAGGCGGTGGACATCCTGCTGGATGGACTGTTTGACTACGATGGTCTTCTGCGCTACCGCGCCATTCGCGCCCTGGGAAAGCTCCGTCTTCTTGACGGGGATCTGAAGTTTGACGTGGAGAAGGTGACGTTGCGCATTCGGGAGGAGTGCGAGACGACCGTGTGGCACCGGCAGGCGCTGGCCGTGCTCTACCCGCACGGCGACTCGGACGATCTGCTGGCCAAGCTGCTGCGCGAGAAGGTGGATCGGGGCAAAGATCGCGTTTTGCGCCTGCTGGCCCTCCTGCTGCCGCCGACGGCGGCGGTGGCGTCACTGCTGGCCTTGACCGAGGATGACCGCTTGCGCCGCGCGGCCGTCGCCGAATTCATGGACAACGTTCTGCCAGGGAAGTTGCGCGATTACGTCCTGCCGGTGATCGAGCCGCGACCTCAGAGTTCCACCCCACCTCGGAGTGCCGCCGACATTCTCGATGCTTGCTTGCGCAGCCCCGATCTGATTCTGCGCGAATGCGCCGCTGCGGCGATCGCGCGCGGCCGCTGGCCGGAGTACCTGTCACGGCGCGCCGCCACCGTTTCATGAAAGGACCGCCTTGCCATGGAAGATGCTCTGACCTTTGGCCCCGCCGGTCGCACTGCTACCCGGCCGCGCCTGACCACGCTGCAGCGGGCCGAACTGCTCGGCCAGATTCCTGTGTTCTCCGAAATGTCGGTGGAGGACCTTTATCGCCTGGCATCCCTGGCGCAGGAAGTCGCCTTCGCAGCGGGCCAGACAGTCTACCGGAAGAATGATGTCGGCGACGCGCTCTACCTGGTGGTGGAAGGGCGGATCGCGTGGGGCACTGAAGACGACAAGGCGGAATGGACGGCAGGACCGCGTGAGGCAGTTGGCCTGTACTCGGTCCTGACGCGCGAACCCCGCCCCGGCTCAGCGCGCGCCGTGGAGGATACCTTTGCTCTGGCCGTCGGAGCTGAAGATCTTCTGAGCCTGCTCGCCTGCAACACGGAGATGATTGTGGGTCTGATGAAGTACTTCGTCAAGAAACTGGGAGGCATGCCGCAGACATGAACAGAATCCTGACCGCCGCCATCGGCGCGACGCTGACGCTGCTCTTGTGGGGAACCACCGGCCGGAGTGAAACGGAAGCCGTACCGGCGGACGCCCTGCCCCGGTTTCAAGAAGTCGCTCCGGGCATTCTTCGCGGCGGACAGCCCAAGCCCGAAGGGTTCCTCTACCTGAAGAAGCAAGGGGTCAAGACCATTGTCAATCTTCGCAAAGAGCACGATGAGCGCGCCCAGGTGGAGGCGCTCGGCTTTCATTACGTCTATCTCCCCATGGACGCGCGCGATGAGGTGCCCTGGCAGAAGATTCGGACGTTTCTCGAAACGGTGACCGACCCCGCTCGCCAGCCCGTCTTCATCCATTGCCAGCGCGGCGCCGACCGCACCGGTTTCATGGTGGGCCTGTACCGGATCGAAAAACAGGGATGGAGCGCCGAGAAGGCTTATGCCGAAGCGCGCGACATCGGCATGCGTTGGTGGTATCGTGGCCTCAAACGGCAGCTCTACGAGTTTGCACAGACGATCCGCTCGCGACCTGGCGGCTCCGGTAATTGAAGGGATTCCAGGCTGTTTGACTCTGCCTCGGCGGGGCCGCCGGGAGCGGGAGTAATGGGTGGAACCGCGCAAGCGGCCCGACATCGAATCGCGGAAATGACCGGCGAAGGGGGCAGGGGCGTGGTGGGACGAGACCTTGACCTGCATCTGGGCTGCACGGGGGCCCTGAAGGAAATTCGGCCTGAACATTTGCACGACCTGCCATAACGCTCTCGCCTCGCCCAGGAAGCCTACGCTGCCCCGGCGATTTGCGTTGCCACGTGACTTGCTGAGGCGCTATAATCTTTGCGCGGGGTGGAGCAGTCTGGTAGCTCGTTGGGCTCATAACCCAAAGGTCGCTGGTTCAAATCCAGCCCCCGCAACCATGGGCCCGGTTCCGCGAAACGGAATCGGGCCCTTCGATTTTGGGCATGCCCGCGTCAGCGACAAGCCGGATCTCCTCGACGTGAGGTGGTCAGGCGTCGCGGCGCCCCGCCGCACTCGTTGACAGTCTGGAAAGTCGTATGTTAGCGTTCTAAAGAA
>CAZHKT010000196.1:0-4816 GCA_964533045.1 uncultured Acidobacteriota bacterium | reverse complement strand
CGGACCGTGTAGCGCGTCTCCCGGTTCCGGACGAATGTGGAAGCCGCCGTGTTCCGCAACAGGCCCGCGTCGTCGAGATAGTAGGGCGATGGGGCCGGAATCGCCTGGGCGATCTTCAGCGCGATCGGGTCCAGCCACTGGCTCGGGATAACGTTATTGGGGAACGCCGGCACGGGATCGCCCGCCTGGACGCGGTAAAGTTGACCGTTCGCCTGGAAGGTCTGATTGTACAGTTCCAGCGGCACCGCGGGACGGCCCAATCGGGCGGCCACATCGCACGGCGCAAGTCCGCCGTCAACGGTGCAGGCGTTGCTGAAGTCCCCCTTCCGCATGGCCTCGCTCGGGACCAAGCCGCTGTTAGCGAGGTTCCGGTTGTAGGTGCGGCGCGGTTCCACCGCCACGAAGAAGAAGCTCCGGCCGCGTCCGTTGTAGCGGCTGAGTCCTTTCGGTCCGATGTAGGGCAGAACGACCGGACCGCCGACGGTGAGCCCTACATTGTTCTGCTTCAGGTTCGGCGTCTCGCGCCGGACGGCCGAGGCGCTCCACGGACTGGCGGCGAAGAACGGGTTTCGGTTGTACCAATAAGCGAGGCCCCGCAGTTGGTTGGTGCCTGATTTGGTCGTCGTATTGATGATGCCTCCCCCCGTGCTGCCGTACTCCGCCGAGAAAGTCCCCGTTTGCACGGTGAACTCCTGCATCACCTCAGGGCTGAAGCTGGCCATCTGCCGCCGCCCCTGGTTGCTGATGTTGTTCGCGCCGTCGGCCAGGATCGATCCTTCACCCGGCCGCCCGCCATTGATGTTGATTGCGAAACCGGGGCTCGGTGTGCCGAGATCCACGCGCGGGTCCTCGTTATCGACATTTCCGGAGACGTTGGGCAGCGTCACCGCGAGCTCCAGCACGCTCCGATCCTGGAAGGGCAGGTTCAGCACCTGTTCCTCCGTGATCGTATGACCCTGCGCGCCCGACTCCGAATTGAGCAGCGGCGGCGCCGCCTCCACCGTCACCGACTGCGAGGTGTCTCCTACCTCAAGCGTGAGGTCCACCGTCACCTGGGTCGCCGTGTCCACCTTCACTTTGTCCGCCACGGCGCGCTTGAACCCGGGCGCCACCGCGGCGACCCGGAAGAAAACGGGCGGCTGGTTGGCCAGCGCGTAACTACCCGCCTGGGATGTCACCAGTTTGATCGACTGGTTCGTGCCCAAGTTGGTGATTGTCACCTCCGCGCCGGCGATGACGAGGCCCGTCTTGTCCGTCACCGTTCCGCCAATGGCGCCGCTGTTGGTCTGGCCATTCGCCGCGTCGGCCAGGAGGAGAAGGCAGCAGAACCGAATGCAGTACCTCATGCGAACTCCAATGCTATAATGACAGGATTAGAGTACGTCGATACCCATCTCTTGTCAACAGGTTTCACGCTTCAGTGCAAGGTCTCCCGATCGCCTTGGGGCCGCGGCGAAGAAAAGGTGGAGCAAGTCGTTCTCAGGAGCGGTTTCGCACGCCGGCTCCGAGCTTTTGCCGGGCGAAATCCAGACTCCGCTCAAGGTCGAATCGTTCCTGCGCGCGCAGTGCCGCTTCGTACTCCGGCGGCAGCTTGCCCCTGTCGGCGATCAACATGGTGCCGTAGAACGGGTGCCCGCTCTTGGCCAGCCTGATGAACCGCGACAGGTCAGCGGCCGGCATCCGCGGGAAACGCTTCCAGTAGTCCGGCTCGAGATAAGGAACCACGCGGGGAGCGTCGCCCGTGAGGATCTCGAGTTGGAACGGCGCCTTCGGGCATAACTCCGCGAAACGCTTTGTGAAAAGTTCCATGTCGATCGTGCCCTCGCCGAGCGCCACCCACTGGACCGCCGCGCCGCGCGGATGCTCGAAGACCGCGCAATCGCGAATGTGAGACGTCACGATGTACGGCGCGAGAACTTCGAGCGCCGCAAGCGGATCCTCCCCAAGCACCGGCGGGTTGCCTGAGTCGAAGCAACTCGCCACGAAATCCTTGCCCGCCTCCTCGATCAGGGTGCGGACCTCCCGGGACTGCATGTCGCCGTGGTTCTCCACGGCGAGCTTTACACCCGCGTCGAGTGCTTGGGTGCGCACCTCTTTCAACGCGCGGATGGTGGCCTCCATGAGCTCGTCCACGGGCCCGGCGGCCCGGTCCGCCGCATTCCCCAGGAAGACCTTACAGGAGGGTGAGCCGAGCGCGCGCGTGGCGCCGATTGCGAAGCGGAGGTAGGCGACGGCATCTCCCTGTCTCTTGTTCCAACCCTTGGATAGCGGGCAGATGCAGCCGAATCCAGGCTCAATCCAGATCCCGAGCCGATCGGCGTGATCCTTGACCTGCTTGAGGTACGCCGGCTCGAAGCTGACGAAATCGCCGTGGCTGGCCTGGATCATGTCCAGTTTCTGTCCCGCCGCCCAATCCAACATCTGGATGGCGTTCCACTTCTGCCGGTGCAGCGACCAAGTGTCGATGCCCAGGCGCAAGCCGCTGCCCGGGCCCGCCTGTACGGAGACGGCCGCAGCCGCCCCCCCGGCGATACTCGCGAATAAGGTCCTTCTCGTCATGATCATCTCCCTTTTCACTTCCGCACGCCCACACCGAGCGTATGCCTGGCGTACTCAAGGCTGCGCTCAAGATCGATGCGTTGCTGCTCGCGCAGGGCCGCGTCGTACTCCGGCGGGTGCTTCCCTTGCCCGGCGCCCACCATCATGGCGCCTGAGAACGGCCGCCCGCGCTTGGCCAGCGCGACGAACCGCGCCAATTCCGAGGCGGGCTTGTCGGGCATACCGGACCAGAAGCCCGGCTCCAGGTAGGGCAACACCCCGGGCCGGCCGCCGGTCAGCACCTCGAGCATGAATGGCGCCTTCGGGCAAAGCTCGCGGTATCGTTTGACGAAAGAGGCGAAGTCCACCGTTCCCTCGCCGAGCGCCACCGATTGTGCTGCCGCCCCTTGAGGATGCTCCCAAACGGCGGTGTCGCGGATGTGCGACGTCACGGTGTAGGGCCCCAGGATTTCGACCGCCTCCAGCGGGTCCTCGAGCAGGCCGATGGGATTACCGGAATCGAAACAGATGGCGGTGAAGTCCTTGAGGGCCTCCTCCACGATCGTCCTCGCCTCCCGCGCGCGCAGTGATTCTCCACGGCGATCTTCACACCTGCGTCCACCGCCTGTGCCCGCACGGTCTTGAGGCCCTGAATCGTGGCTTCCATCAGCGCGGGAATGGGCTGCGGCCCCCGGCGGTCGGCGGCATTGCCCATGTACACTTTGGCGGCGGTGGCGCCCAACGTGCGAGCGACGCGGATGATTTCGAGCAGGTACGATGTCGGGCCGCCCTGCCGCTTCGCGTTCCAGCGGTTTGATAGCGGGCAGATGCAGCCAAAACCGGGCTCCACGCGAATCCCGAAGCGATCCGCATGCGCCTTCACTTTCTTCAGGTACGCCTCATCGAGACTTTCGAAGTCGACAAGATTCATCTGAAGTGCGTCGACCCTGAGCTGTTGGGCGTAGTCCACCAGCTGCATCGCCTTCCAGCGAAGACCGCGAATGGAATAGGTGTCGATACCCAGCTTGAGATTCATTGCAGCTTCATCCACATTGGCGCTCCTTCAGGACTCGATCGTGTAGGGCGCGCGGTCCCTGGCCCGGCGCAGCATGGCGTTCGCTTCGCGGTCTCCGGTAAACTCCTCCGGCCGGCCGTCCCAGCGCAGTTTGCGGCCGAGGCGCATGGCGATGTTGGCGAGGTGGCAGGGGAGGTGGGTGCGGTGCTGCCCGGCCGGATCGCTCACCGGCTGCCGGCGGGTGCGTATGCAATCGACGAAATCGCGCGTGTGTTCATAGAGGCATGCCCGCCAGCGGATGGGCGCCGTGGCTGCCAGCGGCATCTGTTCCAGTTCCGGGATGCCCTCGCCCTGCGCCGTTTGCCGGCCGACAAAAATCCTGCCCCCGGCGCCCTCGAACAGCACGCCGCCGTCGGGGTCGGGTACGCGAAAACTCCGCAAGTCCGGCGGCATGTTCACATACAGACGGTTCAGCGCTTCACGATGCTCTTCCTTCACTGTTGCGGGAGGGTTGCTGTAGAACCACATTTCGATGCCGTCCGGATACTCCAGCCGCGCTGCAAACGGGCGAAACTGGTCGGGCATTCCGGGCTTGCCGAGGTTAGGACAGTAGCCCCACCCTTCAATTGCGACCGGCGCGACCTCGGCGCCGCCCATCGCCCAGTGCGCGATGTCCATGTGGTGCGCGCCCCAATCCATAACCAGCCCGCCGCCGTATTCGGACCAGTTGCCGGCACGCAGTCTCGCGGCACAGAAATCCCGCAGCGGCGCCGGACCGCTCCACATGTCCCAGTCCAACTCCGGCGGGACGGGTTCGGCGACGCAAGCGCCGCCATGCTCGAATTCGCCGCCGGGCAGAATTACCGCGATCCGCTTCAACCTTCCAATTCGGCCGGCGCGCACCAGGCCGGCCGCGATCCGAAACTGGATGCCGCTGCGCTGTTGCGTGCCAACCTGCACTACCCGGCCTGTGCGCGCTGCCTCTGCCGCCAGCAGCCGCCCCTCGGCCACCGAGTACGTGAGCGGCTTCTCCGTATAGACGTCCTTGCCCGCGCGGCAGGCGTCGATGGTGAGCTTCGCGTGCCAGTGAGGCGGCGTCGCGTTTCCGATCGCGTCGATGTCCTTGCGGTCGAGGATCCGCCGGTAGTCGGCGTAGACATCCACCTTGCGGCCGGTGCGCTTCTGGATTGCCGCGGCGACCGCGGCGGTCTTCCGCTGGTCCACGTCGCAGATCGCCGCCACGTCGGCGAATGGCGCGAACTG
>CAZHKT010000195.1:0-4883 GCA_964533045.1 uncultured Acidobacteriota bacterium | reverse complement strand
CGATGGGCACGCGCTCAGCCAGCGTATACGCGTGCTTCAGGTCCTCCAGAAACCGCAGGTCCTGACGCAACGCGATATCCAGTTCCTTGAAGCCGTCCGGCTTCTTGTGCGCCAGCGGCACGCGACCGGACTTCTGCAGCCAGTCCCAGGCATTGACCACGTGACGGTGATATTCCTGAAGCAACTGGAGCGATGCTTCCACCTGGTCTTGATCCCGCGCGTCCCTGGCGGCTTGCAGCTTCAAGCCCGAAAGGCGAATCTCCAGCTTCGCCTTCTTGACGGGATTGGTTTCGCGCGCCAGCCGGGCCGCGAGGTCCGCCGGGTTGTCTTTGGCCAGGGCCGGGCCCGCGCGGGTCGGAAGGAACCCCATCGTCCCCGCCATCAGCAGCGCGAGTCCCCAGCGCGTCGTCCGTTGCATACCCCAAGCCTACCACACCTACTTGCGCAACTCGCGGCGCAGGAGCTTGACGCGCTGGCGCGCCTGCCATTCCTGATGGGGACTCTGATTCTGCGAAAGCTGAAGGAAGCGTTCGTAGTTCGCGAGCGCCTTGTCCTTTACGCGCAAATGATCGTAACAGGTCGCCAGGATGAAGAACCCGGCCGCGGACGGGTTGGGCATTGAAGCCAGCTTCTCCCAGAGCGGAATCGCTTCGGGGTATTTCTTTTGCAGGTACAGGCTCATGGCCACGCCGCGAAAAGCCTCCACGCTGCGCGGGTCGAGTTTGAGGCAGGCAAGGAACTCCTTCTCCGCATCGAAGTACCTCTCCCGATGCATGAGCGTCTCGCCCAGCGCGCGGTGCAGGTCGGCGGTTGGCGGCGACGCCGCAATCGCCTCGCGATAATACTTCTCCGCCTCGGCGAACTGCTGGAGCCCGGCCGAGAGATCCCCCAGCGCGGCGGCAATGCCGGTCTGCCGGGGATTCGCCTCGTATACTTTCTGCAAATGTTCCAGCGCCTTCTCGTTCTGCCGCAGATCGAGATAAACCTGCGCCAGATGAAACCGTGACTCCAGATCCTGGGGCACCGCCTCCAGGTATTTTTCAAAGCTCTGCGCCGCTTCGGCGGGCCGGTTCAGCCCCCGCAGTGCCAGGGCCCGGCCCAGTTCCACTTGAGGCGGATGAGGAGTGGCTTCGGCCGCTTTCGTAAAGGCGGCCAAGGCGCCAGCGTAGTCTTTTTGCCGGAGAAGTGTCTGGCCCAGATCGAACTGTCCCTTTTCGAGCGACGGGTCGAGCCGCAATGCTTCTTCCACCTGCTTTTGCGCTTCTGCCGGCTGGCCGGCGGCCGCCAGCGCCCGGCCGTAGTAGAGACGCGCGCGGGCGTGGTCCGGCTTCAGCTGGCAGGCCTCCGCCAGTTGCGGCGCCGCGTCCGACGGGCGGTTCATCTGCATCAGGAGAATCCCCAGGTTCAGGCGCGCGTCGAACAGATCGGGCTGAAGGGCCAGCGTCTTCTGGTAGGCTTGGACGGCTTCCTCATGGCGATGCAGTCCGGTGAGCGCGTAACCAAGATTGAACCAGGCGGCGGTCATTTCCGGCTCGACGTCGGTCACCGCGGTCAGGGCTTTCACGGCGGTCTCATAATCCTGGCGGTCGAGCGCCTCGCTGGCCGTTTTGAGCAGTGCGGGAACGTCCGGCGCCCTGGCCGTCTGGCCGCAGAGGCTCGCGGGCACCAGGCAGACCAGCGCCACCGCCAGGCACCGCGCGCCGGCGCCCGCTTCACGCATTCCGGCCTCCGCCGTCCTGGAGATGCTGCGCGAGAAACTTCCCGGTGTGGGAACGCGGGTTCTTCATGATCATTTCCGGCGTTCCCGCCGCCACCACGTAGCCGCCATCGTCGCCGCCTTCGGGGCCGAGGTCGATAATCCAGTCCGCGCATTTGAGCACGTCCAGATTGTGTTCGATGATGAGCACGCTGGCCCCGGCATCCAGCAGCTTGCGGAACGCTCCCAGCAATTTCTTGATGTCCTCAAAGTGCAGGCCGGTGGTCGGCTCGTCGAAGATGAAGAGCGTGCGATCGCTGGTCTCAAGCGCCAGATGCGCCGCCAGCCGCACCCGCTGCGCCTCGCCGCCGGATAGGGTCGTGGCCGACTGGCCCAGACGAAGATAACCCAATCCCACTTCCTCCAGCACGCGCAACTTCCGGGTGATGCGATGCACGCCCGCAAAGAACGTCAGCGCCTCGCGCACCGTGAGTTGCAGCACCTCGTAGATATTCTTCCCTTTGTACGGGACTTCGAGCACCGAGGGTTTGTAGCGCCGCCCCTGGCATTCCTCACAGATCAGTTCGACGTCGGCGAGGAATTGCATCTCCACCGTCACAGTGCCATCGCCCTGGCAGGCCTCGCAACGGCCGCCCTGGATGTTGAAGGAGAAGTGTCCGGGCCCGTAACCGCGGCGACGCGCCTCGGGCGTCGCGGCGAAGACCTCGCGGATGGCGTCGAAAGCCTTAATGTAAGTGACGGGATTGGAGCGCGGGGTGCGCCCCAAAGGGGACTGGTCCACCAGCACCACATCGGCCAGGTAATGGTCGCCTTCCAGTCGATCAAGTTGGGCCCGCACCCCCCCCACGCCCCGCTCGGCCATCAGCGCGTTGTAGAGCACTTCATGCACCAGCGTCGATTTTCCCGAGCCCGAGACGCCCGAGATGCACACCATGCATCCCAGCGGAATATCCACATCAATGGATTTCAGATTGTGCTGGCGAGCGCCGCGCAGTTTGAGCCAGCGCTTGCCGGGTCGGCGACGCAGGGCGGGAACCGGAATCGCGAGTTCGCCGCGCAAGTAGCGCCCGGTCAGCGACACCGCGCATTCGGTCAGGCCCGGCAGGTCACCCTGATAAATTACCCGGCCCCCGTGCTCGCCCGCGCCCGGGCCGAGGTCGAGGAGGTGGTCGGCATGACGCATCATCTCAGGGTCGTGCTCGACCACCAGGATCGTGTTGCCGATGTCGCGCAGATTTTCCAGGATGCTGATGAGGCGGCCGGTATCGCGCGCGTGCAGGCCGATGGAAGGCTCATCCAGAACATAGAGCGCGCCGACGAGATTCGAGCCGAGCGAAGTGGCAAGCTGGATGCGCTGCGCCTCGCCTCCCGAAAGGGTGGAGGCGAGGCGGTCCAGCGTCAGGTACTCCAGCCCCACCTTGTAGAGGAACTTCAGTCGCGAACGGATCTCCTCCAGCACCTTCTCGGCCACCGTCGCCTGAAAGGGCGTCAGGCGCAGGCCGTTGAAGAACTCGTAGGCCGCCTGCACCGACATCCGGCAGACGTCGGTAATGGACCTCCCGGCGATACGCACCTGAAGCGCCTCGCGGCGCAGTCGGCCGCCCTGGCATTCCGGGCAGAGGGTGTAGCCGCGATAGCGGCTGAGGAAGACGCGGACGTGCAGTTTGTACTTCTTGCGCTCCAGGTAATTGAAGAAGCCGCGTACGCCGTCCACGTTCTGGTCGCCTTCCAGCACCCAGCGGCGCTGCGCCTCGGTCAGCTGATAGAAGGGCACATCGAGCGGGACGCCGGCGGCGCGCGCCCCCGCTTTCATCTCGTTGGCCCAGACGCGATAGCGCGGCTTGGTCCAGGGCTCGATGGCGCCTTCGGCGAGCGTCTTGCTCTTGTCGGGGATCACCCGGTCGAGATCGACGTCCACCGTATTGCCGAAGCCCTGGCAGCGCGGGCAGGCTCCGTAGGGATTGTTGAATGAGAAGAAACGAGGCTCGGGCTCGGGAAATGCCTTCCGACAGCGCTTGCACTCAAAGCGGTCGTTGAAGACCAGCCGCTCCGGCGCGGGCTGGCCGTTCGAGGCGGCGAACTCCAGGATGGCTTCCCCACCCTCGCGGTAGCAGAGTTCGATGGAATCGATCAGCCGCTGCCGAACCTCCGCGTCCACCGAAAGCCGGTCCACCAGCACGAACACCGGGCGAGTGAAGTCCAGTTCCAGCAACGATTCCGGCGTCGAGAATTCGAAGATGTGGCCATCCTGGTACAGACGGTTGAATCCGCTCTGTCGCAGCGAGGCAAGGCGCGCCTTGAGCGCCTCATCGGGCACTGCAGCGCCGCCCTTCGGGACAGCAGCGGGAGCTTCGGGCGCAGCCTGCCCCGCTCCCCGGCGCCGTGCCGGGCTAAGGGCCAGCGCGCCCGCGCCATCTGGCCCCATTGCGGCATGCTTGCGACCCCGCGGGGCGGAGGATTCCATTCCCGGCGTCACTTGAAACAGAACATAGAAGCGCGTGCCCGGCTCGAACGCCAGAATGCGCTCCGCAATCTCGTCCACGCTGTCTTTGCGAACCGTCTCGCCGCATTGAGGGCAGAGGGTGACGCCGATGCGAGCAAACAGCAGGCGCAGGTAGTCGTAAATCTCGGTGGCGGTGGCGACGGTGGAGCGCGGATTGCGCGTGGAATTCTTCTGCCGGATGGCGACGGCGGGCGCAATGCCTTCCACCGCGTCCACGTCGGGCTTTTCCATGCGCTCCAGGAATTGCCGCGCGTAGGCGGAGAGCGACTCGACATAGCGCCGCTGGCCCTCGGCGTAGATGGTGTCGAACGCCAGGCTGGATTTGCCGCTGCCCGAAACCCCGGTTACCACGGTCAGCTTGTGGTGGGGAATCTCGCAGTCAATGTTCTTCAGGTTGTGAACGCGCGCGCCGCGAACGTGGATGGCCTCCGTGGAGGATGGCGCTGTGAGGGATGGGGCGGCGCTCAAATCCGCCGCCGGTCCGCCTGCCGAATTGTGCCCGATGGTGGCCAAAATAAACCCAGGTACGCCCTGTGAAGTCCGGTATGAGTTGCCAAACTCACTATTATAGATGCGCGCGTGGGGGAATTCAAAGTAGCGGCGACCTTCGGCGCTGTCAACGGATCGTGTTGAAACTGGGTAAGGCATCTCCGGTTAAGCATG
>CAZHKT010000194.1:0-4905 GCA_964533045.1 uncultured Acidobacteriota bacterium | reverse complement strand
CGGCTGATCCAGATGTTTCAGCCCAAGAAGTCCGTCTATGCCAGCGTCGAATACGTGGACCTGCCGGGCAGCGTCATTGAACTGGCGCGCTCCGGCACCCCGTCCGCCGCGCTGCGCGACATGGACGCGCTGGCCCACGTGGTGCGCGCCTTTGAAGACGAGGCGATTCCTCATGAGAGCGGCTCGGTGGATCCTCGCCGCGACATCGAGAGCGTGGAACTGGAATTGATCCTCTCCGACCTCGCCTCGGTGGAGAAGCGGCTGGAGAGGCTCGGCAAGGACCTCAAGAAGCAGAAGAATCCCGTGCTCGAGAAGGAACACCAGGTCCTGGTCCGGCTCCAGGCGGCGCTGGAGAAGCAGACACCGCTGCGCGAACTGGCCCTCGCGCCCGACGAGGAGAAGATCATCCGCGGCTTCACCTTCCTTTCGTTCAAGCCCATGCTCTACGTCTTTAACCTGGGCGAGAAGGATGCTGCGAAGACGCAGTCGGCTGCCGACCTGGCTGCGGCTTATGGAGTCACCCCGCGCCCGAGGACGGAAGTCACGGCGGTCTGCGGCAAGGTGGAGGCGGAACTGGCCGAGATGAGCGACGAGGAAGCGGCCGACTTTCTCGCCAGCTACGGGCTCACCGAGTCCGCCGTGGCGCGGCTTATTCGGTCCAGTTACCACTTGCTGGGGCTGATTTCGTTCTTTACCGTGGGCGAGGATGAGTGCCGTGCCTGGACGATTCGCGCGGGCACCACGGCGGTCGAAGCCGCGGGCGCGATTCACTCCGACCTGCAAAAAGGCTTCATCCGGGCGGAAGTTGTGAGTTACGACGACCTGGTTCAGTGCGGCGGACTGAACGAGGCGAAACAGCAAGCCAAGCTGCGACTGGAAGGGAAGGACTACATCGTCAAAGACGGGGAGGTTGTGCACATCCGGCACTCGGGATGAAGAGACGGTGACGAATGACAAGTGACGAGTAACGAGAGAGAAGCAAGAAGCAGGCAGTCGAAAGTAGGGAGTAGGAATGTGAGTCTTCGAGGGTGTGAGAACCGACGACGATGAAGCTGGCAATCCAATAGTTCAGTCACTCCATCACCCGACGGCCCGATCTCGTCACGTGTCACTCGTCACTTGCCCTGCTCACTCGTATGAGCGTTTTCTGGATCAGCCTCGTACTCGGCCTTGTGGCGGGCGCCGCCAACCTGTTTGGCGCGGCGATCGTCTCGGCGCGGCCCTGGAGCCGGACGTTTCTTGCCTACTTCATCGCGCTGGGTTCCGGTTTCATGCTCGCCACGGTGATTATCGAGATGATTCCGCAAAGCCTGGCGCTGGCCCCCAGCGGCGGTCCGGTGCTCATCCTCACCGGTTACTTCATCGTCCACGTCTTCGAACATTCCCTGCCCGCGCACTTCCATTTCGGGGAGGAGACCCACGACCACGAATTCCTCAATCCGCGGGTCATGAAGTCCGCAGTCGCCGGCCTGACCATTCACAGTTTTTTTGACGGTGTCTCGATTGCCTCCGGCTTCCTGGTGAGCAACTGGCTGGGAGCCATCATTTCCGGCGCCATGATTATCCACAATATTCCCGAGGGCTTTACGATTGCTTCGGTGGTGAAGGCGGCGGGAAAGACCGGCCGAGCGGGCATGGGCGCGGCCGGCACCCTGGCGATTGCCAAGGTTCTCGGCGTGCTCACCATGACGATGGCGCAACGCTCCGTGAATGTCGGGTTGGCGCTCGCTGCCGGCGCGACCCTCTATGTGGCCGCGTCGGACCTGATCCCTGAAGTGAACAAGGGGCGAGGGCTGAAGCCCGCCCTCACCGTCGCCGCTGGCGTGGCGATGGTGATCGTGCTTCACCTGATGGTGTTCGGCGGCATGGTGCATTAGACCCTTGCCAGCGACGGGGCATGCCGAGTCCTTAGAGAATAGCGCCCATGTACTCTGCCAGGCTTCTCGATTACTTCCACCATCCACGCCACGCCGGCGAGATTGAAGACGCCACGGCGGTGGTCGAGGTTTCCCATCCCGCCTGTGGCGACCTGATGAAGTTGTGGGTGTGTGTGCACGACGGTCAGATTGCCCAGGCGAAGTTCAAAGTGGCGGGCTGCGTGCCGGCGGTGGCCTGCGGTTCCTGGCTGGCGGAACACTTGCACGGGCGCCGGCTTTCGGACCTTCGTCCTCTCGCTCCCGAGGACTTTGAGGCCGCGCTCGACGGTGTTCCCCCTCCCTCCAGGCACGCGGCAACACTCGCCGCGGACGCGCTGAAGACACTCCTGGAGCAGCTGCGAAATCCTTGACCGGTTCCGTTCCACCGCCCGAGGAGAATCCCGCAAGCCGCGGGCGCTCGGTGGTGAACTCTTCTCGCGTTAGCCCCGGGGGGATGTCTCGCGCAGCGGCCGCGTTGAGCAGAGCTGGCCGGACGGTGGGCGCCCGGCGCCGTGTTCCGGCTCGACGCCGGAGAGATGGTCACGGCATTGCCTGGTAGGTTTCCTCGTCGTCCACGTCGAGCAGGACGCCGGGATCATCCACTTCCACGAACCCCGTCACGTCGCGATATTTCCGGATGACGGTGTTGGCGCCTTGGCCGGGGCCCAGCGCGAGCAATTCCGCAAACAGCGCGCGCGAAATCACCACGGGGTGTCCGCGCTGCCCCTGATGGGTTGGAATCACCACGGGCGCCTGCGACTCGCGGAAAGCCTCCAGCAGCCTCTTCACCGTGGCCGGGGCCACGGCGGGATGATCCACCAGTGCGAGCACGATGGCTCCCGGAGCGGCGGCGTCCACGCCGGCCGTAGCGGCGGTGTCCTCACCGCTGCCATTTGAAATGGGAAGCGGCGGTGGGGACACCGCCGCTACAGCGCGAATTCCTGCCTGAAGCGACGAGGTCTGGCCCTGCGGATAATCGCGATTGTAAACGACGCGTGCCCCACCAAGGCCAGTTGCTTTCTGAATCTCCTCGGCGTGGTGCCCGAGAACGACGGCGATGTTTTCAATGCCCGCTGCGCGAAAGGTTTGAATGATGGTTTCAAGAAAAGTCCGGCCCCGATAGGCGAGCAGCGCCTTGTCGCGCCCCATGCGGTGCGATTCGCCCGCGGCCAAAATGATTCCAGCGATCATAGGAGGGAACAGCAACAGACTCCAGGTGACAGGGGGCGAACCGGGGGCATCCTGAAACCAAACCTCCCGTGTTCATTCGGGCTTCTGACTTCGGGCTCCTGACTTCTGCCGGGGCATGGCGAGACCGGTCGCCGCCGTCGCCCCGCGCCGCACCGCGATCATCTCGGCGACGATCGAGACGGCGATCTCCTCCGGCGTGAGCGCGCCGATATCGAGGCCGACGGGCGAATGCACGCGCGCTATCGCCTCCCGCGAAACGCCCTCGCTTTCCAGAACCCTCACGATCTCCACGAATTTGCGCCGCGAGCCGATCATGCCGATATAGCGCGCCGGCGTGGTGAGCGCCCAGCGCAGGCAAGTTAAATCGCCCTTGTGCCCGCGCGTCACCAGCACGAGGTAGGAACAATCGTTGACGGTAATTTGAGGAAAAATCTCTTCCCACGCCCCGGCGAGGGTCTTCTCAGCTTCCGGGAATCGCTGCGCGTTGGCGAACGATTCGCGGTCGTCCGCCACCACGACGTCAAACCCGGCGACCTTGGCGACTCTTGCAAGATACAGAGAAACGTGTCCGCCACCGAAGATGAAAAGCGTGGGCGTGGCGAGAATGGGCTCCACAAAAATGTCGAGCGAGCCGCCGCAAATCAGGCCGTCATCGTACTCGGGCCGGTTGTTCAGATTGAAGTGGAGGCGGCGCGGCTTCTCCTCGCGCATCACGTCCTGCGCCACGCTCCAGACCTCCGCCTCGACGCAGCCGCCGCCCACCGTGCCCACCATCGAGCCGTCGTCGCGCACCAGAATCTTCGAGCTCTCGTAGCTCGGAATCGAGCCTTGCACCTGAATAATGGTGGCGAGCGCCGCCTTGCGGCCTTCCTTCCGAAGCTTGGCGATTTCGGCGTAGATATCCATGCCTTTCTTCGTAGGTTATCGGCTGCCCCGGGGGAAGTCAATCTTCTGTCGCGCCACTCTTCATAGCGGCAGCTGGTGCCGGCGCTTCCCGGCCTGGGAGCGGAGGCGTTCCGCTGGTCACTTCCGACCGCCCCCTCGCCGCCAAGTTCAAGCCCTTCGCCATTCACCTGCGCCATTTCGTGCGCCGTACCCGCCCTTAGCCATTCTGTGATATAGATGGCGTGTTCCGAGGTGCAACATGAACGGTGATTCTGCGCTCGCCGAGCAAGCGATACGTCCCGGCCGCTGGCTTTACGGCGTCGCGGCGCTATTATTCGTCGCGGGATGGGTCCTCTTCGCGCTCATTCTGTGGAAAAGCCTGAGCGGCATTTACGAGGGTATGCCGCAGGTCGTCGTGCCGGGGAGCGGCGAAGTGACCCTGGCCAAGCCGGGAAACTACACCATCTTTCACGAGCACGAGAGCGTGGTCGGCCAGCGCCTCTATTCCGCCAGCCGAGGCGTGCCGGGCCTGGAGTGTTCGCTGCGCTCGAAGACCACGGGCGCGCCGGTGGAGCTGAAACGCTCCTTCTCGAATACCACTTACAGCATGGGCGGGCGCTCGGGAGTATCGTTCCTAGATTTCACGGTTGACCAGCCGGGCGTCTATATCCTCTCGGCCGAGTATCCACAAGGGACCGACGGTGACGAAACCGTGCTGGCGGTGGGGCAGGGCATCGGCCTGCGCATCGTGGCGGGGGTGCTGGGCAGCCTGGCGGCCGTCTTTGGCTGCCTCGGCCTGGCGGTGGCCATCGGCGTCTATGCCGGCGTGAAGCGCTACCGCGCCGGGGAAGCGCGCCGCCGTTAGGCTGTAACATTTCGTGTTGAAAATTGAGTTGGAAAGAGAGAGGGTGTC
>CAZHKT010000193.1:0-4983 GCA_964533045.1 uncultured Acidobacteriota bacterium | reverse complement strand
CGGCGAGTTTCTTCTCGCTGCTGGTTATCGCAGTTTCCTTCATGCCCATCTTCGCTCTGGAAGCGCAGGAAGGCCGGCTGTTCAAGCCGCTGGCCTTCACCAAGAATTTCTCCATGTTCATCGCGGCGCTACTCGCCATCACCCTGGATCCCGCCATGCGACTGCTCTTCACCCATCTGAAGCCCTACAGCTTCCGGCCGCGCTTCCTCAGTTGGATCGCCAACGCGGTGCTGGTGGGAAAGATTCACAAAGAGGAGAAACATCCCATCAGCCGCGTGCTGATGTGGATTTATTATCCCGTCGCCTTGCTCGCGCTGCGATTCAAGTGGACGGTGGTGATCGCCGCCGCGGCGACGGTGGCCGTGACGGTACCCGTCTTCCAGAAACTTGGTTCGGAATTCATGCCGCCGCTCAACGAAGGGGTGATCCTTTACATGCCGACGACGCTGCCCGGCATGTCGGTCACGGAGGCGGAGCGGCTTTTGCAGATCCAAAACCGGGTACTCAAAACGTTCCCCGAAGTCGAGCGCGTATTCGGCAAAGCGGGCCGGGCAGAAACATCGACGGACCCTGCGCCTTTTTCCATGATGGAAACCACCGTAGTGCTTAAGCCGCAGGAACAGTGGCGGCCCAAGGCGCAGTGGTGGTCCGGCCGCGTCCCTGGCTGGGCCGGAGGCGCGTTGCGCCGGTTCTGGCCCGACCACATCAGCCAGGAAGAATTGATCGAAGAGATGGATGCGGCGCTCAAAATTCCGGGCACCACCAACGCCTGGACCATGCCCATTCGCAATCGCATTGACATGCTGACCACCGGCATCCGGACGCCAGTAGGCGTCAAGATCTACGGGTCGGATTTGAAGCAGATCGAGCAGATCGGGCGCGATGTGGAACGCGCCCTCGCCCACATTCCCGGCACGCGCAGCGTTTATGCCGAGCGCACCACGGGCGGGTACTTTCTCGATTTCCATCTCAAGCGCGATCAACTGGCGCGTTACGGCCTGACCGTGGATGACGCCCAGACGTACATCATGAACGCGGTGGGCGGCGAGAACATCACCACCACGGTGTAAGGCCGCGAGCGCTACGCGGTGAACGTGCGTTACCTGCGAGATTACCGCAGCGACCCGGAGCGGCTCGGCCGCGTGCTGATTTCGACGCCTTCCGGCGCGCAGATTCCCATGGCGGAGGTAGCGGACTTTCGCCTCGTCGACGGGCCAGGAATGATTCGCAACGAAAACGGCCTGCTCTCCGGCTACGTGTACGTCGATATGGCGGGGCGCGACCTGGGCAGCTACGTCGAGGAGGCGCGCCGCGTCGTGCGCGAGCAGGTCGAGCCCCATCTGCCCACCGGCTACAGCCTGGCCTGGAGCGGCCAGTACGAGTCTCACCAGCGCATCCGCGAACGCCTGCGGTTCGTCCTGCCCCTGACGCTCTTCGTGATCTTTGTCTTGCTCTACCTGAACACAAAGTCCGCCGTGAAGACCTTCATCGTGTTTCTGGCCGTGCCCTTCTCCGCCGTGGGCGCGGTCTGGCTGCTTCACTGGCTGGGGTACAATATGAGCATCGCGGTGTGGGTGGGGCTGATCGCGTTGATGGGCGTGGACGCGGAAACCGGCGTCTTCATGCTTCTTTACCTCGATCTGGCCTACGAGGAGTGGAAAAAGAAAGGTCGGCTCACGAGCTGGGAGGGCTTGCGGGAAGCCATCCTCCACGGCGCCGTGAAGCGCGTGCGGCCCAAGGTCATGACCGTGGCCACCATGTTCATGGGGCTCTTCCCCATCATGTGGTCTGCGGGCACGGGCGCCGATGTGATGAAGCGCATCGCCGCGCCCATGATCGGAGGCATCTTTACGTCGTTCATCATGGAACTGGTGGTCTATCCGGCGATCTACGCCATATGGAAGTGGCACTTCGAGGTCAAACCCAGCCTGCGGGTCGCGGTCGTCGATAAGTAGGCAGTCGGCAGTTAGCCAGCGGGAGAATTATCCGCTCTTCGATTTTTAAGTTTCTGAGGGTTGCCGGCATGAAACTGAAAGATGCGCTGATCAGTCTGGCTTCGATTGCCGTCATCACGGCGCTGGGCGTCTGGGGCTATTTCTCGATTTCGCGGCCCGTGCCGGACGTCTGCCGCGTCTGCGAGCGCGGCCTGCATGCCGGCGTGACCTACCGCCTGGAGCTGGCGCGCGGTCATGAAGACGCCTGCTGCCCGCGGTGCGGCATGCACTACCAGTTTGAGCACCCGGGCGCGGTCAGGCGCGCGCTGGCAACCGATTGGCCGAGCGGCAAGTTGATCCCCGCCGAGCAGGCCTTCTACATCGAGGGCGGGAACATTTCCCATTGCACCATGCATTCGACGCCCGTCGAACGGCAACCGCAGGGGGTTGCTGTGCGGGATTATGACCGCTGCCTGCCCAGCCTGGTGGCGTTCGAGTCGCGGCAGTCGGCGGAGGCCTACCAGCAACAGCACGGCGGCGAGTTGCTGGATTACACGCAGGCACTGGCCAAGGTGAAAGCGTTATGAGAATCAGGAAAGCGCGTGTTCTGATCCTGTTTTTTGCGTTCGCCCCTCTGGGCGCGCACGCCGCCGACCCCTGGCAGCAGGGCCTGGTGGAGCGGCTGGATGAAAGCATCGAGCGCCTGAGGGCTGAGAGCGCACGGCCGCGGGCCGCGATGCCCCGGGCGCGAGCCGCGAATGCTGATTTGCTCGGAACCACTCCCGCGGCCCAAGATGGCAGGGTCTCAGCCATCGCTCTTCTGCTTCAAGAGCAGGGCTTGCCATCCGGCCTCACTTCCGTGGTGGCGGTCGAGAGTGCGTTCGATCCGAGGGCCCTTTCCCCCAAGGGGGCGCGGGGGCTGTGGCAGTTGATGCCCGCCACGGCACGCCGTTACGGGCTGAGCGTGGAACCGAGCAGCGACGAGCGCTTGGATCCGGCGAAATCGACCCGGGCGGCGGCGTCTTATCTCAAGGATCTCTACGCCCAGTTTCAGGATTGGCCGCTCGCTCTCGCCGCCTACAACGCGGGCGAGGATCGCGTGGCGAAGGCTCTGAGCCGGACCGGCGCCCGCGACTTCTGGACACTGCGGCGTCGCGGCGCCCTTCCGCAGGAAACGCTGAAATATGTCCCCGCCGTCCTTCAGAAGTTGGAGGCCCCGCTCCATGCACCGGCGGGGGAATCCTCCGCCTTCGAGGAAACCTCCGCCGACGACGCACCGCCTGCCGGCCGCATTGCCTACGCCAGCACTGCGGTCAATGCCAACTGAGAGGTGCGGCGTGCCGCAGGCCTGTTCCGCGAAGCCTGACGCGGATCAATCAGAGATAGAATCCGAAGATGAGCAAGACGCCGAAGGCCAGCGCGTGAGCAAGTTCAGTCAATCCAAAGCGGTGAAAAACCAACGGCTTCTCCTAATACAAATTGAGGAGAAATTCCTATCCGTTCAGGGGGACGGAAGGGGGCAAAGCGCGGCCGGGGAGCGCCCCCGCGAGGCAAGCTGTCCAGGGTATCCGTCGATAAGGGCCGGGGAGGGCAGTATGTCATTTGAGCGGCGCGAGCTTCAGAAGGAGTTGTTGCTGTTGATTTGCCCCGAGGTAGATGAAACCGTCTGGGGTATAGCAGGCGAGCATACCAGACAGTCCCATCGGCACTTCGTAATCGGCCATTCTTTCTCCGGTACTGGCATCGAATAGTGACACGATCTCCCTTACCACGTGCCCATCGCCGGTTGACTCCGAGAACTGAACGACGATTCGCCCCCCCGCCACCTTGATGGACCGCGCGCGCATCTTGTCGGAAGGGCCCTCCGGCAGGAAAGACCTTAAAACATCACCTTTTGGAGAGACCACCCAGATTTGAGCGGGTGAACCGGGCCGGAAGAGGTACACGTTCCCGTCTTCGGCCGGAACGGCGACTTGACTGCTGATCTCTTTCTGATGCTCGGTGATAGATTCCACGTTCGTGGGCTTGTCCAGGGCGATCTTTTCACGGTCACCCGGGAGGCTTACACGTCGAATCAAACTGCCATCAAAATCAAACACCCCGGTAAATGATTCTTCAGCAGACGGGTACCCCACACCAAGGGCCCGCGTTCCAGAGACCAAGAACTGTCCCGACGAAAACATTGCGACTTTGATCGCAACTCTGATGTGGCCGATATCAGTCGTCGAGTTATAAGTTCCGTCTTTGGCGTACCGGACCACACGAACGCGTCCCTTGCTGTCCCTGGTAATGTAGAAGGCTTCTCCTCGAAGACTCACGCCAAAGTCGGTGGCCGTAAGGCGCCCTTCGATTCCGGGGACCGCATCAAAGGGAATTCGGGTCACTTGCTTCCCATCCCGCGACACTTTGGTTACGGGGCTCGTGAACATGTCTTCCTGGTATCGGCGAAAATATATGTTACCGTCCGCATCACATTTGGCTTCATTGAACATGGGCCCCGCATATTCGTTCAGTACCGTTACTTCCTTTCCCACCTCAAGCTCCAATAATGATGACTCCTGGGCGGGAGCGGACACGCTCCCGCCACAGACGATCAACCATATCAAACCACCTGCTTGGGCAACCCTAGCCATCGTTTGCCATCGTGTAAGTTTGGGTTCAGATGTTGGGCACGCGTGAAAATCCACCGCTGCAATTCGGAACATAGACGACTACTCCGGTCGCGACTGCGAGCTCTCTGAGCTTCTTCTCCAATGGCAGCGATACTATGAAGCACCATGGGAGTGAGGCATGGTCTGCAACCTCAGTCCCGCAACAATTTACAATATGGGTCGTATAGCATTCTCTGTAGCTCCAGTTCTCGCATCCGCCAACTCGCACAGTTTGCTGGCAAGACGCAGAAGAACATTGGACCTCAGTGTACACAACCTCATTGCAACCGTCGGCCCACAAGCTGGAAGTTTCCCCTAAGAACAACCAAATTAACAGCCACATGATTGGTCTCATTGGCCCCTCCTTCGAGTATTGGATTGTCTAGGTTGGCAATCTA
>CAZHKT010000192.1:0-5015 GCA_964533045.1 uncultured Acidobacteriota bacterium | reverse complement strand
AAACTGGCGATTCTCTCCACGCTGGCTTTCGGTGAACGTGTGCGGCCGGAGGCGATCTACACCGAAGGCATCCGCCGCATCACGCCGGTGGATTTCGACTACGCGCATCAGCTTCACCACACCATCCGCTTGATCTGCGCCGCGCGGCAGACCCACGCCGGGCTGATCCTTTCCGTTCGCCCGTCGCTGATTCCGGACAATACGATTCTTGCCGGTGTGCGCGGAGCCTACAACGCGGTGTGGGTCCGCGGGGATTTTGGAGCCGATACGTTCTACTACGGCCGCGGCGCGGGAGCGCATCCCACGGGCGTCGCGGTGGTCAGCGACCTGATGCGCGTCGCGCGGGATATCCGCCACTCCGGAGCCGAGCGCGTCTCGCCCTTCGCCTTCGCGATGCTGGGCGAGTATCGACCCGTGCACATCGACAAGCTCGTCTCGGCGTATTATTTGCGATTCCGCGTGGAGGACCGGCCCGGCATCATTGCCCAGCTCGCTACAGCGCTGGCGGCGGAAAACATTTCGATCGACGCAGTGCTGCAGCTCCCCAACGCCAACTGGCGCGACCTGCCGTTCGTGATCACCGTGGAGCCAGCCAGGGAAGCCGCGATCCGCGCCGCGCTGGCGCGGATGGCTCAGATGCGGTTCCTGATCGAGCCGCCACTGGCGATGCCCATTGAGAAGGCGCTTTGAGGAAAGTCGCGCGTTCAGCGGGAAGACGGCTGGGCGAAAAACTCCACGGGATCGAGCGCGGTGATCTTCCAGGTCCGCGCGCGCCGCTCCACGGTCACTTTCACGACCTGCCGTTTCGCCGGGCTGGCGCCCGCACGCAGCAGCCAGTCAAGTTCCAGCCTGCGGACCAGGCCGTCGCCTTCGTCGCCAATCACCTCGATGCTCGACTCAGCCCCTTGCGAGGCCACCAGCAGAGCGGCGTTTCGCGCCAAGGCGTCGTAGCGCGGCATCGCCGGATCGAACTGCTCGAGAAAGCGCCGCGTGTCGCGCTCGGAAAGCGCCTGCGTTGCCGTTCGCAGCAGGTCCAGCACGGGCCCGGGTGTTTGCGCCAGAACCGGGTCACACAACAGCAGCGCCGCCAGGACTCGCCGATTTGCGTTCATACCGGTGGCTTCGCGGCTATTGCCAGTCCATCGCCAGGCGAGCCAGCGTTCGCACGCAAACACCGGTCGGCCCCTTCGCCATATGCGGCTTGGCGTCATCCAGCCAGGCGGTTCCCGCGATGTCCAGATGCACCCACGGCGTGTCGCCGGCGAACTCCTTGAGGAAATATGCTGCGCTGATCGCGCCGCCCCACCGCCCCCCGACGTTGGCAAGATCGGCAAAGGCGCTCTTCAGCAGTTCTTTATAATCTTCGTCCAGCGGCATGTGCCAGGCCTTCTCGCCTTCGGTTTTCGCCGCCGCCATCACTCGCGCGAGCATTGCGTCGTGATTCGAGAAAACGCCGATGTTTACGTGCCCCAGGGCCACCACAATCGCTCCGGTCAGCGTGGCCGCATCCACCAGATGCGTGCAGCCCAGGCGCTGCGCGTAGGTGATCGCATCGTTGAGGATGAGCCGGCCTTCGGCATCCGTGTTCAGCACTTCAATCGTCTTGCCGGAAAGCGACGTCACGATATCGCCGGGCCTTTGCGCGCGGCTGCCGGGCATGTTCTCAACCGCGGGCACCAGCGCCGTCACCGGAATCTTCGGCCTCAGCCGCGCGATGGCGCGTATGGCGCCGAGCACCGCCGCGCCGCCCGCCATGTCGTACTTCATCTTCTCCATGCCCTCGGAGGGCTTGATGGAGATGCCGCCGGTATCGAAGGTAACGCCCTTGCCCACCAATCCGAGGTGATCCGCGGCGGGCGCCGCGGCGCCCGGCCTGTAACGCACGATGATCAAAACCGGCGGCTCGGCCGAACCCTGCGCCACGCCCAGCAGCGATCCCATGCCCAACTGGCGCATGCGTTCCCGGTCCAGCACTTCGCATTCCAGGCCGGAGTCGGCTGCCATGGCGCGCGCCCGCGCGGCCAGCAAGGAAGGCGTCAGCAGATTGGCCGGCTCGTTCACCAGCTCGCGCGTGAAGTTTTGGGATTCGGCCAGAATGACGCCGCGCTCGACCGCTTCGCGCATGCTTTGGGAATCCCCGGCGAGCACCTGAAAGGCCTCCAGCGATTTCGACTCGCGCGTCGTTTTGTGCTGATCCGGTTCGAAGTTGCCGATGAGCGCGCCTTCGACGGCGGCCTCGGCGCTGCCGTCGGCCAGCAGCCAGGCCAGCGATTTCACGCCCTTCTGTTTCAGCGTGCGTGTGGCCGTGCCAACCGCGCGGCGCAGCGCGGCGGAATCGAAAGCAGCGCGCTTGCCGCCGCCTACGACCACCAGGCGTTTGGCCGCGAATCCGGCGGGCAGGTGGGCGATGGCCATTTCGCCGGTTTTCCCGGTGAATTCGCCGGAGCCGCGCAATTCCGCCAACCAGGAACTGGCCGCGGCCAGTTCCTGGGGTACGGCGGACTCCTCTTCAAACAGGACCGCTGCGGCCGCGTCCGCCTCCACTTGGGCCGCCGGTTGGGAAGCAATGCTGACGTTCACTTACTGCGCGGCCTTCTGCAACTCGGCGTAAAAGGCATCCAGGCGCCCCGCCTGGTTATAGCTGTTGGTGTTCCAGCCGAGGTCGTCGACCTTGATCGCCGCCAGCAATTGCTCCTTGGGCGTGCCCTTCTTCACTTCGGCAACGGCGCGCGAAATGAACGTCTCCCACTTTTGCTTGTACTCCTGGACTTGCTGTTTGGTCATCACGTCGCCATGACCCGGAATCAGCGTGTCGAAGTCGAGCTTGAGCACTTCGTCCAGGAACTTGGGCCAGTTGGTCACGCTCCCGCCGTTGGGAAAATCGCAGTTGGGGGCGCCATTGGGAATCGCGTCGCCTCCCGAGACCACCCGAAGGTCGGGGAAATAGACGATGCTGTCGCCGCCGGTGTGCGCCGGGCCGAAGTTATAAACCTGCGTGGTGGTTCCGCCGAGCCGGATGGTGTAGTTGCCGGTGTACGTCACGTTGGGCGAGGCGGGCTTGCCTTGCGGCGGATTGTAGGTGGTCTCAAGAGCCTTCTTTAGATTCTCGTGCGCCACCACTTGCGCCCCTGCGGCGATCAGCGGACCGATGTTGCCGCTGTGATCCTGGTGCACGTGGGTGATGACGCCGAACTTGGGCGGCTGCTGGGTGACCGTCTTGATCAGGGTCATCAACTGGTCGTAGTTGGCCTGCCCGAGGTTCTTCGTGTCGACGATCAGCAAGCCTTCATCGGTGACGCGGACCGTGGTGTTGCCGCCGATGCCGGTAACCTCGTACAGATTGGGCTTGATCTGCACGATCGCCGGCGGGGGACCGCCTTTGCCGCCGCCGCCGCCCTTGCCTCCTTTCTCCTGCGGCGCTTGCGCCGAAACCGTGAAGGCTAAAACCGCGACTGCGGCTGTCGAAGTGAGTGTGATGAACAATCTGCGCATATGTGTGTACCCTCCCGGGGAGTCAGAATCGAGTATAGCAAGGGCTTGACTGGAGGCGATCGCTCTCCCCTCACGCTGAAGGGTAAGGTCGCCGGCCTCGAACGGGTCAACCCGCACGTCTGGATCAGCCTCGATATAGTTAGTTGTCCCGGACGATCTTGAATTCACTTTTGCGGTTGCCCTGCGTCCAGGTGCCGACGATGGACCGCCGCGCGTTGGTGACGTTTTCGATCTTGCCGTCCATCGCGATGCGGCCTTCTTTCGAATCCGCCTCGATGTGCACCAGCCATCCTTTCGGATCGAGCCGGATGTTCTCCATGCGCATCGAGTCAAAGCCCGGGTTGATGATCCCCGCTAGGTTCGTTCCCTCCCAGAACATCACCAACGTGACGTCATTCGTTCCGCCCCAGGATCCGTGCCAGGTGCCGGTTAACGGATGGCCCTCTTGCGCCAACGCAGCGAGCGCCGCGCCGCCGGCCAGCAAAATCGCGCGCCGCGTCTTCATTGTCCCACCATGTGATCGATGTCGCGGTTGTTTTCCTGGCAAAAATACTCCTCGAAGTCCTGGTTGGGCACCCAGGTGATGTAATGCCCGCCAGTCCACGGGCGCGTGTAGGTCCGGGGATCTTCCACGGTCACCTCGTACTTCAACGTGTTGAAGTCCGGGCGCGAGATCCGTTCCACCAGGTGCAGCGCCTCGGTGTGGGGATAGCCGGCGCGCGCGAACCAGAATTTCTCGTTGTAGCCGACGCTGTCGACCACCAGAACATCGCCTTCCCACTTGCCCACCGAGTGTCCAAGAAAGGTCGGGTTGAAATCGTCGCTGGTCGGATGCGGCCGGCCATCGGTGTAAATCACGCGCCAGGTGCGCGGCCCGCCGCCGGAAAGTACCAGTACGCGCTTGGCCTCCGGCAGTTCGTAGATTAACAGGCCGAACGGCGTGTGGAACTGGCGCGGCCCGCCCGGCGCCACGCAGCGCACATGCGGGTCATCCTTGGACTGCGTGCGCCGGCGCTCATCGAACAACGCCCTCGCCCACGGCTGGAAGGGAACCTCGTCGATCTCGAGATTGGTCGGCAGATTGTTCCCGTTCTTCCCGGTGAGTCCGCCCGTTCCGCTGTTCCAGTAGCCGATTTCGCCCGGAGGCGCGCTCAGCATCGGATGGCCGTCCGGCCAGCGCGGCGTGGGCCGCGAGGGCTGCTTCGGCGCTCCCTTGCCTTTGCCCTTCCCCTTGGCCGCGGCGGGAGCCTGCGAAGGAGCGTCCCCTTGGTTCTGGCCCCACAGGATCGCAACGGGGAGCAACAACAGCACCGCACCGGTCAGAATGCGGACACGAATCGCGAGATTCATAACAGCATATCTCCCTGAACCCGAGGCCGGCTCAGTTTTGTCCCTGGCTGGAGGCCGCGCCCATGCGGGCGGTGAACACCTGGAAGGCGCGGTCCTGCGGGGCGACCTGGGCACGAGCTGGCGCACCGGCCTGCCGATCAGTTTGTCCGCGCTGTATCTGCACATCGCCGGGC
>CAZHKT010000191.1:0-5088 GCA_964533045.1 uncultured Acidobacteriota bacterium | reverse complement strand
TTACCGTTCTCGCCGCGGAAAAGGAGGGCTTGGAGAATCTCGCTGGCGTGCGCGAGCGGGTTCGTGTCTTGCGCGGAGATTTGCGTGATGCCCGCCCCATTCGGGAAGCGGTCGCGGAGGTGTGCCCCGAACGAGTCTTCCACCTTGCAGCGCTGCCGTCCCCTTTGAATTCGATCGCAGATCCTGAAGCCACCTACGCGGTGAATCTGGCCGGCACGCTTCAGCTTCTGCTGGCGTGCCGCGAACTGGCATCGCCGCCACGATTCCTGTTCGTCAGTTCCTCGGAAGTGTACGGCCCATTGCCCCCGGCGTGTATGCCGGTGCGAGAGGATGCGCCACTGCGGCCGGCGAACCCGTACGCGGCGAGCAAAGCTGCGGGGGAAATGGTAGCCTATCAATTTTTCCGGACGTACGGATTCCCCGTGGTGCGCGTGCGTCCCTTTAACCACACGGGCCCGCGTCAGTCGTCCCACTTCGTCTGCTCGGACTTCGCGCGCCAGGTGGCTGAAATTGAGCTGGGCCTGCGGCCGCCAAAGATCGACGTTGGGAACCTCGATGTTGAGCGGGATTTTAGCGACGTGCGCGACATCGTGCGCGGCTATCATCTGCTCCTGGAGCAGGGGCTAGCGGGCGAGGTGTACCATCTGGGTGCGGGACGCGCCGTCCGGATCCGCTCGGTGCTCGAAATGCTGCTTGCGGATTGTCCCCTCCAGGTTGATATCGTCGTGGATCCGGTCCGGGCGCGTGCCAGCGAAACTCCGAAGCTCTGGGGCGACATGTCCAGGGCAGAGGCTGCAGGGTGGGCCCGCCGTTTTGATCTGGCAACCACCTTGCGGGACCTGAAAGCCTACTGGTTATCCCGACTCGGCGCCGAGCAGCCCGTGCCGCGGTGAGAATCTTCCGCCCGGTTCGGTGCCGGGCGAGCTGCCTGTGAACATTGTTTCGGAAGGCTTTCCTCCCCATGGAGCTTGAAGCTCGATTGTTTTGGATCGGCGGGTTGGCCAGCCTCATTGTTTCCATCTTCACCACATGGCTGGCGATTGGGCTTTCCCATCGTTTGGGAGCGCTCGATCGGCCCAACGAACGGAGTTCCCATATCGAGCCAACGCCGCGTCTGGGGGGACTGGGGATCCTGAGCGCGGCGGGACTCACCTACGCAGCCTTCATTGTTCTGGGGAGTTTCAGAGTCGTCCCTTATCCCGTTATCAGCCCTGAAAAGATTGCCATGCTCAGCGCGGGGCTCGCCATGGCGGCCCTGGGGCTTTACGATGACTTCCATCACCTGACCCCGGGGCGCAAGCTTATGGCTCAGTTACTGCTTGCCACAGTCATTGTAACGCTGGGTTATCGCATTGAATGGGTAGGCGTGGCGGGATGGGGACCGCTGGCCCTGGGCTGGTGGTCCTTTCCCCTGACCATTCTCTGGTTCGTCGGCTTTTCCAATTCCTTCAACTTCATGGATGGCATCAACGGCATGTCGGCGGGCTCGGCCGCATTGCACTTCCTGTTCTTTGCAGCCTTTGCCTGGGAATTTGGAATGCCCGCGCTGGTGGTGCTGGCGGTCATTCTGGCGGGAGCCTGCCTGGGATTCCTGCCCCACAATTTTCCGCGCGCCCGGACCTTCATGGGAGATTGCGGCAGTCTGCCGCTGGGTTTTACTCTGGCCTTCTTCGTGGTTCACATGGCGCAATGGGCGGCGGGCGAGGAAGCGCTGCCCGCGCTGGTGATGGTCTGTGCCGTCTCCTTGTGGGATACGGGTTTCACTTTTCTGCGCCGCCTGAAGCGCGGCGAAGCCATTCTGCGATCGCACCGGCAGCACCTTTACCAGCGGCTGGTCCAGCTGGGTCACAGCCATGCTAAAATTACGGGTTTGTATTTCACGCTCCATGCATTGATGGGAATCCTGGCGCTGCTTTACCTGGGGTCGTCGCCGGCATGGCGGGGCGGCCTTCTCTTGCTGGTCGTGGCGATTCTGACCGGGTTCACATGCGTGGTGTATTGGCTTGAGCGACGGGCGGCGCCTGCCGGGCTGTCTGATGAGAAACGCTGAGTAACGCGAGGCGAACTTCTGGTTCATGGAAAAACGGGAAACCAAACTCTACACGCGGACCAATCAGGTTCTGATTGATGCCCTGATCTTCGCTTCTTCTTTCGCGCTGGCTTACGTCATCCGGTTCGAAGGAATCCCGCCCTGGGGCGACGTCAAGGAATTCATGCTATGGGTTCCTTATGTCGTGGGTCTGCGGCTTTACATCAACTGGAAGATGGGCGTCTACCGGTTCATCTGGCGGTACATCTCACTCAGCGACGCACTGGTGATCGCACGTTCGCTTGCCATGATGACGTCCGTCATGTTGCTGTTTCGGTTTGGGTACCCGAGTAATTTGCCGTTACGACCCTATTTCCAGATTTCGCTGGCGATCATCGCCATGGATTTCGCCTTTGCCCTTTTTGGCTCGCTGGGTGTTCGAGCTTTGCGGCGCGTGCTCTACCAGCGCCAGGTACAGAAGGAGGTGGCCGGCGCTGAGGCGCGCAATGTGCTTCTGGTGGGAGCCGGCCGGGCGGGCCTGGCGGTGGCTTCGGAGTTCGGACCGCGGCCGGACGTCAACCTGGTGGGATTTCTGGACGACGATCCCGGAAAGATCGGCCGGACCATCGCTGGAACCCATGTCCTGGGTCCGCTCGATTCGCTTCCCGAAATGGTTCGTCGTCACGCCGTGGACGAGGTGGTGATTTGCATCCCGCGCGCGCCGCGCGAGACCCTGAAGAAGCTCTGGGCGCTTGCCGACCACACCAATGTGCAGGTGAAGATTGTCCCCACCGTGGATGAAATTCTCCGCGCCAAGGTGAATATCGCTTCATTCCGCGACGTGCAACTGGCGGACCTGCTGGGCCGCGAGATTGCGGATCTGCCCAACGGCGGGTCGGAAATGCTGGCGCCGTATCGAGGGAAGCGCATCCTGGTGACAGGAGCGGGAGGATCGATCGGCTCCGAACTGGCCACCCAGCTTCACGCCATCGGTTTGGAAAGCCTGTGCCTTCTCGACAAGGATGAGAATGGCCTGAACGACATTTACGTTCGGCTCACTTCGTCCGGCAAGGGCAACTCCATTCATCCGGTCATTGCGGACATCCGGAACGCGGACCGGCTGTGCTATATCTTTGGCCGCTTTCAACCGGAGATCGTTTTTCACGCCGCCGCCCACAAGCACGTTCCGCTGATGGAATTGAATCCGAGCGAAGCGATTCTGAACAACGTGATCGGGACGCGCAACCTGGTGGAGCTCGCGGTCCGCTCCGGCGTGGAACGTTTCGTCTTTATCTCCACCGACAAGGCGGTGAAGCCGATGTCGGTGATGGGCGCCAGCAAACGCGTCTGCGAAATGGTGGTGCAAACGCACGGCGGTGAGGGCCCGACCCGGTTCGCCTGCGTTCGATTCGGCAATGTGGTCGGCAGCCGGGGCAGCGTGATTCCACTCTTCCAGCAACAGATCGCCCGCGGCGGCCCCGTCACGGTCACGCATCCGGAGGTTCAGCGATTCCTGATGACGATTCCCGAGGCGGTCCGCCTCGTGATTCAGGCCGGAACCCTCGGGGCCAGGGGTGAGGTTTTCATCCTTGATATGGGCGACCCCGTGAACATTCTCGGGCTGGCCCGGGACCTGATTGAGCTTTCCGGATTGCGCCCCGGCGTGGACATTCAGATCGAAACGACGTCGCTGCGTCCCGGCGAGAAGTTGAACGAAGAATTGGTGGACGACATGACGGAGCGGCTTTCGCCCACCCCGATCGAGAAGATCAGGGTCGTGGAGAGCCGCCCCTTTGACCGCGAGCAATTCCGCCGCACCCTGGCGGAACTGGAGGCGGCGGCGCGGCAGGAATCTGCCGAGAGAATCTACGAGGTCTTCGCGTCCCTGAATATCGGTTTCAATCCCATTGCCGCCCAGATGGTTGCGGTGAAGCGGGGCGCTCCGAACGGAAACTGAGTCGAGGCCAGGGACGCCGGCGCCGGTCTGCCGGCAGGCAGGTCTCGCCGGCAACGAACAGCATCTATGAAAGGCGTCATCCTCGCCGGCGGATTGGGAACACGGCTTTTGCCGCTCACCCGCGTCACCAACAAGCATCTGCTGCCGGTTTACGACCGGCCCATGATCTTCTATCCCCTTCAAACTCTGGTCAACGCGGGGATTACCGACATCTTGCTGGTGACGGGCGGCGCCAATGCCGGCGATTTCTTGCGTCTGCTGGGCAACGGCTCCGATTTCGGGCTCAAACATATCAATTATACCTACCAGGCCGGAGAAGGCGGCATCGCCGATGCCCTGCGCCTGGCGGAACACTTCGCCGACGGTCAGCCCCTCTGCGTCGTGCTGGGCGACAACATCATCGAAAACAACATTCTGGCGGCGTGCGACCAGTTCCGCAAGCAGGGGCGCGGCGCCCACATCATTCTCAGCAAGGTGCCTGACCCCGAGCGCTTCGGCGTGCCGGTGATGGAGGGTGACCGCATTGTGACCATCGAGGAGAAGCCCTCCCGGCCCGGCTCACCCTACGCTGTGATCGGCATCTACATGTACGACGCCACGGTTTTCGACCGCATTCGCAGGCTCAAGCCCTCCGCCCGGGGCGAGTATGAAATCGCCGACGTCAACAATTCCTATCTTGCCGATGGCAGCCTGACCTACAGCTTCCTGGAGGGCTGGTGGACGGATGCGGGAACCTTTGAATCCCTGCGCCGCGCCACCAACCTGGTCGCCCAGGGCGGCGCCAACAAGATGCCCAACCTGTAGCGCAGGGCCCGCTTCTCGGCCCGGCGGTTCTTCAGTCGGGACAAAGAACCACAGGGCGGAACTATGGGCCTTGCGCCACGGCTTTCGATGTCATTCTGAGCGAAGCGAGGAATCTCGCTCGGAGAAGAAAGTCGGTTCCTCGTCGCCCCGAGGCATGGTATCGGGGTTCCTCGGAATGACAGGATGGGGGACAGCCAGCATCCGCCTAGTGTGGCGTGTCTAACGGTTCTTTACAATGTCGGGTGTCCTTCGTGGTCTCCTCCGTGGTTTCGGCCGAGCGGGACGTAGCGTCGCCCTT
>CAZHKT010000190.1:0-5230 GCA_964533045.1 uncultured Acidobacteriota bacterium | reverse complement strand
GTCGTAGCGGCGACCTTCAGGTCGCCACGCGGGCAGAATGTCCCGCTGGCGGGCTGAAGCCCGCCGCTACGAAATGCGGTTTTTCGTGAATGCTTGGCCCTGTCCTGGCGGCGACCGTCAGGTCGCCACCCGGCTTTGTCGCAGCCGCCCGTCGTAGCGGCGACCTTCAGGTCGCCACGCGGGCAGAATGTCCCGATGGCGGGCTGAAGCCCGCCGCTACGAAATGCGGTGTTCGGGATTGCTTGGCGACTGACGGTCACCGGTACAAATCAATGTCGAAACCAGGCAAAGTCTATTTGATCGGCGCGGGGCCGGGCGATCCGGGCTTGTTGACCCTGAAGGGGAAGTCCATTCTGGAACGCGCCGATTGCGTGATTTACGATTTCCTGGCTGCACGCGAACTCCTCCGCTACTGCCGCGCCGACGCCGAAAAGATCTTCGCCGGCAAGCGAGGCGGCGGACCGCGCAAATCTCAGGACGAGATCACCGAACTGCTGGTTTCGCGCGCCCGGCAGGGCGGCATCGTAGCGCGCCTGAAGGGCGGCGACCCCTTTGTGTTCGGTCGCGGCGGCGAAGAAGCGCTGGCGCTGGTAAGGGCCGGCATCCCCTTCGAAGTGGTGTCGGGCGTCACGTCGGGCATTGCCGCGCCGGCCTATGCCGGGATTCCGGTCACGCACCGCGAGATGACTTCCTCCGTATCTTTCGTGGCGGGTCACGAAGACGCTCCCGCGGATCTCTCCGCATTGGCGCGGGGTACGCTGGTCTTTTTCATGGGAACACGGAATCTGGCGGCCATCGCCTCCAACCTGTTGGCCCAGGGCCGCACCGCCGAAACTCCGGCGGCGGTGATCCATTGGGGCAGCCGTCCGAGCCAGCAGACCGTCACGGGGACCCTTCGGGATATCGCGGCGCGGGCGGCGGCCGTGACGCCCCCCACCGTGCTCGTCGTCGGCGATGTGGTGAGGCTGCGCGAGCAACTCGGGTGGTTTGAAAAGCTGCCGCTCTTCGGAAAGCGAATCGCGATGACCCGCGCCCGCGAACAGGCCGGCCCCCTGCGCGAATCGCTGGCCGAACTGGGCGCCGAAGTCATCGAAATCCCCACGATCGAAATTCGCGAGCCGCAGTCGTGGGCCTCCCTGGATCAGGCCATTCGGCGGCTGGGAGAATTCCAATACCTGCTGGTCACATCCGCCAACGGCGTCCGCCATTTCATGCGGCGTTTGAAGCACCTCGGCCGGGACGCGCGCGACCTGAAGGGATTGACTATCGGCGCCATTGGACCCGCCACCGCCGAGGAATTCAGCCAGTGGGGAATCACTGTCGATTTCGTCCCCCGCGAATACCGAGCGGAAGGTCTCCTGGAAGCGTTGGGGGCGCGAGACGTCCGGGGCAAAGCGTTTCTCATTCCGCGCGCGAGAGTCGCCCGCGACCTGGTCCCGCGCGTTCTCGAGGAGCGAGGCGCGCGCGTGCAAGTCGTGGAAGCATACGAGACCGTGACGCCCAAGCTCTCGGCGGAGCAACTGACGGAATTGCTGACGCCCCGCCCCGACGCCGTCACCTTCACCAGTTCCTCCACCGCGTCCAATTTCGCGAAGCTTTGCCCCGCACGGCCGCTCACGGAGATTCTGTCGGGAATAACCATTGCCTCCATCGGGCCGATCACTTCCGCCACCCTCCGAAATCTGGGCCTGACAGTTCACGTGGAAGCCCGCGAATCCACAATTCCAGGGCTCGTTCGCGCCCTGGAGAATTTCTTTCTGGGCGGGAGCCGGTAGGCCCCGTCGGACTTCAGATTCCAGATTCAGGGTTTCAAACTGATGGGGTGCGTCTGAGGAGGGCAGGCCGCGTGCCCGCCCTGGGACGTCCACCAGGGTCGCCCCGACACACGAAAAGTCATTTTCAGATGCACCACACTAAAGATTGAACAACTCGCGGAGTTTGCGCGTCTGAGCGCGGCTGACGGGGATTTCGGTCTGCTTGCGATCGTCCATTTTCAGTTGGTAGGAACTCTTGAACCAGGGCACAACTTCGCGGATGCGGTTGATGTTCACCAAATATGACCGGTGCGCGCGCCAGAAGGTATTGGGATCCAGGTTGGCCTGCAACTCTTCGATCGTTCGGAAGTTGGTTTCGCCCTCCAGGTCGCGGGCCACGACCGTGATCACGCCATCCTCGATGCTGGCGTAGATCACGTCGTCGGCGTTGACCAGCACATGGCGACCGCCGGCCTTGACAAGCAGCTTGGCCCTGTGTGCCGACCGGCGCGTCTCCACCAGCTGGACCAGCCGGTCCAGCTTTTGCGAAATCGGTCCGGAGCTTTCCAATTCGCGCCGGACCTTGCTGATGGCCTTCTCCAGACGCCCTTTGGCAATGGGTTTGAGAAGATAGTCGATGGCATTGACGTCGAAAGCCTGAACCGCGTAATGGTCGTAGGCCGTGGCAAAGATGACGTAGGGCATTTTGGCTTTGCGGTCGATGAGTTTCTTTACGACCGCGAGGCCATCCAGGCCGGGCATCTGAACGTCGAGAAATACCAAGTCCGGGTTCAGCTCACGAATAAGGTTCACCGCCTCGACGCCGTTCCTGCCTTGCCCTACGACTTCGACATCGGGGAGGCTCTTGAGCAGGTAGGCAAGCTCGTCACGGGCAAGTTGTTCGTCGTCGACAATCAGCGCAGAAATCTTCATGAGGCTGCTGCCCTCCCCTCTGGGGGGAGGACTCGGACAGTATAGCAGCGCCTAGCCCTGCCGCCTACAGGAACGCCATGGCTCGGAGGTTTCTTAGAGAATAATGGCTCGAAGTCGGAGAACTGGCGGCGTTGGGGTCTCGGCCAAAGGAATGTTCAGCAGGATACCCGCCGCTCCCGCCGGGTCGGTTTCCCGATTTCCCCAGGCCGCCACAGCCTGTATCTCATGGGGAGGACGGGGAAGAAATGAGAAAACAGGGACGGTGTCTTGAACCCGGCTGGGAGAGATTGTCCCTTCGGAGGAAACAACGTTCAGGCCTCCGACCTCATCCGCGAGTTCGTAGCCGACCTGAAAGGTCCTTCCGGGGCGCAACCGCCAGTTGAGGACCACGTGCAACGCCTTTGGCCCGGAGTCCGGGTTTGCGGCCTCGGCTTGTTCGGGGGGCAGAACTGCGGGAATCAGCGCGAACGACTCTTGCACGTGCGCGACGAGACTGACGGAGGCGGTACTTGACGCGACTTGAGCGTGTGCCGGAGCGGCGCCCGCCAGCATCGAGGCTAGAAGTATGTAAACTGGCGCCTTGAACACTCTTCGTCCCTTCCCTCAAAGGAACGCTGCGTTGCCGACCGGGACCCTCGGGACCCTCACCCAACCCCATCGGCAGATTTGAGCGGACCGTCAGCTCGCCCTGCGTAGCAAATTGACTTATCTCAGAAATCCTTTCACATTCGGTGATAGAAGGCAAGCGGAACGTTAGATTTCTAATTAACGGAAGTTCCGTTATGGTTGCCGGTGCAGACGGGAGATCCGTGCGACGGTTGGGTGGATGGCTCTCGATGGGGGCCTGCTTCTCTGCTATGTAATTGATTCCATTTTGGTTAATTCCTCTTGCTGCCGCCAGCCGACGAAGCACGATCGTAATCGCGTGTGCCGCGTCCTCTGGTTCGGCCTTGACTGGCGACGGGGCTGTGACGACTTCGAACTTCCCGGTTGTAATGAACTGATCCAAAAGGACTTCGAGGGACACCATTCCGCCGCGCCGCCGCCTTGAGATGAACACGCCGTCGGAATCGGAAAAAACTACGTCCCCATCGATCCGGAGGGCCGCGCCTCGGATCGGCTTCCCTGTTTCGTCCACAACCCTGCCTTGAACCAGGTACTTGTAGATTGTGACTGCCGTCACGGCGCCGGGCGCCCCTCCCAGAGCCCCGCGGTACATGTAAGTCCCGCCGTAGGCCGTATATCGGACTTTGCCGTCCGCAGTCACGTAGCTGCCAACGTTGAAGCTGTAGTTCCCAAAGGGGCGAAACTGGAAATTAAGGACGAGCGCCTGCCGGAACTGATTCCCCACCAGGAAAGGCAAGAAGAGCGTCTGGTACTCCACCCCCACCGTGAGGTGGTTCGAAACGAAATTCCCACCGAAGGAGACGTTGGTCTGCCCGGCTGAGTAGTTCACGGCCTGCAGGAGACTCACGCGCGGCGAAACCGTTTCGCGGAAAGTGCCAACCACACTGGAATACGCCGGATAGTCGCCCGCGCGGTTCCACAGATAGTTCCCGGTGACACGCAACCGGGAGAAGACATCGGTTCCGGCTGAAAACGAAGCCCCGCGGCTGGCCATCCCCAGGGTTCGGGAATCGAACAGGGTGCCGCTCAAGCTCATTCGTCCCGGGTTATATGTCGCGGAGTACTGGTTGACCGAGCCACGCACGGTGGGGCTGTCCTTGGTAAAAGGGGTCAGAAAATTCTGCCGTCCCACGCTAAACGCCAGCGATGTGGTGGGCCGAAGGGTAAACATGACGTTCTCTTTTTCGACTTCCGAACTGATCGGCGTCTGGACCGTGATGCGACCAAACCGGTCTCCGGCTCGGATGTAGGCTGCTTTGATGGTGTAGAGGTCGCGGTCGATAGTGAAGCTGGCAGCTCCATAACCTTGGTTGGCTCCGATGCCTCCCGAAACTGCCGCGCGCATGCCCGTGCGCATTTGCCACTCCAACCCCGCGATGGAGGACTGCTGGCTGGAGAAGACGTTTCGAGAGAAGAGGTTGATCTTGGGGGTCAGCCTGTGGTCGAGGAAAAGTAATCCGACGCCCTTTTCAGCCTCCCCGGCACGGAAGTAGGGCGTTCCGGTGCCGCGCGAGGTCGCGCCCACAAAAGCAAAGAAGCGCGTGGCGCCACGCCGCTGAAGCACGCCGATGCCCCGGCCCATGAAGTAATGCCCGGTGTCAAAAACGTCGGTTCCCAGTCGAAACGGAATCGAGTCGTCGCCGAAGGTCAGGATGGAATTGCGCCACTTGGTCCGCATGAAGGCGCCGAATTCGACACTGCCATCCATGCTGCCCGCCCCCACCCAGCCGTCATATTTTTGAGTATGAAATCCGATCGATCCCCCGTGTGCCTGATAGAGCGACGAAGTCCCGGCTTCGAGCTTGAAGGTCTGCCCGAAGGCGGACTTTGGCAGGGCAAACATGACCAAAAGGGCTGGAAAAAAGAAAAGCAATCTCTCGGGGGTGGGCTGGCTCGTGTGGTTTGGGGCGTACGGG
>CAZHKT010000189.1:0-5349 GCA_964533045.1 uncultured Acidobacteriota bacterium | reverse complement strand
CAAGGAAAAAAGCCTTGACCGGGCCCGTTCGATCCGCCGGGGCACGCCGCCCCGCGCCCTTCGTCCAAAGAGTCCGAACGCCGCGCTTACTGGCACTTGACGGCGGCCTTGCCCAGGAATTCCGCCGCATCGCCCAATTCCTCTTCGATGCGGAGCAGCTGATTGTATTTGGCGATGCGGTCGGTGCGGCTGGCGGAGCCGGTTTTGATCTGGCCGGTATAGAGTCCCACCGCCAGGTCGGCGATAAAAGCGTCCTCGGTTTCGCCCGAGCGGTGCGAAATCACCGAGGTGTAGCCGTGGCGCCGCGCCAACTCAATCGCCGCGATGGTTTCGGTTACCGTCCCGATTTGGTTCAGCTTGATGAGGATCGAATTGCCGATCCCCTCTTCGATGCCGCGTCGCAGCCGCTCGGTGTTGGTGACGAAGATGTCATCGCCCACCAGTTGAATCTTGCCGCCCAACTCCTGGGTCATGATCTTCCAGCCTTCCCAGTCGTCCTGGGCGTGACCGTCCTCGATCGAGATAATGGGGTACTGGCGCACCCAGTCCGCATAAAGCTTCACCATCTCCTCGGGAGACTTCTTCGACTTGTCCGACTTGAAGAACACATATTGGCCGTCCTGAAACATCTCACTGGAGGCCGGATCGAGCGCCAGGCAAATATCAATCCCCGGCGAGTACCCGGCCTTCTCGATGGCCTCCAGAATGAGCTCAATTGCTTCCACATTGGACTTCAGGGCAGGCGCGAAGCCGCCTTCGTCGCCGACCGAGGTGTTGTAGCCCCGGTCTTTAAGAACCTTTTTCAGCGTGTGGAAGGTTTCAGCGCCCATGCGCAGCGCGGTGGAGAAATCCTCTGCGCCCACCGGCATAATCATGAATTCCTGAAAGTCCACCGTGTTATCGGCGTGCACGCCGCCGTTCAGGATGTTCATCATCGGGACGGGCAGCAGGCGCGCGTTGAGCCCCCCCAGATACCGGTAGAGCGGCATATGCGCGGAGCGCGCTGCGGCGCGGCACACCGCCATGGAAACCGCCAGAATGGCGTTGGCGCCCAGCTTGCCCTTGTTCTCCGTGCCGTCCAGATCCATCATGCGCTGGTCGATCTGCGACTGCTGGCTGGCCTCGCGCCCGCCCAGCTCGCGCGCGATGACGGTATTAATGTTCTCCACCGCCTCGAGCACGCCCTTGCCCAGGTAGCGCCGCTTGTCGCCGTCGCGCAGTTCCAGCGCCTCATGCTCGCCGGTCGAGGCGCCGGAAGGCACCGTGGCGCGCCCAAAGGCACCGTCGCGCAGATGCACATCCGCTTCCACCGTCGGGTTGCCGCGGGAATCGAGAACTTCACGTCCGATAATGAGATCAATTTCTGCCATTAGAATGACTCCAGTTTGAGATAGTGAGAGGCTGTATATTAGCACATTGCCGCGCGGCTCATCGAGCCACGCTAGAGCGGCAGCACCAGGCGCAGTTGAATAACACCCGTCAGGCGGCGGCAGTCTTCGTCGAAGCGCGCGCGGTTGGAGAGGACCAGCGAATAGAGCGTCATACCGCGCCGGGCAAGAACATAACGGGTCAGGTAATCGTCCTCGTCCAGTGGCAGGGCAAAGGTCAGCTCGTACGCCGGATGCGGGCCCAGCCTGGTGGCGCGTTGCCCGCCCAGCTGGAAATTGGGATTCTCGCTCAGCACTTTCTCGACCATCGCGTCTCTTCCCGACTCGAGGCTGTAAAGCGGGCTAATGGCATCCACGGCCAGGCTGGCGTGGCAGATGCCGTCGCTGCTGGACGCCTGAATCAACGAGCCCCGCTCGGGCGGCTGAAAGTTCCAGCTGGCCGGCACGTGAAACTCCACGCCGTAGCGCGGGTTCAAGTAGATCCGCTCTTCGGCGGTTTGCTCGAACCGGGCTTGCGACTGGTCCAGGACGCGGTAGTCCGGAATGATCGTGCCCAGCACCACCAGGGCCGCGTAGGCGCTGCCGATCAAGGCCGCGAGCGCCAGGGGAACGGCTCGCGGCACGCGGCTGGAGGGAGCCGGGACAGCCGCTGATTCCAATGCCGGAAGAGCCGGCGGAGGCGGCACCTGGCTCAATCCCAATGGCATCATTCCCGAACCTGCCCAAAGGGGCGCTGGCTGGTCGCGGCGCAGCGCGCGTCGCGCCAGCCGGTAAGCGTCAACGGCCATCCCGAAGCTGATCAATTCCCAGAGGAACTGGTAATGTCCGAGAGCCCATCCGCCCAGACGCACGACCATAAACACCATCAATCCCTTGGCGCGCTCCCCCAGATAGAAATACCCCCATCCGCTGGCGAGCAGGTTCAGCACCGCCGCCACGCGCGGGTTCTGGTAGGGCGGAGGGTCCCGGCGCGCGTTGAGTTCCTGCACGCTCTGGTACGCATCGAGAAAGGAGAAGACATAGATGGCGAGCAGCGATCGCAGGCTGAGGCCCCACAGCTGACTCTCAACTTGGAAGGCCACGGCGCCAACGCCGGCGAACAGGAAGACCACGAACGAAACCGCGCCCCGCAGAGCCTTTCCCGCGTAAACCTGTCCGGCGCCGGGCAGGATCAACGCCAAGACGAACGCCACGCCGGAACTTCGCACTCGCGGTGACGGCGCTTCCATGGGAAATGGTGCCTCGGTGTGAGAAGGTGAGGGCGGATTGTAACACGCCGCCGGGCGCGCAAGCGTCCGGAACCTGGCGGCGGGCAGGCCGGCGGCTGCGCCCCCGTGCGCCATTTGCTTTCTGTCGCCGCGCATAGATAATAGGATGGAATCCGACCGGTGCAGATATTTGTCTTGAAAGGGAGTATTCGCCACCCGGAGGCTGGGCATGAAGAAGATTGTCAAGATTTTGCTGGTGTTGATCGTCATCGTGGCGGCGCTGGAGGTGCTCGTGCTCACGCTCGATCCCTTCTCCAAGCGCGTGGAGAAGAACAGCGTGCTGACGCTGCGCATCTCGGGTGAAATCGAGGAGCGCTCGGCGCCGGCCATGCTGCCCGGATTCCTGGGCGCCGCCACCAGCGTCAGCGACATCGTGGAGGCGCTCGATCGCGCCAAGAACGATCCGCGCATCGTGGGCGCGGAGCTGGAGGTGGGCGAATCCACCCTGGGCATCGCGCACATCCAGCAACTGCGCCGCAAGCTGGCGGAATTTCATCGCGCCGGCAAGTTCAGCGCCGCCTATCTCGAGTTCGCAACGAACCGCTCGTATTACCTCGCCAGCGCCGCCCAGACGGTGATGGTGCTGCCCACGTCGGCGCTCAACCTGCACGGCATGATGACCTCCACCACCTTCCTGCGCGGAACCTTCGACAAGTTGGGCATCTACCCCGACTATCTGCACATCGGCGAGTACAAGAACGCTTCCAACATTTACCAGGAGAAGAAGTACACCCCCGCGCATCGCGAGGCCGACCAGGCGCTGCTGGAGGACCTCTACGGCCAGTACCTTCAAGCCATTGCCGAGTCTCGCCGGATGACGGCCGAGGAAGCCGGGGCAAGGATCGCGCGGGGACCGTTCAGTTCCGGCGAGGCGCTGGCTGCCAAACTCGTCGATCGTGTGGCCTATGCCGACGAGTTCCGTGATTTTGTGGACAAGAAGAACGGCGGCCGCGATAGCCGCGTGACGGTGAAGCAATACTTGAATCGCACGGAGCGCAAGGGGCGCTCCAAAGTGGCGGTCATCGTCGCCACGGGTATGATCATTCCCGGCAAGAGCACCGACAGTCCGCTGGGCGGCGAAGTGATGGGGGCCGAGACTATCTCCGAGCAATTCAAAAAGGCTCGCGAGGACGATGCCATCAAGGCCGTCATTCTGCGGGTCGATTCACCGGGCGGCGTGGCTTTCGCTTCCGAGATCATCCGCCGCGAACTGCTGCTGACCAAGAAGGAGGTGCCCGTCGTCGTCTCCATGTCCAACGTGGCGGCTTCGGGCGGTTACTGGATTGCGATGTCGGCCAACCGCATCATAGCCGAACCCGGCACCATCACCGGCTCGATCGGCGTGCTGGGCGGCAAGTTCAATATCCTGGGCCTCTACGAGAAGCTCGGCCTGACCAAGGACTTCATCACCACCACCGAGAACAGCACCATTGACTGGCCTTTCCAGAACTTCACGCCCGCCCAGCGCGAGAATGTGCAGCGCCAGATGAAGGATATTTACGACAACTTCATCCAGGGCGTGGCCGAGGGCCGCAAGATGGACGTGACCGCCGTGGATAAGGTCGCCCAGGGGCGCGTCTGGAGCGGCGAGCGCGCCCTGAAACTCGGCCTGGTGGATGAATTAGGCGGCCTGGATGCGGCCATCGCCTCCGCCAAGAAACTGGCGAATATTCCCGCCGCCGAACAGGTGGAGCTGGTTTACTTGCCTCCGACCAAGACCTTCTTCGAGCAGCTCGAGGAACTCTTCAACAGTACGTTCGTTTCCCGCCGTCCCCCCACCCTGCGCCAGTGGCTGGCCCAGATCGAAACCTTCGCCCGCGCGCCGGTGTGGACCGTCCTGCCCGCCGTGCCGGAAGTGCAGTAAGGAAGGGGCCCGGGATTCAAGGGGATGGTGGTCCTGCGTTGTTCGGTGCGATTGCCCGGTCCTTTAACACGGCGACGTGCCTGTTGAGCATCTGGCTGATGCTCTCCCGTTGCGGGCGCGCGTCGGACGATGGAGCTTCCTTCTGATCCCCAAGACGAGCGGCGACGATCCAGTGCGTCTCAAGTTCGAGCAACGGTCGCCTGGCAAGGGGGAGGAACTGAATGGACTCGCGCGTCGGACCCCGGCCCCGGCCCCAGCCCTCTGCGATGTTGGCAGGAACAGAACTTGCTGCTCGGCGAATCGGAGTTGTGAGTCGCGAGCCCCGAACCCCTACTCCGGTTCTTCGAACATGCGTTGTTCGGGCACGACGACGACGATGCCGCCTTCCGTCACGTGGTATTTCTTGCGGTCGGCATCCGGGTCAAAGCCGATTTCCGTGCCTTCCGGGATGTGGATGTGGCGATCGATGATGGCGCGCCGGATGCGCGAGTAGCGGCCCACGTTGACGTGGGAAAAGAGGATGGAGTTTTCGATTTCGGTGTAGCTGTTGACGCGGACATCGGGGGAGAGGACGGAGTTGGTGACCCGGCCTCCTGAGATAATACATCCTGATGAAACAATGGAATCAACGGCAATACCCATTCTGCGACCTTCCTGGGCGAAGACGAACTTGGCGGGCGGGTACTGCCGCTGGTAGGTGCGGATGGGCCAGTGCGCGTCATAGAGGTTGAAGACGGGCGAGACCGCCGTCAGATCCATGTTGGCTTCGTAATAGGCCTCGATGGTTCCGATATCCCGCCAGTACTGCGCGTCCTTGGAGTTCTCGTCG
>CAZHKT010000188.1:0-5414 GCA_964533045.1 uncultured Acidobacteriota bacterium | reverse complement strand
ACCGGCCGCCGCGATCCCGCTGTCCAGCAGCTCATTGAGCGCGCTGTTCCCCAGGTACTCGTAGACGCTTCCATGAAACTCGTTCGACCCCGACTTGGAAACGTATTCAATAAACGCGCCGCTGGTGTGCCCGTACTGCGCCGAGAAACTGCTGTTGATGACCTTCATTTCCCGGACCGAGTCAATGGGAACGGCGCTTTCCTGTGTCTGCTGGTGGCCGCGGGCATAGCCGAAAGCCGCCCCGTCCATCCAGTTTTCCGTGGCCATCACCTGGCCGCCGTTGATGCGGGAATGGAACTGGCTGCCGCGGAACATCGCGTCACCGTTCGGCTGCATGGGAACGTAGCCGGGCTGCGCGTGCAGCAGCGACTCCGCCAGGCGGATGTCCGCCCCCATCACCACGGGAAGGTCCTGATAGTACTTCTCGTTGATGGAGTGGCCCACTTCCGCGGAGGAGACGTTGATCATCTCGCTCGCTGCCTTTACCTCCACGGTCTGGGCGATGGCGCCGAGCTCGAGGGTCGCGTCTTGACGGTAGGTGACGCCGCCGTCCAGGATGATCCCGGACCGCACGAACGTCTTAAAACCTTCCTTCTCGACGCGCACCGTGTATTTGCCGAGAATCAGTGGCGGGCTGCCATAGTTGCCCGCTCCCGTGGTGGATACAGGCGTCTGAACTCCTGTATTCTCATTGATGATCGTCACGTTGGCTCCGGGGACGGCGGCGCCCGACGGGTCAGTGACCACGCCGGTAATGATGCCGCGGTCCGCTCTCTGCGCGAAGAGGGAGCCAGCCGATGCGAGGGCCAAAAGAAGCCCAAGAACCACGCTAAGTCGTCGCATTCTTACCCTCCTTTTGAACTAGCTTCCGGCCAGCGGATGAATTTGCCGGAAGGTTCGTACCGCAAGGACCGTTAACACCCAAAGCTGAAACCATCTTGATGATTCTGAGGCGGCTTCGAATCTCTGGAGGATTCTTTGTCGGCCACCTTCGGTAGAGCTTCGACTCACCCGATACTTCGAGGGAACATCTGCTCTGCGAGGGAACACCTGACGCGCAAACGCTTTCAGTCAATCGCCATTTTATTAGCACCGCTAATGACTGATGTCAAGCATAATTTTTTTGTACTAGGACCCCCCTCATTTTCGGGCTACTTCTCTTTGAGAAAACGATAGGCCAACCCGCATCGAGGGTCGCCGGAGCCCGGCGGGAGTTGCCTCGATGGGTCGAGTCAAATTATTTTGTTTCTGCAACTTAGGGGTAATTCTCGGGCGGGTCTATGAACGCGGCGCGGGCTTGGAGAGATACCAATTGATGCCTTGGGCGGCACGACGCCCTTCATGAATAGCCCAAACCACCAGCGATTGGCCGCGCCGCATGTCGCCGGCGGCGAAGACACCGGGAAGCGAGGTCATGCAATGTTCGTCTGTTAATACATTACCGCGACCGTCGAGCTTGACACCAAGTTGTTCGATCATCCCATGGCGCACCGGACCAAGGAATCCCATGGCCAGCAGCACCAGATCGGCTTCCAGCGTGAATTCGGTCCCGGGGATGGGTTCAAACTTCGGCGGCGGACCCACGCGCACAATGTGTAAGCGTTTTATGTTGCCGTTCTCATCACCTTCGAACTTGGTGGTGCTGACACCCCAGTGGCGCGTGCCGCCCTCTTCGTGCGAGGTCTCCATGCGCATCATTTGCGGCCAGAGCGGCCAGGGTGTGGATGGCGAGCGCTCGGGCGGCGGCTCCGGCAGGATTTCCAGCTGATCCACCGAAAGCGCCTTCTGGCGATGCGACGTTCCCAGACAGTCCGCGCCCGTATCACCGCCGCCGATGATGACCACTCGCTTGCCGGTAGCAAGAATCTGATGGGGCACTTCCTCGCCGGCGTTCCGGCGGTTCTGCTGGGGCAGGAATTCCATGGCGAAGTGAATGCCTTTCAGCTCGCGGCCGGGCACGGGCAAATCGCGCGGAGCTTCCGCGCCGCCCGCCAGCAGTATGGCATCGAAATTCTTGCGCAGTTCCTCGACCGGCAGATGGACGCCCACGTGCGTGTTGGTGCGGAATTCAATGCCCTCCGCCTCCAGTTGTTTCAGGCGGCGGTCCACCACGTGCTTTTCCAGTTTGAAATCGGGAATGCCGTAACGCAGCAGGCCGCCGATGCGGTCCGCCTTCTCGAAGACGGTCACGGCATGGCCGGCGCGATTGATCTGCTGCGCCGCGGCCAGTCCGGCGGGCCCGGAGCCCACCACCGCCACCCGCTTGCCGGTTCGCAGGGGAGGTGGCTCGGGAACGATCCAGCCCTCTTCGAAGGCGCGCTCCACCACCGTCTTCTCGATCTGCTTGATGGTCACGGCGGGCTCGTTGATGCCCAACACGCAGGCCGCCTCGCAGGGCGCCGGGCACACGCGCCCGGTGATCTCCGGAAAATTGTTGGTGGAATGGAGAATGCGGATGGCCTCTTGCCAGCGCCCTCGGTACGCGAAGTCATTCCAGTCGGGAATGACGTTATTCACCGGGCAACCGCTCTGGCAGAAGGGCACGCCGCAATCCATGCAGCGCGCCGCCTGGGTCTTCAGTTTATCTTCGGGGAAGGGCAGATAAACTTCGAACCAGTCGTTGACGCGCTCTTCCACCGGCCGCCGGACCGGGGTTTCGCGCGTATATTCCTTGAAGCCGGTGACCTTACCCACGCGCCACCACCTGGCTGGAAGGAATCGGCGGGGCCGGGACCGGAAGAGCGACCGCGGCGCGCGGGATGCCCAGCACCCGCTTGTATTCGTGCGGGAAGACCTTGACGAACTTGGGCAGCATGTCCTCCCAGTTGGCCAGAATCCATTTCGCCTGGGGGCTGCCGGTGTATTCGCTGTGGCGGGTGATGAGATCTCTGACCAGTTTGATGTCTTCGGCCCTGACCAGCGGCTCCAGGTCCACCGAGGCGCGATTGCACTGGGTCTTCACGAAATCCCCCGTCCGGTCGAGGACGTAGGCGATGCCGCCCGTCATGCCGGCGGCGAAGTTGCGTCCCGTCTTGCCCAGCACCACCACCAGCCCCTTGGTCATGTACTCGCAGCCGTGGTCGCCCACGCCTTCGACGACGGCCGTCGCGCCGGAGTTGCGCACGGCGAAGCGCTCGCCCGCCATGCCATTGAAGAATGCTTCGCCGCTGGTTGCGCCGTAGAGCACCACGTTGCCAACCAGGATATTCTCTTCCGGCAGGAAGGGGGCTTTGCGGGGCGGATAGATAATCAGGCGCCCGCCGCTCAGCCCCTTGCCCACGTAATCGTTGGCGTCGCCTTCCAGGGTGAGCGTCACGCCGCGCGCCAGAAACGCCCCGAAGCTCTGCCCCGCCGTGCCGGTGAATTTGAACCGGATGGTGTCGTCGGGCAAGCCTTCCGAGCCGTAGCGGCGCGCGATCTGCCCGCTCAGCATGGTGCCCACGGTGCGGTGCACGTTGCGAATCTGCAGGCGGCGGAAGACGGGCGTGCGGCTGTCGAGCGCCGGCTTGGCATACTTGATGAGCTTATGGTCCAGCGCGCCTTCCAGGCCGTGGTCCTGCGAAATCAGGCAGCGGCGCCCCACCTGGCTGGGGGCGGGCGGATTGTAGAGCAGTTGCGAGAAATCAATCCCCTTGGCCTTCCAGTGGGTGATGGTGTCGCGCTTCTTCAGACAATCGACGCGGCCCACCATCTCATCCAGCTTGCGGAAGCCGAGCCGGGCCATGATGCCGCGCAGTTCTTCGGCCACATAGAAGAAATAACGAATCAGGTGTTCGGGCTTGCCGCTGAACTTCTTGCGCAATTCCGGGTCCTGCGTGGCGATGCCCACCGGGCAGGTGTTGAGATGGCATTTGCGCATCATGATGCAGCCCAGGGCAATCAGCGGCATGGTGGAGAATCCGAATTCTTCCGCGCCCAGCAGCGCGGCGATGGCCACGTCGCGCCCGGTGGCCAGTTTTCCATCCACCTGCAACCGCACGCGGCTTCTCAAATCATTCGCCACCAGCACCTGCTGCGTCTCGGCCAGGCCCAGTTCCCAGGGAATGCCGGCATGGCGAATCGAACTGATGGGCGAAGCGCCCGTGCCGCCTTCGTAGCCGCTGATCAGGATGACGTCGGCGTGCGCCTTGGAGACCCCCGCCGCGATCGTGCCCACGCCCACCTCCGACACCAGCTTGACGGAGATGCGCGCCTCGGGATTGGCGTTCTTCAGGTCGTGAATCAGTTGCGCCAGGTCTTCGATGGAGTAGATGTCGTGGTGCGGCGGCGGTGAAATCAGCTGCACGCCCGGAATCGAGTGGCGCACCCGTGCGATATCCTCGGACACCTTGTGGCCCGGCAACTGGCCGCCTTCGCCAGGTTTGGCGCCCTGCGCAATCTTGATCTGCAGGTCGTCGGAATTGACCAGGTAATTCGTGGTCACGCCGAAACGCCCCGAAGCCACCTGCTTGATGGCGCTGCGGCGCAGGTCGCCGGTCGGGTCGGGTTTGAAGCGCTCTTCGTCTTCCCCGCCCTCGCCCGTATTGGACTTGCCGCCCATGCGGTTCATGGCGATGGCCAGGGTCTCGTGCACTTCCTTGCTGATGGAGCCGAACGACATGGCACCGGTGGTGAAGCGCTTCACGATGCTGGCCGCCGGCTCCACCTCATCGAGCGGCACCGGATCGCCCGCCGGCACGAATTCCAGCAGGCCGCGCAGCGTCATCAGCGCCTGGTTCTGATCGTCAATCGTCCGGGAGAATTCCTGGAAGGTCTGCGGACTGGAGCCGCGCACCGAGTGCTGAAGTTTCGCGATGGTGGTCGGATTGATCAGGTGGCGTTCGCCCTGCACGCGGTACTGATAAGCGCCGCCGATGGCCAATTCCGTCTCGGAACCGGCAGGGGGGCGCATGGCCTGTTCGTGCCGCATGAGGGCTTCGCGCGCCAGCACGTTCATGTCCACGCCCTCGATGCGCGAGGCGGTGCCGGTGAAATACTTGTCCACCAGCTTCTGGTTCAGACCCACGGCTTCGAAGATCTGCGCCCCGCTGTAGCTCATCAGGGTGGAAATCCCCATCTTGGAGAAGACCTTCAGCAAGCCCTTGTCGATCGCCTTCAGGTAGTTCTTCAGCACCTTGTCCCAGTCGTACTCGCGGGGGAAGTATCCGCGCCGGTGGAGGTCCTCCAGCGTCTCGATGGCCAGATAAGGATTGACGGCGCTGGCCCCGTAGCCGAGCAGCAGGGCAAAGTGCATCACTTCGCGCGGCTCGCCCGATTCCACGATGATCGCCACCTGGTTGCGCAGCTTCTCGCGCACCAGGTAATGGTGCACGGCGGAAAGCGCCAGCAGGCTGGGAATGGGCGCGTATTTTTCGTCCAGGCCGCGGTCGGAAAGCACGATCACCGGCGTCTGATATTTTTCGGCCAGGTTAAAG
>CAZHKT010000187.1:0-5514 GCA_964533045.1 uncultured Acidobacteriota bacterium | reverse complement strand
GCGCCAGGGCCTGCGCGAAGCCAATGGTCAGCGCGTCGCGCAGCGTAATGTCCCGCATGGAGCGCAAATGTTTGCTGAGGCGTTCGCCCACCGCCATCAGACCCGCCACCACGATCAGCGCCACCCCGATCACCACAGGCGTGCGCAGCAGGTTTTCAATGATGTCTTCCAGAAAGATGCCCGCCAGCCCGCCCGGAATCGTGGCCAGTACCAGATAAATAAACAACTTCCGGTCATAACCCTGGCCGGGATTCGATGGCTGGCGGCCGATTACCGCCTGCCCCATCGCCAGCCACTCGCGCCAGAAATAGACGGCCACCGCCACCAATGACCCGGCGTGCAGCGCGACGTCAAAGGTCAGTCCCGCGTGCTGCCACTTCAGCAGCCACGGCACCAATATCAAGTGTGCCGTGCTCGAAATGGGCAGAAATTCGGTGATTGCCTGGACAATGGCAAGAATGATGGCTTGGTAGAGTGGCATTCCGATTTCTTCCTTCCCCTTGGGTCAATAAATTTTAGCTCGATTTCAGGGCTGGTTCGGGGCAGGCCTGGCTTGTCGCGCGACTTCCAGGATTGAGTCTAGCACACGCGTAACTTCTGGGTCGATTTCGTCTCGGGGTACAAACTCAGCAAGGACGTGGTAATCCGTCTTCCCCATCGAGTTGGGGAGCCTGACAGCTTCAAAGAAGGCTCCAAAGAGGCGATCGAGGAAGTCATCGGTCGCTTTAGTATCCAGCCACCATTTGTCGCTCGAGTCTCGCAGAGCAGCCCGTGGAACAAAATCCTCAATGCACTGCTGCATAGTTTCGATATAGCGATTCTTTTCTGCCTGTTCAAAGAGGGGACCCTGCTCGCGAGCACAGGCAGCGGCAAATGCCTGCAATGTCCTTTGTGAACACAAATAGTTTTCGATTTCTCGACGCGTCCACTTGTACTCTACAAGACCCGTCCCACCTTGTACCTCCGTGTCGATCCGGTCAAACAACGCATAGCCGACCAAATCTCGCTTGCCCTCACGCAACCCGTAGAAGTGCTCACGTGCCTTGGTTGGCCGGTTCGACACATAATACACGAACGGACGTTCGAGGCACTCGACAGCAGGATGATCGAGAGCTTTGGCGAAGGCTCGGAGTATCGCCAGGTCAGTTGATCCTTCGAGGTACAGCACCCAGCCAGTCTGCTCAGCCTGGTAATATTGATCGAAGCCTATCTGCTTCAGAGATTTCAGAAGCTGGCTTCCCCGGTCGTCAATCCGGTGAGGCTTGCCGACAAACGCTACGACCGTATCCCTATCTGCTGCTTCGGAAAGTATCACTTCGGAATGGCTTGCAATAATGATCTGACTCTCCTGCTCGCGGGCCGCCTCGGTTAAGTGCTGATAGATTTCGCGCTGACGAAGGATTTCGAGGTGAGCGTCAGGTTCGTCAAGGAGCAGCACTGAACGGGGATTCACTTTCAGGTGGGAGAGCAGCAGAAGCGTTTGCTGGAGTCCCCTGCCGGATGATGAAATGTCCAGCCGAACCCCTGATCGATCCTTGAAGGTCATCTCTATTTCGCTGCGCTCTGCGATGTACTTGGGGGGATCGAGTTCAACGCCGAATAATCTGCGTATCTGATCTTTAAGGGATTCCCAAGGAGTGGAATGGTCCGCCCGGCGGGGTGTTTGTGCTGGTGGGGGCATGCTGCCCTCTCCCTGATGGATCATATAACAGAGGTTCCGCAGAACCTCTGCTGTACGGCCTTCTCCTAAACGAACGTTAATGGCTCCTCGTTCAAGCCGCGTCTCGTTCGCCAGTAGGCCTGACATAGGCTGCAGAAATGCCACCTGGACATTCGTGGCTTCTGTCGGAATGGCCATTCGAGCGCTCTTGGGATTATCGGGGGTGCGAACCGGACGGCAATAAAATGACTCCTCGTTTGCGTAGTCGAACTCCAGCCCACAGGTCCAGCTCGTGCCTTCACTGACACCTTCAACTATCACTTCAATACGCACATTGCTCGTTCGTTGAATGCCGTCAACCCTTTTCACGTCCCGAACATGCAAATCTCGCCACAATAAATTGGAATCTGGAACAGGCACAGCAATTAGGTCGCGGCGGTTGATGGTCACACCCGGACGCTTTTCCGGAGTCCGCTTCCCTTTCCCTGCACGCTTTTCTGCCCAGAGTTTCAGGCCCACTTCCCACAGGGCTAGCGCCTGCAACGCCGTTGTTTTCCCGGAGTTGTTTGGACCGATGAAAACGACGGGATTCCCCAGTTCGATTTCAACACTGTCAAACCGCTTGAAATTTCGGATCGTCAGCTTTGTTAGCATCTTGACAGAAGATTATACTTCTAGGATCACCGGCAGGATCATCGGTTTTTTACCGGTCTGCTGGTCGAAGTGACGGCGCAGGGCGGAGCGGATCTTTTCTTTGATGACGCCCCAGTCGCCGGCTTCCTCGACGTTGGATTTCTCGATGGTGCGCAGGATGACTTCGCGCGCGCTTTCCACCAGGTCGGGAATCTCATCGAGCGGCACGAAGCCGCGCGACACGATTTCGGGCGGTGTCTCTGGAAGTCCGGTGTGCTCGTTGATGGCGAGGATGGGGATCACGATGCCGTCGGCCGAGATGTGGCGGCGTTCCTTGAGGATGGTTTCTTCCACCTCGTCGAAGGTTCCTTCATCAATGCAGACCCGGCCCACTGTGACGCGCTCGCGCTTGCGCGCGCCGTTCGAGTCGAACTCCAGCACGTCTCCGCTTTCCAGCAGGAAGACATCGCCCGAGACCGCCGCCAGTTCCCGGGCCATCTGCGTGTGCCGGTAGAGTTGCCGGTACTCGCCGTGCACCGGAATGAAGTACTTGGGCCGGACCAAGTTGAGCATCAGGCGCAATTCCTCCGCGCTACCGTGGCCGGAAACGTGCACGGGGGGATAGCTGCCGTCGTTGTAATGGATGCGCGCGCCGCGCCGGTAGAGGTGGTCGATCATGCGGAAGATGGATTTCTCGTTGCCCGGGATGACGCGTGCCGAGATCACCATGTCGTCGCCGGGCTCGATCGAGACCCACTTGTGGCTGTTGACCGCGACGCGCGAAAGCGCCGCCAGGGGCTCGCCCTGGCTGCCGGTTAGCACCACGGCGACTTGCGGGCGCGGCAGCTTCTTCAAGTCCTGCGGCGGCACGATCAGCCCCGGGGGAAGCTTCAGGCGGCCCATCTGCTGCGCGATCTCCGTGTTCTGGTGCATGGCGCGGCCCACGAAGCAGAGCCGGCGGCCGTATTCGTGCGCCAGGTCGGCAACCAGTTGCAGCCGGTGCAGGGAAGTGGCGAAGCAGGAGATCAGGACGCGCCCCTTGGCCTCCGCCATGATCTCTTCGAAACGCTCGCGCACGCCGCGTTCGGAAGGCGTCATGCCGGGGCGTTCAACGTTGGTCGAATCGCTGAAGAGCGCCAGCACGCCTTCGCGCCCGAACTCGGCCAGGCGGTGCAGATCGCTGACGTTACCGTCCATGGGCGTGGGATCAAACTTGAAATCGCCCGTGTGAATGACGGTGCCGAGGGGCGTGGTGAGAGCCAGCGCACCGGAATCAATAATGCTGTGCGTCAGATGAATGAACTCGATGCGGAATGGTCCCACGTCGAAGGGTTCGCCGGGACGCATCTCGCGCAGGTCGGAGACGTCGGCCAGACCGTGCTCGCTCAGTTTGGCCTTCGCCAGAGCCAGCGTGAAAGGAGAACCGTAAACCGGCGCGTCAATCTCGTCGAGCACGTAGGGCAGGGCGCCGAGGTGATCCTCGTGGCCGTGCGTCAGCACAATCGCGCGCACGCGCTCCCGATTCTCGCGCAGGTACGTGATGTCGGGAATCACGATATCCACGCCCAGCAGTTCGGCGTCGGGAAACATGACCCCCGTATCGACGACCACGATGTGGTCGCCATACTCGAAGGCCATCATGTTCATGCCGAACTCGCCCAGACCTCCGAGCGGTATGGTGCGCAACTTCCCTGTCGCGGTGCCGATAGCAGACCCTCCAAAAATTCAGACTCTCATCCTAGCACAGTTCCAGCCGAGCCGGCCTGCCTGGCGTCAGCCAGGCGGCGGCCCGCCGGTCCGGGAACCGATCCGAGGGGCATCCTGTCCGGCTGGACTCTTGACAAGGGAGGCTAGTATTGTTGGCCAACTTCATGGCGCAAGGACGCGGCGCTCCGCGCCCTTGGGAGCGCGGCGCCTTGGCGCCGCTTCCTGCTTATTCCTCAGCCCGGCCCTATTTCAGGTCAAAGCGGCAGCAAGCTGCCGCACTCCAAAGCGCCAGGCACCAAATGCGCCGAAATGCCGGAACGGACCGAGGATGTTGTTGAAAACAAAGGAAGAGGGTTGCCGGAAAAGGGGCACGGCACGCCATGTCCCCCCTGGCTCAGTTCCTATCCCCCGCGCCATGCATCGCTCCGCAGACCGTGCACAGCGTGGGCGGCTCGGCGTTGTCCACCCGATGCTTCACCGGCGGCAGCGTTTTCAGATAGGCGAACATGGCCTTCAGGTCGTCATCGGGCATGTTTTTGAAATCCCACCAGGGCATGATCTGGCTGATGGGGCGAGCCTTGACGTAGCCGGTGCGCATGGCTTGGAGGAAGAGTTGTTCGTCGTAGTACGAGATGCCAGACGGATCGGGGGTGATGTTGGCGCTCGCCACTTTCCTCCACGGCCCGGTTAGGGACATGCCGCCGGCAAAATCGAGCCCCTTGATGGGTTGCCCCTTCTGAGTGGGCGTATGGCAATCCATGCAACCGGCGAGGTTCACCAGGTACTCGCCCTTCTTTTCGGGAGTCGAGAGATCCGGCGGCGGGAGTTGCTCATAGAGAGGCTCGGGAATACTTCGTATCAGGTACTTCACCGGGAAGATGATCTCGGTTTTGGGGAGCGGGTTTTTCACCGGCGGCAAGGAGCGGACATAGACCACCAGCGAGGCGACCTCCTCGTCGGAGAGGACGCGGAAACGCGGATAGGGCATCATGGGGAACAGCGCGCGCCCGTCGTGGCCGATGCCCTCTCGGATGGCGCGGGCGATCATGTCGTCCGTCCACTTTCCGGTACCCGTTTCCGGGTCGGGCGTCAGGTTGGCCGCGACGATGCGGCCGGGCAATTCTTGAATGGGCATCACCATGCCGGCGCCCTTCATGCCGGGCAGGACGGGAGGCTCGTGGGGTTTCCAGTCGTGCGGCGAGTGGCAGCCGGCACAGGCATCAAACAGCCTTTCGCCGCGCGCCAGGCGCTCGGGCGTGGAATCGAACTTGCGGTCGGTCAGCGGGCGGGCCTTGGGGCCGATGAACGGCCTCCAGCCGATCGTGGCCGTAATGGCTGCGCACAGCAAAACCACCAATCCGAGCACGATGGAGACAAGAATCTTCCCAAGACGACCCATACCGAGCTCACCCTCCTCAGGCAATCAGTTCCAATTTTCGTCATGCATGCCCTGATGCACGCCAGAAGTCTAGCACAAGGGCGTTATTGCGGCGGGGAGTGCATTGGGAAGGCCG
>CAZHKT010000186.1:0-5578 GCA_964533045.1 uncultured Acidobacteriota bacterium | reverse complement strand
GGAGGGTTCTTGCGTAGCTTGAGCAGATACAGAATGGACGCGTAGAAGTCCTCCGGCTCGAGGGTGCGCTTGTCGAGCGGGAGCTGCGCCACGGTGCCCTCGGGATGATCGGTTGCCATGGTGCCTTCGCAGCCGCGCACCACTTCCGTGCAGAGCGTTCCCTCGCGCTTGCCCACGAAGATCTTTTCCTGGCCGACCACCAGGTAGAAATTCGCGGCCGGAAGATTGCGAGGATCTTCCAGTTCGATTTCCGTAGCGCGGTCGCTGACGTGGTTCTTCAGCTTGGTGTAATAGCCCAGCTTGATGTTGAACTTCAGCCGGCCGACGCGCGAGAAGTCGTACTTGCGCGGGTCAAAGAACATGCCGTTAAAAAGCGTGGTCGCCGTTTCGAGCGTGGGCGGGTCGCCGGGACGCATCTTGCGGTACATCTCGATCAGCGCTTCCTGCGGCGTCTTGAGCGTGTCGCGCTTGAGCGTCTGGCTGATGATCGGGCCGGCGTCGTCCCGCTCGGGGAAGAAGATGCGGATTTCGCTGATGCCCGCATCCTGGATGGAATTGAGCACGCTGGGCGTCAGCTCGCTGTTCGCTTCCAGCAGGACTTCGCCGGTGGAGGTGTCAATGATGTCGGTGGCACTGAAAGCGCCTTCCAGGTCGTGCGGCGCCACTTCCACCTGCGCGATGCGGGCCTTCTGAATCTCCTTGAGGGCTCCCGCATTGATCTTGCGCCCGGCGGGAACGATGGTCTCCTCCGTCCTGGGATGAACAATGGCCTTGGAGAGCTTGCAGCCCGCCAGACCCGGCGACACTTGCCAGTAGAGCTTGCGGTCCTTCAGCGTGACGGTTTCGATCTGGTAAAAGGTCTTAAGGATGTCCGCGGCCGTCTTGAGACCCAGGGCGCGAAGGAAAATGGTGCCGAGGAATTTGCGTTTTCGGTCGATCCGGACGTAGAGGGTGTTCTTGGTGTCGTATTCGAACTCCACCCAGGAACCGCGATAGGGAATGATCTTGCCGAGGAAGTACGTCTTGGCCGCGTTGGTCTCAAAGAAGACACCGGGCGAGCGGTGCAACTGGCTGACGATCACGCGCTCGGTGCCGTTGATGATAAACGTCCCGTTGTCGGTCATCAGCGGCACATCGCCGAAATAAACTTCCTGCTCCTTGATGTCGCGAATGGTCTTCTGGCCGGTGTCGGCGTCTTTGTCGTAAATGGTGAGCCGGATCGTGACCTTGAGCGGTGCGGCGAAGGTCATGCCGCGCTCCTGGCACTCGGTCACGTCGTACTTCAACTGCAGCGTGACCGGATCCCCGCACTTGTTGCAGAACGTCACCACGTTCTTGTTGAAGCGCCCGCACTTGGCGCACAACACGTCGCCCACCTTGAAGGGATCGGTGATGACGGTATTGCCGCAGTATTTGCAGGTGCTGCGCCGGTGGTGGAGCCCGCGCAGACTGCCGCACTTGCACTCCCAGTTGCCGATCGAGTAATCCACAAAATCGAGCTGCGAGATGCCGCGAAAATCGGTGATAGGGAAGACCGAATTGAACACGGATTGCAGGCCGGTATCCTCGCGCTCGGCGGGGAGAAGGTCCATCTGCAGGAAGCGCTCGTAAGAACGCTTCTGAACCTCGATCAGATTGGGGATCTTGATGACGGTGGGAATCTTGGAGAAATTAATACGCTGGCGCGCAGCGCCGTTTCGGCCGCTAGGCATTCCTTCAGCTCCTCGCCCAAAAATTTTCAGAAATCAAGGATCGTAACGACACTCTGGCCTTATCTTTTTGGTTGCACACGTCAGCCACGGGGATGCAGTTCGTGCTCGCCCTTGGCCCGGCCATTCATGGGTTGGACGGAACCTCTCGCGCGGGGTGGTTTCCTTCCTCCTCCGTCAGGGAGGGCATCAGGACGCCGGCCTCCCCGCGGAAGCCCGGCGCGGAAAAGAATTGTTACCTCACTTCGACGGTAGCGCCCGCTTCGGTGAACTTCTTCTTGATACTCTCGGCTTCTTCCTTGCTCACGCCTTCCTTGATCGGCTTGGGCGCGCCATCCACCAGATCCTTGGCTTCCTTCAGGCCCAGGCTGGTCACTTCGCGTACGGCCTTGATGACGTTGATCTTGTTGGCGCCCACGCCCGTCAGTACCACCGTGAACTCGGTCTTCTCCTCCGCCGGGGCCGCGCCCGCAGCAGGAACTCCCGCCGCGCCCGCCACCACCACCGGGGCTGCTGCGGCCGCTGAAACCCCCAAGGTTTCCTCCAGCCGCTTGACCAGCGCCGCCGCCTCCAGAAGCGACAGGCCTTTGATTTCTTCCACCAGCTTTTCAATACGTTCAGACATCGTTTTGTTCTCCTCCTGAAAATCTTGGCAGGATAGGCGCCAGGCCCAGCCCGTCCACTCGCCGGGCTAGCTGCCGGCCGATTCCTTGAATTTGTTCTCCTTCACTCCCTGCTCGAGCACCACCGCCAAATTCCGCGCCACCCCGGCGAGGCTGGAAGCCAGCCGCGTCCCCGGCGAATTGATGAGGTACAGGACCCTGGAAAGGAGCGTCTCGCGCGAAGGCATGCTGGCGAGGGCCTCCAGCTCCGCCAGGCTCACGACGCGCCCTTCGACCACGCCCGTCTTGAAGACCAGCACAGGATTCTCTTTGGCGTAAGCGGTCAGCGTCCTGGCCAGGGCCACCGGGTCCGTTTCGGTGTAGGCCAGCGAAGTCGTGCCGCGCAGTTTCGTCGCTGCAGGCTCCACCGGTGTCCCCTTGGCGGCGCGCTCAATCAAGCTGTTCTTCACCACCTTGTACTTGGCCCCCGAGGCCGCCACCTTGCGGCGAAGTTCGGTGTCCTGCGCCACGGTCTGCCTTTCAAAGGCAGACAAGATGACGGTCTTGGCCTTGCTCAGCTCTTCGTGCAGCGCCTCTGCTTGCTTTTGCTTCTCTTCCCGTTTCATGTCGTTTCCTCAATCTAACCAAGTAGCGGCGGATCGACCCCGCCATTCGGAGGGTCTAAAGCCCCCCCCCACCGCCTACGCGGCTTCAACCGACGCCACGTCAATCGGGAAACCCGGGCCCATGGTCGAAGAGACCACGATGCTCTTCACGTACTTGCCTTTGGCGGTGGCCGGCTTGGCCTTGAGCACGCTCTGAATCAGCGCGCTGGCGTTCTCCGTCAGCTTGTCCGCATCAAAGGAAGCCTTGCCCACGGCGCAATGAATGATGCCGGTCTTATCGACGCGAAACTCGACCTTGCCGGCCTTGGTTTCCTTGACCGCGCGCGCCACATCGAGCGTCACCGTGCCGGTCTTCGGGTTGGGCATCAAACCGCGCGGGCCCAGCACCTTTCCAAGGCGCCCCACGGATTTCATCATGTCGGGTGTGGCAATGACGGCATCAAAGTCCATATAGCCACCCTGGATTTTCTGCACCAGGTCGTCGCCGCCCACTTCGTCGGCGCCTGCTTCGCGCGCCTCGCGCACCTTGTCGCCAGAAGCGATCACCACCACCCGCTTGGTCTTTCCCAGGCCGTGCGGCAGCACCACCGTGCCGCGCACCATCTGGTCCGCGTGCTTAGGATCCACGCCAAGGCGCATGGCTACTTCCACCGTCTCGTCAAATTTGGCGAAGGCCGCCTTTTTCACCACCGGCATCGCCTCCGCCAGTGTGTAGGCCGGTTTCTCCACCAGTTTGGCCGCCGCCGTGTATTTCTTCCCAGGCTTTCGCATGACTCACCACTCCGTCTTGAAACTGGGTACTAGCCAACCACTTCGATGCCCATGCTCCGCGCCGTTCCTTTGATGGATGCGACTGCGGCCGCCAGATCGCGCGCATTCAGATCGGGCAGCTTCTGCTTGGCAATCTCTTCGACTTGCTTCGCCGTGACCTTGCCCACCTTCGTCTTGTTGGGCTCGCCGGAGCCCTTGGCCACGCCCGCGGCGCGCTTCAGCAGCACCGAGGCGGGCGGCGTCTTGGTGACGAACGAAAACGTCCGGTCGTGGTAGACCGTGATGACGATTGGAATGATCAGACCCTCCTGATCCTTCGCCGACGTCTTGGCGTTAAAGGCCTTGCAGAACTCCATGATGTTGACGCCATGCTGGCCGAGAGCCGGCCCGACAGGCGGGGCGGGCGTTGCCTTGCCCGCCGGAATCTGGAGTTTCACCATTGCTGTGACTCGTTTGGCCATGTCTTTCTTCCTTCACGAAACTCGAAATGGAACTGGCTTGCCGATTTTCGGTATTTGAATTCCGATTTTCCTCTTACGTTTTTTCCACCTGGTAGAAGTCCAGTTCCACCGGCGTGGCGCGTCCAAAAATCGTGACCATGACGCGCAGGGTATTGCGATCCTCATTGACTTCGTCCACCAAGCCGTTGAAATCCTTGAACGGGCCGTCGGTGATCTTCACGTTTTCGCCCTTTTCAAACTTCATCTTGGGCTTGGGGCGCTCGGAGGCGTCTTCCACGCGGTGCAGAATGCGATCCACCTCTTCCGGCAGCAGCGGCGGCGGCATCTGGCCCGACCCCACGAAGCCCGTCACGCGCGGCGTGGAGCGCACCATGTGCCAGGTGTCGTTGTTCATTTCCATTTCCACCAGCACGTAGCCCGGGTAGAAGAGCTTGGGCGTCACCACTTTCTTCCCGGCGCGCACTTCGATCACGTCCTCGGTCGGGATCATGATTTCGCCGAACTGATCCTGCAGGCCGGCAGCTTCCACCCGGCTCTTGAGGCTCTCCGCCACTTTCTTCTCAAAGCCTGAGTAGGTGTGGACAATGTACCAGTTTTTCGCCATTTCCAACTTGATGAGCCTTCCCTTGGGCTTGGTCCGTCTCGAATCGCGCCCCTATCCTATGAAGTGCTTCAGGATCCGTCCCACCACATACTGAAAGATATGATCGGTGGCGTAGAAATAGGCGCCGAAAATGAAAGTGGTCAGAATCACCATCACGGTGATTCCGTAAACCTCCTGCTTATTCGGCCAGGTGACGCGCCTCATTTCGCTCCGGACTTCACCGAAGTAAGTCCGGGCCTGCTCGAAGATGTTTCTGGGAATACCGCTATCGTCTGCCATCGTCTTTGGCCGTCGCTCCGTGAACCATCTTTCCCTCGTCCTGTCTCTTCCGGGCCGCTCGCGGCCCGCCGTCTGCTCCCGGCTCTGCCTTCTGCCTACTCGATTCTGGCAGGGGCGGAGGGATTCGAACCCCCATGATCGGTTTTGGAGACCGACAGATTAGCCATTGATCTGACGCCCCTGCGAAACGATGTGACGCGTGACCAGGAATTTTGGCCCTGACCTGCTGGTCACTTGTCACTTGGATTCTTTGTGCACCGTGTGGTGCCGGCAATTCGGACAAAACTTCTTCAACTCCAGCCGATCCTGGTGCTTCTTCTTGTTCTTCGTTTCCGTGTAGTTGCGATGCTTGCAGTCGGCGCATTGCAACGTGATGATTTCGCGCATTGTTTGTAGTCCTCAGCCGTCAGCGATCAGCTTTCAGCCAGGGCACTGTGCAGATGGCTGATCGCTGATAACGGATCGCATCATTTAATGATTTCGGTGACGGTGCCGGCGCCGACCGTGTGGCCGCCCTCGCGGATGG
>CAZHKT010000185.1:0-5683 GCA_964533045.1 uncultured Acidobacteriota bacterium | reverse complement strand
ATGCTTAACCGGAGATGCCTTACCGAGTTTCAACACGAACCGTTGACAGCGCCCAAGGGCGTGTTCGCCTTGACGGGAAGCGGGGGACGGCGTTAACGTAGAGGATTGACCCTCTAAAGGTATCTTGAACAGGGAGAACGAGTTTTGAAGCGAACCTATCAGCCCAACCGGCGCCGCCGCGCCAAGAAGCACGGATTCCGCAGCCGGATGAAGAGTGCCGGCGGGCAAAGCGTCCTGAAGCGCCGCCGCCAAAAGGGCCGCGTCCGCCTCACGGCATGAGTGTCCCTCCCGGCCGGCGGCGATTCCCCAAGAGCGCCCGGCTGCTGAAACGCGCAGATTTCCGGCGAGTGTACGAGGAGGGTCAGCGCCGCCATGGGTCGTATTTTGCCGTCTTCTACCGGCCCAATGGTTTGGCGGAAACGCGCCTGGGTGTTACGGTTCCGGCGCGCATCGGCAAGGCGGTGGTGCGCAACCGCGTCAAGCGCCGCGTCCGCGAAGCCTTTCGCCTGAACCGCGCGCGCCTGCCGCAGGGCTGGGACATCGTGATGAATCCGCGCGAAGCGGCGGGGCGAGTCGCCTTCGCCACGCTCGAGAAAGAAATGATGCGGCTATTGCCGTCACAAGCGCCACCCCCAAGACCCACGGAGACCAGCACCTGATGAAGCGACTCGTGCTCACCCTCATCCGCGCCTATCAACTAGTGGTCTCACCGCTCCTGCCGCCGGCCTGCCGGTTCTATCCCAGTTGCTCGCAGTACGCGAGGGAAGCGGTCGAACAATGGGGCGTCCGGCGCGGCATTCTGCTGGGGGCAAAGCGCGTCGTGCGCTGCCATCCGTTCGGGGGGCAGGGGATCGATCTGGTACCAAAGAGGTTTCCGGTGCCGCATGTCAGGTGCCAGGAAGGCAAGGATTCGGCGTCGGCTTGCGGGTCCTGACACCCGGAACCCGGCACCTGACCGTCAAACTCAAATGGAAGACAGCAGTAAGAGGATCATCATCGCGTTTGCGCTTTCCTTCGCCATCCTGATGGTCTGGCGGATGTTCTTTCTCCCGCCGGAGCCTCCCGCGAAGAGTCCGGCAGCGCCGCCCGGTGCCCCCGCTGCGACAGCGCCTGCACCCGCGCCGGCCGCACCCGCCGCGCCTCTGCCCGCTGCGGCTGCCAAGACGGGGCCCGTCACTCTGCCCCGGCTGCAGGGCACGAAGCCGGAAGAGGTGGTCATTGAGAACGGCGTCTCCCGCATCACCTTTTCCACCGAAGGCGCGGTGGTCAAGAGTTGGATTCTCAAGGAATACAAGGACGAAAAACAGCAGCCACTCGATCTCGTCAATGCGTTGGCCTGTCAGTCGCTTGGCTTTCCCATGAGCCTGAGGCTGGCGGACGCGGACCTGACCAAGAAGCTGAACTCAGCCTTTTACGTGGCGACCCCTTCGGGGCCAATGCTGGCCGCGCCCGCGAAGATTGAATTTGTTTTCAGCGACGGCATGATCCAGGCGCGCAAGGTTTTCGAATTCACCAGCGGCCACGATGTGAAAGTCGAAGTCAGCGTCTTCGACGGCCAGCGGAACCTGCCGGTGGAAGCAGCCTGGCCGGGCGGACTGGGGGATCACTCGCTGCCGCCCGAGCGCGTCGCTCTGAGCGACCGCATCGTGCATCAGGTCGCGGGCAGTGACAAGATTCACGCCGAAGGGCTGACGCCTTCCTTTTGGAAGGGCCTGTTTGCGAGCGAACCCGATCCGGCTGAGCAAAAGAAGGATCTTCCCGGACCGCTGGCGCTGGCCGGGCTGGAGGACCGCTACTTTGCGGGCGTTTTTCTGAGCGGAGCGCCCGAGCAGGCCTTCCGCGCCGAGCGCGTGCCATGGACCCCCCCCGGCTGGAAGGGAGAAGACTCCAAGCGGCCCAGCCCCATCTCCGCCTGGTTCGGCAGCCCGCTTCCCAAGCCGCTCGACTTCCGCATGTTCGTCGGACCCAAAGACCTCGACCTGCTGCGCGGCGTCCAGCCTCCGCTCGACGACCTGGTGGACTACGGCTGGTTCAGCTTTGTGGCGCGCCCGCTGTTTTTGGGGCTGCACTGGATCCACGACCGCTGGACGCACAATTTCGGCTGGGCGATTATTTTACTGACCATCTTCATCAACATCGCCCTGTTCCCCGTCAAGTTGAAGCAGATTCGCTCCGGCCAGGAGATGCAACGCATCGCGCCGCAGATGAAGGCCATCCAGGCCAAGTACGAAGGCTACAAGCTCAACGACCCACGCCGGCAGAAGATGCAGCAGGAGATGATGAAGCTCTATTCCGAACACGGCGTCAACCCCTTCAGCGGGTGCCTGCCCCTGCTGATTCAGATGCCTTTCCTGTATGGCTTCTACCGCGTCCTGGACCTCTCCATTGAACTGCGTCACGCTCCCTGGATTCTCTGGATTCACGACCTGTCCGCGAAGGACCCCTACTATCTGCTGCCCATCCTGATGACCGTGACCATGTTCCTGCTGCAGAAGATGACGCCCATGACCATTGCCGATCCGGCCCAGCAACGCATGATGATGCTCATGCCGCTCTTTATGGGATTCATGTTCATCAACTTCGCCAGCGGGCTGGTGCTCTACTGGCTGACCGGCAACGTGGTGGGCATTGCGCAGCAGTTGATCATCAACCGGTTTCTGGTGAAGCCCGCTCCGGCCCCGGGCCCGCCCTCCCGCAAGGGTTCAAAGGAAAGTTGATTCCCTATGAACACCCCTCCTCCTGATAATTCGCTCTCGAATCGCATGGCGGCGGTGGAAGCGGTGCTGCGCGAAATCCTCCGCGCCGGGCGACTGGAACTGGATTTCACCGTCCAGCGGCAGGTGGCGGTGGCCGGCGGCGGCAGCGAGCCGGAAATCATCATTGATTTCACGGGCCGCGACGCCGACCTCCTGATCGAGAAGAACGGGGCCCTGCTGGACGCCCTCGAGCACGTGGCGCTCAAGGCGGCGCGCCTCGACGACGAAGCGCACCGGCGCATTCTCTTCGATGCCCGGGGCTGGCGGCGCCTGCGCGAAGAGGAACTGAAGCTCATGGCCCAGATCGCCGCGGAACGGGTGATGGAGACAGGCGACCCCTTCGCCCTTGGTCCTATGAATCCCCGCGAGCGCCGCATCGTGCATCTGGCACTGCGCGACAATGCCCGGATTCGGTCCGAGAGCGAAGGCCACGGCCCGGATCGCCACGTCGTCATTCACCCCGCGAAACTGCCCCGCTAGTGTGGTGCGTCGCAGAAAATAATTCCGTCGCGGGGCACCTCGCAACGGCGGCCTTCAGGCCGCCCGCCTCCGTGTCGCCCTGAAGGGCGACGCGACGTCCCGCTCGGCCGAAACTGCGGAGGGGACCACGAGGGACATCCGCCAGGGCAAAGAACCGTTAGACGCACCACGCTAGGGTTGTATTGCAGGGGCGCAGTCTGCTGCGTCCCGGCAGTCTGTTCAGTGTGAATACCGAAGACACCATCGTTGCCATTTCCACCCCTCCCGGTCGCGGCGGCCTGGGCGTGGTGCGGCTATCCGGCCCGCTGGCCATCGACATTGCGACCGGCGTTGTGCGATTCCCCGCGCTGCCGCTGGAAACGCAGCGCGCCACGCTCGGCGAACTGACCGATCCCGCCGGTGGCCGCACCCTCGACCAGGTGGTCGTCACCTGCTTCCGGAAGCCGCACTCCTACACGGCCGAAGACGTGGCGGAGATTTCCTGTCACGGCTCGCCGGTGATTCTGCAATGCGCGGTGGAACAGTGCCTGGCGCGCGGCGCGCGCCTGGCTGAGCCGGGTGAATTCACCGAACGTGCCTTTCTCAACGGGCGCATTGATCTGACACAGGCGGAAGCCATTCGCGATCTCATCGAATCGCGCACGCTCTACCAGGCGCGCGTCGCCGCGCAGCAGATGCAGGGCTCAGTCTCGGCGCGCGTCAAGCCGCACAAGCAGGTCTTGATGGACTTTATCGCGCGACTGGAAGCGGGCATCGACTTTGCCGATGACGATGTGACGGTGATGAGCACGCCGGAGATTCTGACCCGCCTCGGCGCGATTCGCGCCGACCTGGAAAAGCTTGCCGAGAGTTTTCAATTCGGCCGTATCGTGCGCGAAGGTTTGAGTCTCGCCATTGTGGGCCGCCCGAATGTCGGGAAATCCAGCCTCTTTAACCGCCTGCTCAACGCCGAGCGCGCCATCGTGACTGCCACGCCCGGCACCACGCGCGACCTGGTGGCCGAAACCGCCAGCGTGGGCGGCATTCCCATCCGATTGGTGGATACGGCGGGCCTTCGTGAAACGGCGGACGAGGCCGAGCGCATCGGCGTCGGCAAATCGTGGCAGGCGATCGCCGATTCTGATGTACGCCTGCTGGTGCTGGATGCCTCCGTGCCCTGGTCGGCGGAAGACGCGGCGCTGCTGGAGAAGATATCTCCGCTTGGCACGCTGGTGGTCGTGCTGAACAAGTGCGATCTTCCGGCACGCCTTTTGCACGACCTCGTCCCAGCGAATGCCATCCGGACTTCGGCGCTCACCGGAGAAGGCCTGGAAGATTTGCGTCAGGCGATCCTGGCGGCGGCTTCGCCCCCGGGCGGCGCGCCCGAGGGTGAATTCGTCACCAATCTCCGTCATCAGCAACTGCTGAAAGAATCGCTGGCCGCCGTCGTTAAGGCCCAGGGCGCGGCCGCCGCCGCGACACACCACGAGATGCTGCTGCTGGACCTCTACGATGCGCTGCGCCCGCTCGATCAGCTTACCGGCGCTACGGATGTCGAAGATCTGCTGGGAATCATCTTCAGCACTTTTTGCATCGGGAAATAGTTATTCGGTGGCGGCAGCGTTCACCCCGTCGCTCTTGATCCTCCAAGGACGGCGGCGTGTCAGACGCCGCTGCCGCAGCATTAGACCTTGTCCATCCGCTCCCTTCGACGAATAATAGTCAGAGCCTGATGCTTGAACCCAACGCCGAACAGCGTACAGCCATCGAACACGGCGACGGTCCTTTGCTGGTGATTGCCGGGCCGGGCAGCGGCAAGACGCGCGTCATCACCGAGCGCATCGTGCATCTGCTCAGCCATGTGCCCGGTTTGCAGCCCGGACAAATCCTGGCCGTCACCTACACGGAGAAGGCCGCGGGGGAGATGAAGTCGCGCGTGGCGCACGTCCTGCCCGATCTCGAAACATCGCCGGACATTTCGACGTTTCACAGCTTCTGCTTTGGGCTTCTGCGGGAGCGGCACTTCGAGCGCCGCCTGCTCGACAAGGTGGACGTCTGGATCTTCCTGCGCCAGCGCATGGAACAGCTGGGGCTCGACCGTTACCAGAAGCTGGCCGAGCCCGGCGCATTCCTGCACGACTTGAACGATTTCTTCTCGCGCTGCCTGGACGAACTGATCGAGCCGGAGGAATTCGACGCCTACGTGGCCGCGGCCGAGCAGCGATTCCTGAAGCGCGCCGCGGCGCTCCATCCTGACGCCGCCCTGCTCGAAGGCGATGAGATTCTCAAGCTCAAGGAACTGGCGCGCGTCTTCCGCAACAGCCGCAAGCTCATCGAAGACGCGGGCTGCTCGAATCTGGGCAGCCTGATCAGCGAAACCGTCCGCCTCTTTGATCGCGAGCCGGAAACCCTCGGCCGCGCGCAGGCTCGCTTCCGCTACGTCCTGGTGGATGAATTTCAAGACTCGA
>CAZHKT010000184.1:0-5806 GCA_964533045.1 uncultured Acidobacteriota bacterium | reverse complement strand
TCCTTCGAGGGCGAAGGCGGTCGGCAGCGCCCGGACTTGATCGTGTATCTTCCCGGTGAGCGGCGCATCGCGGTGGACGCCAAAGTTCCGCTCAAGGCGTTTCTTGACGCGGCGTCGGCAGCCACCGAGAAAGAACGTCAGGAAAACCTTGCCCGGCACGGCAAGATGGTGCGCGCACACATGAACCAGCTCGGGGCGCTGAGTTACTGGGAGCAATTGAACCCCGCACCGGAATTGGTAGTGCTGTTTCTACCCGGCGAATCCTTCTTTGCCGCGGCCCTCGAGCAGGACGGCACCTTGATCGAAGACGGCATGGCGAAGAAAGTCATTTTGGCGACGCCCACCACTCTGATCGCGCTGCTCCGCGCCGTGGCCTATGGATGGCGGCAGGAACAGGTGGCGCGCAACGCGCAGGAGATCAGCGAACTGGGCAAGCAACTCTACGACCGGGTGAGGACGTTTGTGAGCCACATGGTGAAGGTGGGCGAAGCGCTCAAGCGCGGCACGGAAAGTTACAACGACGCCGTGGGCTCACTGGAAAGACGAGTCCTGGTCTCGGCTCGCCGTTTCAAAGAACTGGGAGCGGCGACCGGCGACGACATTGAAGAGTTGAAGCCGATTGATGAAACGCCGCGCTTATAGACCTCGCGCGATCAGGACGCGTCGGGGTGAGTATGTCCGGAGAAGTGAGGGCGGGGAGGCTGAATTTGGGGGTGTCCCAAAAACTTCGGGGATGCATCGCTGCATCCCCGATCGTTCCAAACATGTTGGGAAGAAGCTTATCTCTTCTTCTTCGCCTTCTTCTTTGCAGCCATCGTATTCTCCTCTCTGGTCTTTCGAATTCTCGCCAGCAAGCTGGCGGAGCGCGTATTCATCATCATGTATAAGGACTACGAAGAAACTTGTCAAGAAGAAAGTGAGTGATGAGGGAAGAATGTTCAACGGCGATGCGACGATTGACGCGAGAGGGAAGATGTGACAGCGAAACCTGGCGTCCAACCAGACGGCTCCGGTGGAATGGAACGATGGCGGCAGCCGGCCGGCCGGTCCCAAGCAAAGCTGGCCGGACCTGACCCAACGCATCGCATCGGGCAGCCGCAAGGCATCTCCTGGAAAGAGGAGCCGGGACTCCCGCTGATGAAGTATGTGATGACAAATCTGCGGCGCATTGCCCCCTTCCTGACGGTCTTACTTCTGCTGATGGCGGGCCTCCTGGCGCGGACAGACTCCGCGGCCCAGCAGGAGCCGCTCGCTTCCGAGCAGACGCTGCGCGTCACGACGGGCCTGGTCAATCTCTATGCGGTGGTGCGCGACAAGAACCGGCCCGTGGCGGGACTGACCAAGGACGATTTCGAAGTGCGAGAAGACGACGTGCCGCAGACGATCGAATTCTTTTCGACAGAGACCGACACGCCGCTCACGCTGGGGATTTTGATTGACACCAGTCCCAGCCAGGAAAACGTGCTGGGCGTCGAGCAGCGCGAAGCCAAACTTTTTCTCGACCAGGTGCTCGATCACCAGAAGGACCTGGCGTTTGTGATGCACTTTGATGTGGAAGTGGAACTGGTGCAGGACCTGTCCAACAACAAGAAGTTGCTGGCCCGGGCCATTGACTCGACCGAAATCCACGGCGGCGGGCCCGCGGCGGTGGTGCAGGGTCCCTTCCCGGCCACCGGCAGCCGCGGCACCAATCTCCACGACGCCATTTATCTTTCCGCCCGCGAGCTCCTGCGCAACGAAGTCGGCCGGAAGGTGATCGTGGTGCTGAGCGACGGCGAGGATACCGGCAGCTCCAAGAGCTTGCGCGAAGCGCTCGAGGCCGCCCAGCGTTCCGACGTGATCATCTACTCGATTGCGGTGATTGACCGCAACTTCTACTTCGCCCGGTCGGCCGGTTACAGCGGTGATGCCATCCTGAAGAAATACGCGGAGCAGACCGGCGGACGGTACATCGAGGTGACGCGCATCGAGAATGCGGCCCAGGCATTCCGGGAAATCGCGGAGGAACTTCGCACCCAGTACTCGCTCGCTTACAAGCCTTCCAACTCCAAACGGGATGGCACGTTCCGCAAGATTCAGGTCAAAGTCCGGAACCGCAATTACAAAGTCTTCACCCGCCGCGGCTATTACGCACCCACCGAATAGGCGAAAGCAGACAATCCCCGTCGTTATCCGCGGCGGCGGATGGGTCGGAGGATCAGGATTTACGGGGACGGACCTTGCGAACCGTCACCGCCCCTCGTGAACTGTATCCTGGAAGCGGGAACTTGCCTCCTACTGCGGCGAGGGTGCGAAGTAGCCGGTCTTGGCGCGGATCTTCAGATCTTTGTCGTTGGGGACCACCGTGATGGTGCGGAAGGTTCCATCCTGGGCCTTATTGGTGGAGTAGTAGGCGAGCGAGTACTGGCTGCGCAGTTCGCGCGCAATCTGGCGGAAGTCCCCCGCCAGGTCGCTAGCGGCGAAGGGGAAGAAAGCCTGTCCGCCGGTCTCGCTGGCGAGGTACTTGAGGACCTTGTCGCCGGGCCGCGCGCTGCTGCTGCGGTTGGTACTGATGGTGAAGATGGTGACTTCGCCGCGCTGCGCCATCGCCAGCGCTTCCTCACGGGTGCGTTCGCTGAAATTGTCCTCGCCGTCGCTCACCACGATCATGACGCGGCGCAGATAGGGTTCGGGAGGCGGAAAGAAAATCATCTTCTCCTTGGCGGAGAAATAGATGGCCTCAAAAAGGGCCGTGCCGCCGCCCGCCTGCAAGCTGCGAATCGCTTTGGCCAGCTTCTCCACGTCGTCGGTGTAGTCCTGCAGCAGTTGCGGCTCGTTGTCGAAGCTCACCACGAAGGCTTGATCTTTGCCGGGCCGGATGGTGGCGGTAAGGAAATCGATCGCCGCCTCCTGTTCGAAGCGCAGCCGGTCGCGCACGCTGGTGCTGCTGTCGATCAGGATGGCGATGCGGAGCGGCAGATCGGACTCGCGGCTGAAATTCTCGATGACCTGCGGCCGTTGGTCTTCAAAGACCTTGATGTCGTCTTTGGTCAGGTTGAGAACGGTTCGATTCTTCTTGTCGGTGGCGGTGAACAAAACGTTCACCAGGTCGGTACGCACCACGATAGGCCGGGTTTCGAGCGGCAGGGGCTCCTGCCCGGCGCCCGAGGCCGGCTGCTGCGCGAAGGCGGCCGCGCTCAGGCCTATCAGCACCACCAGACCGACGAACTTCTTCATGGTTCCCCCGCTTGTCCCGGTAAGAAAAGTATAGGAAGCCGCGCCGAAGGCGTCAAGAAAACCCGGAACTACTCTGCTTCCGGCGGGCTCGCGGCCTTTCGCCAGATGAGCATTTTCTGCAGCCGCGGCGTGGCGGCCTCGCGGCACTCGACGGCGCCGTTCGCATACACGAAGTCGAGTGCCGTCGCGCCCTCCAGCCCTTCGGTGACCAGCGCCTCCATGTTGAGATGAGACTCCGCCTCCAGAAGCTGCTCGGGGCGCGAGAAGATGACCGGCGCGCGCGGCATGAAGCGCGGGCAGCAGTCTTCGAAGGGCTCGCAGGAGATGTGGTAGGTTCCAATCTGGCGCGCGACGCGGAGAATTTCCTCCTTATCATCGCCGGCCAGCGGGCGATAGACGGGGAGGTCCATGCCCCGGTCCAGCGCGGCAAGGTTGTGCAGTGTCTGGGAGGCGACCTGCGAGACGGCGTCGCCCGTCACCAGCCCCAGGGCGCGCTCCGTGCGGGCGATTTCGCGCGCAATGCGCGCCATCAGCCGGCGATAGAGCAGCAGCCGCAGACCTTCGTGCGCGCCCGCCACAATCTGGCGCTGCATGGAATCGAAGGGCACCAGGTAAAGCCGCGAGGTGAACTGGTAGGGCGTCAGCGCCCGCACGATCTGCTCGGCTATCGGACGCGAGGAACCTCGATCCCCCGCCGGCGACCCGAAGAAATGCACAAAGATGGCGTGCGCGCCGCGCCGCATCATCTTGTAAGCCGCCACGCTCGAATCGAACCCGCCGGAAAGCAACACCACCACCTTGCCGCTGGTTACCGCGGGCAATCCGCCCGCGCCCTCGATGCGATCGGCATAGATGAGCGCCGAACCCGGCAGGATCTCCACCGCGCAGGTGACCTCGGGGTTCTGCAATTTCACCTTGACGCCGCTGCCGCGCGCGCGCAGGTGATCCAGGATGCGCTGCCCCAGCACTTTCTCCACTTCCATAGAATTCATGCCGAACGTCGTGTCGGCGATCTTGGCGCGCACGGCGAAGCTGCGAGGATCCTTCGCTGCCATGACTTCGCACGCCGCCTCGCCCAGACCGTCGAGGTCGCGCGGCGCCTCGCGCCCCAGCCCGATATAGGCCAGGCCGAACACGCGCCTCAGGCGTTCGATGATTTGGGGGACGGCCGCTTCCTGGCGCGGGCGCAGGATCAGCCGGTCAGAATGAAACTGCGGACCGCCCACCGGCAAATCGGCGAGCGACTGTTTGATGGCCGTGATCAGGCGGCTCAGAAAGTACTTCTTATTGCCGCCCTTCAGCCAGATTTCATGATAGTGAAGCACCAGAACCGTGCTCATGCGCGGATTTTAGCTTATCGGGTTTGCAGGAACGCCGCAAGCTGGCGGGGCAGGAGCTAGCCTCCGGTAGCTATTCGTCGCGGCGGGCTTCAGCCCGCCACACCCCCGATCAACCCGATGGCGACCTGAAGGTCGCCGCACCGCCGCCTTTCCGTGACTTATCGTACGGACTCTAAAGCCCGGCGCCGCAGCATTAGGCTGGTCCGGGAGTGAGAGACAGGGCATTCGGCTCGGCCTCTTCGGAAAGCCGCGCGTATCCCAGCGCCATCAGGAAAAGTCCCAGCGAGCACGGGACGAAACCCCAGAGGCCTTCGCGCCAGGCGACGAAGAAGAACCCGATATTTCCCAGTACGGCCGGAATGTAGAACGCGATCAAACCTCGCCGGATGGCGGGGCGACAGTCTCCGAATCGGCCGGCCGCATACGCCAACCAGATGCCCAGCGGCGCCAGGGCGTAAATCATCCAGATGCCGACCATGCACCAGGCAGAAATTTCGCCATGAGCCAGGTTCGTCCGTGTCGAAACCCAAATGGCCAGCATCGAGAGAACGAGCGGCCCCAGCCAGCGTTCCAGAAGGCGTCGCGGCCAGAAGGCGACTGGCGACAGACACGAAGCGACGAGCAGCGCCGCCGCCGCGGCTCCCCATTCTTCCGCCCCCGCGGGCAACAACGCCGCGACATCAGCCAAAAGGAAAAGGGAGAGCCCCGCGGTGCAGAGGAACCCCTGCCGCGCGAACGCCCGATTCCGCCACAGAGCGGGCTTCAGGAGCGAAATCAGGACCAGGAGGATGGTCAGGAACGCCAGGGCGAGCAGCAGTCCATAGAATGGTGAGCCGAAGAACTTGCCCCCAAAAATCCCGAGGAAGGTCGGCCAGCCTCCCCGGCCCTGAAGTAATTCGTAGCCCTTGGTTTCGGGCCCGCAGGATTCATAGCCGATGGGCAGAATCAGCGTGAGCAGCACCATCACGCTGCCGCTGGCGAGCGAAACGCGCGGCCGAAGCGTCGCCACCATCCTGCGGGCGACCGCTTCCGCCGCCTCCATCGCCCGGTCGCGCCGGCGGGCGGCAGGCGGGCCAGGACGGCTTGGGTTGGCTGAGGGGGGCGCGGGTGCTTCCGCCATGGTTGTCGCCTCGCGAGTCGGGGCTTCAGAACGCCGGGGCAATAGTATGCCTGTTTAGTCCTCTGCGCAAATCTGCGTATCGAGACGTGTTAAATGTAACCGGTGAGGGGCCGTCGAGACATTTAAGAAT
>CAZHKT010000183.1:0-5973 GCA_964533045.1 uncultured Acidobacteriota bacterium | reverse complement strand
ATGCTTAACCGGAGATGCCTTACCGAGTTTCAACACGAACCGTTGACAGCGCCGAGTTCCTGCCGGCGGTATCCTCCCGCCCCCGAGTTCGAGTAAGATGGATACCCTTCAGGGATGCCGGTTCGAGACCTGGGAAAGGGAATGACGATGAGCGTTCGAAGGATCGCAGTGTTGGCACTCACTCTCGCCGCGGCGGCGGGCGCCTGGGCGGCCCGGCCCTCGACCGTGGCGAGCGAGATGGTCAAGGCGGCCCGGCAGTTTCTTTTGCAGCTCGCGCCCGAGCAGCGCGCCTTGGCCATGATTCCTTTTGAGGACGAGAATCGCACCAACTGGCATTTCATCCCCCGCGCGCGGCGCGGCGTGCCCTTGAAGGCGCTTTCTCCCGACCAACGAAAGCTGGCAGAAGCCTGGCTCGCCTCCGGATTGAGCCCGGACGGCGCCACCCGGGTGAAGGACATCATGGGACTGGAAAGCGTGCTCTATGACCTCGAGGGCCAGAATGCCACGCGCGATCCCGAACGCTACTTCTTTACCGCCTACGGCGATCCTGCTGAAACCGGGACCTGGGGCTGGCGGTTTGAAGGGCATCACGTCTCGGCCAACTTCACGCTGCGCGACGGCGAAGTGGTGGGCGTCTCGCCGCTCTTCTTCGGATCGAATCCGGCCATCATCCCGCGCGGCGTGCGCGCCGGATTCGCCGCGCTGCCGGAAGAGGAGTCGCTCGCTCGCCATCTCCTCAAGACGTTTCAGGGCAGCGCCCGCCAGAAGGTGATCATCAAGGCAGAGGCGCCTGCCGATATCATTACCGCCGCGTCACGCAAGGCCGAGCCCGGCCCGCCGCTCGGCGTCAGTTACCGCGAAATGTCGAAGGATCAGGAAGCGGCGCTGGAAGCCATCATCCGTCTCTACGCCTCGCGCTGGCGGAGCGAATTGGCCGAAGCCGAGTTGAAAAAGATCCGGCAGGCGGGACTCGAGCAGGTCTATTTCGCCTGGGCCGGCGGCAGCGAGCCCGGCCAGCCGCACTACTATCGCATTCAGGGGCCGACCTTCATCATCGAGCTTGACAATACCCAGAACAACGCCAACCACATCCATTCCGTGTGGCGCAACCTGCAGAGCGATTTTGGTTATGACGCCCTGCGCGCGCATTACGAGACCAGCCCGCACCACCAGACCCATGCCCATGCGGCCCGCGTACCGCGGGACAGGCAAAACACAGCGAAGGAGAGCACCGATGGCAGACACAATGGGGTCACCTCTCAAGCCGGGAGATCCGGCACCGGAACTAAAGTTGCCTACAGCCAGCGGTGAGCTTGTCGCCCTCGACCAATTCTCGGGGCGACCGGTCCTTGTGACGTTCCTCAGCCACGCCGCTTGACCGTTCTGCCGCACTCACCTGGTTCAGGTGATGGAACGAAAAGACGAGGTCGAACAAATTGGCGCCCAGGTGCTTCTTGTGACGTTCGCAGAGCCTTCCCTGCTCGAAAAGAAGATGATGCATGATCTGCAGAATCCCTTTCCGCCCCTGATTGATCCCTCCAAGGAAACGTACCGGCGATGGGGGATGGGGAAGACTAATGCCTTCGGCGCGGTACTTTCGCCGGAACTGAACGTCCGCTATTTAAACCTCCTCATCAAAGGGGAGCGATTCCTTGGCCTCGCTCCAGACATGCTCCAACTGGGCGGCGACTTCGTCGTCGACCGCAGAGGGCGAATCTCCTTCGCGCACGTCATGACCAACAACGGCGACCGTGCAGATGTGTCGCGGCTCGTCGACCAACTTCGTACCGCTGCTGCAACAACCTGAAGTCAAGGGACTTTCTTGACTCGCCCGATTTTTCCATGGAATTTCGCAGCCTTCCTTGTGGTAAATTCAACCGATATGTGGACGAGCCCTCCCCAATTCGGAGCACAGGACAAAAAGCAGCAGGAGCCCGCCGTTAATTCGGCAGGTCGCCGACGAATGGCGATCCGGCTCGTGGTCTGGAGTGCGGTGGTTGTGGGAGCGAGCGTGCCACTCGGGTCGATTCTTCGCCAGCGGACCATGGCTGAAAGCTTACTTGCGCACGAGTCGCGCCTCGCCGTCCAATCGATCGACATCATCAATGAACGCCGTCTCGTTCACAACGAAACGGAAGTTCCCGAGCGCGCGACTATCGGCGAAGTGCTGATCGGAGGCGGAATTGATGCCCGAACCGGCGAGGCAATCGTTCGCACCGCGCGGCCGATCTATAACCTGGCGATGATTCGCGCCGGAAACAAGGTGGACATCATCCGTTCCGGCAAGGGCGACCTCCGCGCCGTTACTTACGAGGTGGACCGCGACCGGTTGCTTTGGGTGACGCCGCAGCAGGATGGTTTCCAGGCCGAGCTGCGGCCCATCCCGTACGAGATCGTGGTGACCGGCGTGGCGGGCACGGTCCGCGACTCGCTCTTCCAGGCCGTGGACGACCTGGGCGAGGGCGTCTGGCTGACGGTGGAAATTGCCGGCATCTTCGGCTGGGATGTGGATTTCTCCACCGACACCCAGCCCGGGGACTCCTTCGAAGTGGTGGTTGAAAAGAAAATGCTGTACGGTGAGCGCTGGGGCTACGGGCGCATCCTGGCCGCGCAGTACCGGAACGGCAACACGCTGCATCAGGCGGTACTCTTCCGCGACCCGGCGGGCAAGCCCGCTTACTACTCGCCCAGCGGCAAGTCGCTGCAGAAGGCTTTCCTGCGCTCGCCGCTCAAGTTCGCCGCGCCGGTGACTTCCCGGTTCAGTAATCGCCGGTTTCATCCCATCCTCAAAATCTACCGCGCCCACCACGGCGTGGATTACGGCGTGCCCGTCGGCACGGCCGTTCAGGCGGTGGGCGACGGCCGCGTCATCTCGGCGGGCTGGAAAGGGCAGGGCGGCAACGAAGTCCGCCTGCGGCACACCAAGGGGTTCGAGACCTATTACCTGCACCTCTCCAAAATCCTGGTGAAACCCGGCCAGCAAGTCCGCCAGGGCGAAGTGATCGCCCTGAGCGGCCAGACCGGCCTTGCCACCGGGCCTCACCTCGACTTCCGCGTTTCGCGCAATGGCCAGTTCCTGAATTTCCTCACCCTCAAACTACCCCCCGCCGAAGCCGTCGCCGCCAAAGACATGGCCGAGTTTGCCGCCCTCCGCACGCAGTTCCTCGACCAGCTTGCCAGCCTCCATGAGCAAACTGCCGGAAAGGTCGAGCAGGCTCGCGTCCAAGCAGCTGAATCAAATAGGGCAACGCGCTGAACCTTACGGCGCGACGGCATCGCGAGTCCTCGCACGCGAAAGGAGCAAATATGAAAACCGCATCTCTCAAAGTGAACCTGTGGACGGTTATCTCGGCAATGGCCGTTGCGGCCTGGGCCGCGCTGCCCGTCGCGCTGGCGGAAGATAACGTCGCGCCGGCGGGATTCGTCTCGCTCTTTAACGGACACGACCTCTCCGGCTGGAAGATTCCGGAAGGCGACGGCGGGCACTGGAAAGTCGTCGACGGCGTCATCGACTACGACGCCGAGAGCGAAGCCCCGGACGACAAGAGCCTCTGGACGGTGAAGTCCTATCGCAACTTTGTCTTGCACGTAGACTGGCGCATCAAGGAAACGCCTTACGTGAACCCCAACGTGCCCTACATCCTTCCCGACGGCACGCACGCGATATCCACGGCAAAGAGATGAAGATGGCGCTGCCCGATTCCGATTCCGGCATCCTGCTGCGCGGCCAGGGCCGCAGTCAGGTCAATATCTGGTGCTGGCCGGCCGGCTCGGGCGAGAATTACGGCTATCGAATGGATGAGAAGATGCCGCCGGAAGTCCGCGCCGGCGTCACGCCGCGCACCCAGGCCGATAAACCCGTGGGCGAGTGGAACCGCTTCGAGATTACCGTGCGCGGCGACCGCGAGACCGTCGTGCTGAACGGCGTCAAGGTGATCGATTACGCCCGCATGCCCGGCATCGCCGCCAGCGGCCCCATCGGCCTCCGGCACCACGGCTCAAAACAAGACGGCCAGTGGAACCGCCCACCCGCGCTGGTCCTGTTCAAGTGTACTTAGCTATAGATCTCCGCACACCGGGGCGTTCCGGAGGTGGGAATCTTCAGCTACGTACATTTTATGAATGCGGGACTTCTCTCGTGTACAGCGCCCCTGCTGGCCCCGTCAATCGTCGACTTGCACCAGCTCGCTCCCATTTGCATGGGACGCGGAAGCTTTCGCCGCCTTCAAATCGAATGGCGTCGAGAACTCGCGTTCGACTTTCCCGCGGTAGCAGGGCCCGGAGTTGTAGGTGCAGAAGGGATAGACCATGCCGTTGGGCGCGCTGTAATGGATCACGCAGCGCTTGACGCGCTCGATGTCGTAGTTATAGGCGTCCATGAAGTGCATGCCGGCGACGAGCAGGGTCTTATAGGTAAACGTGCCATCGCTCTTGCCGCGCCCGTAGCGGTGGTCGGTCATGCCCTGGAGGGTTTGGAGGAAGCGCTCGAAGCTCAAGCCCGGCGGCGCAAACTCAGGCCGGTAGAACTTGCGCAGTTTCTGCCAGGCGCTGATCTTGGTGAAGAGTTTGATCTTGGCGCCCGCCGACTGGCGCGCCAGCAGGTCAATTTCGCGCAGCATGGCGGGCATATCGAAGAAGCGGGTGATGGGCACGGCCTTCTTGGTCGCGGTGTCCACGTACAGGTACGTTCCCATGGCGCAGTGCGGGTGCGCCGTGAGGTTTGGCCGGTTGAAGTTCTGCAAGCCCGTCAGCAGCTTGGAAAACGGCGAGGTGCAGGAGAGCGGGAACCAGTCGTCGTACTTGTCGGTCAGGCCGGTCTGGTCGGCGACGCAGTGGGCGAGGTCGGATTGCGTGAAGCGTTTGGCCTCAAGCTCGCGGCGGTTGATGCGCCCTGTGAAGCAGACGGGCTGGAAGCTGAAGCCGCTCACCGTGTCGATATTGTCGATGGCCAGGCGAATCATCGCGCCGATTTCGTGATCGTTGATGCCCTTGACAATGGTGGGCACAAAGACGATTTTGAGCCCCGCCTTGCGGCAGTTCTCGATCGCCGCCAGCTTCTTCTCCAGCAGCCGCACGCCGCGCGTGCGCAGATAGACTTCATCCGTCACGCCGTCGAATTGCAGGTAGAGGGTGTGCAGACCGGCTTCCTGGGCCTTCTCGGCGAATTCGAGATCGGCGAACATGATGCCGTTGGTCGCGCACTGGATGTGCGTGAAGCCCATTTCGGCGGCCATCCGCAGCACGTCATGGAAGCGCGGGTAGATGGTGGGCTCGCCGCCCGAGAATTGCACCACGCGATTGGGCGTGGGGCGCTGGTCGCGCAGCGTCTGAAGCATGCCGCGCAGCTGCTCGAACGACGGCTCGTAAAGATAGCCCTGCACGTTGGCGTTGGCGAAACAGACCGGGCAAGTCAGGTTGCAGCGGTTGGTTAGGTCCACGTTGGAGAGCACGGTGTGCGAGGTGTGGATCGAGCACATGCCGCAATCGTCGGGGCATTTTTGCGCGTCGGGGATCTGGGGGTTCTCCAGACCGCGATTGTCGCCGAACTCGAACTGCTCCATCTTCAGATAGAGCCGCGCGTCGGAGTAGATCTTGTCGCGAAACTCGCCGTGCTCGGCGCAGGTCTTCTCCATGTAGACGGCGCCCGCCTCTTCGAACAGACGCGCGTCGATCACCTTCAGACATTCCGGGCAGAGCGATTCGGTCCACTTGGGCAGGCCCTTCGCGAGCGGCTTGATGAGCGCGCCGGTGAAGGTGGTTTCCGGCTGGATGACCTCGAAGTCGGACTCGGATCGCGGCTTCGCCTTCGGCTCAACGGTAAGAATTCCCATGCTTCCCCCAAGGCATTAAATATGAGTCTCTGTGGCGCCGGGCTTCCGCTTGGCATTGCCCTGCCGTAGCGTCGGGCTTCAGCCCGACTTGTGGCCGCTTGAAGGCGGCTGCCACTCCCGCTTTACGATTAAGAATCTCTAA
>CAZHKT010000182.1:0-6038 GCA_964533045.1 uncultured Acidobacteriota bacterium | reverse complement strand
TGGAAACAGGCCGAATTGTTCTGATTGTCACTATATTATGTAATTCTCTTTAGGAGTGGCCATTGCCGCCGGCTTTGCGCTGAACCTGGTCCACCTGCGCCATGTGGGCGATAAGCTTTTCCGTGAGCTGGGTCACCCGCGCCAGTCGTTCCGGCTCGTTTCGGCAAGCCAGCAGTTTTTGTTTGAAGTCGAGGTCCAACGGCAGCGCCCCGGCGATGCGGAAGGAGAGGTGGCGGTAAGGGGGAGGAAGGTGGATGGGAATCTCCCGGGCGTGGCGAAGAGCCTGGAGGGCGGCGCGGAACAGCTCGATGGCCCGCACGGACTCGGCCTCGCCGGCCGTATCCGCTCCCGGGTCATCGTCAAAGTACTCGATAGCGCCCCGCAGGTAGGCTTCTTCTTCATTGGTGAGAAGAAGTTCGAAGCGGCGCGCCCCGACTGTCAGAATATCCAGCCGCCCATCGTCGTACCGGCGGGTCACATTGACGATGCGCGCCGTGCAGCCCACCGTGTGGAGCTGATCGTCTTCAACCTGAAGCACTCCGAACTCCTGGTTCGCAGCGCCCGACTGCTTCGCTTTCAGACACTCGCCGATCATCTTCTGATAACGCTCTTCGAAGATGTGCAAAGGAAGCAGTTCTTGGGGAAGCAGGACGACATTTAGCGGAAAGAGCGGCAGAAGGAATTCGTCCATTGGCGGATTATATCACCGCGCAGCACTGGCGGGCCCCTACCCGTCCAAGTCATGCCCGGCGTCAATGAAAATCCAGAAGATGCTGGCGGAAACCGTGACGATGGCCGCGAAGTCGAGCGCCTGCTCCCAGCCGACGCGCGCCGCGATCGCGCCGGTGACAATCGGGCAGAGCCAGCCCCCCAGATTGCCGGACATGTTCATCCATCCGGAGAGCGTGCCAGCATGGCGCCGCGTCATGTCGTTCGACGCCGCCCACCAGGTGGCGGTGGCAAAGAGATTGAAGCCCGCCGAGCCCGCCAGCAGCAGGATCGCGGCGGTGTTGTTGGCGGTGCGTCCGCCCGCCCACATCAACAGCGCCGAGGCCGTCGCGCCCACGGTCACGGCCAGCTGGCGGCCGCGCCGCCTGCCGAGTCGCGCCACGGCGCGATCCGAAATCCACCCGCCCAGCGGCGCGAGCAGCGCAATGGCGATGAATGGCGCCGCCCCCCCGACGCTCCCCTGCGCGACGGAAAGGCCGCGCACGCGTACCAGGTAGATGAAGAACCAGGTATAGAACACGTAGGCGGGATAGGCGATGCAGAAGTAACTCAGAATCAGGCCCACCGCGGAGAAGCTGGAGAGGATTGTCCGCCAGGGCGCATCGAGAACGTTGTCGGAAGGCGCCGTCCTTCCGGCTCGAATCAATTCCAGTTCGGCCGCATTGACGCGGGGGTGGTCTTCCGGATGGTTGGTTGCGTAGAGACGCCAGGCGAAGGCGATCCCAAGACCGATGGCCGCGCAGACGTAGAATGAGGCGCGCCAGCCCCAGCGTTCCGAAACGTGGCCGACGAGCAGCGGCGTAACGATTCCGCCCGCGCCGATGCCTACCAGCCACAGGCTGCTGGCCATGCCGCGCTCGCGCGCCCTCATCCAGTAGGCGGTCATGCGGCTGATGTTGGGGAAGACCGTGCCCTCGCCCAACCCCACCAGAAAGCGCACGAGGGCAAACGACCAGGCCACGCCGAACCATTGCGCCAGTGGCAGGCGGGGGGCGAGCGCTGTTGCCGCCGTCATGGCCGACCAGAACAGGATCGCCGCGGTCAGCACGCCGCGCGGACCCAGCCGGTCCCCCAGCCAGCCGCCGGGGACCTGGAAGAGCGCGTAGCCCAGCACCAGCGCGCTCAGGATCCAGCCCATCGTCTCGGTGGAAAATCCGAATTCGTCCTGGATGTACTTGCCCGCGATGCTGAGGTTCAACCGGTCGAGATAGGTGAGAGCAGCGATGACGCCCAGTAACAATAGGATATGCCAGCGCACGCGCGACGCAGGGGGTGAGCTGGCATGGAGGCGCAGTGTTTGCATGAAACTCTCGTGCCCGCCCTACTGTCGGAGAGAGAGGCGATTTCCGTTCCAGGTCCAGACGCGCTCGAGCGGAATGGTCTCGAGCGGTTTCTCCCGGCCCAGGGCATGAAAGCGGATTTCGCCCTTCCAGGCGATGTCGGTCTGCTGGCCTCGGGCGCGGAATTCGATTTCCCCTTTGGTGTCGGTTCCAGGCTGCCCGATGTTGGCTTCGTCCGGCTCGGCGATTTGCAGACGTGGTGGGTAGGAAGCGAAGTTGCGTGCCGCGATGGGAATCTTGCCCACCGTTATGAGGCGGTTGCCGTCGAACCGGCGGACGAGCAGATCCATTCCGAACACCTGCGGACCGGAAGCGTAGGGCTCGCGCGTCACCAAGAATTCATTGCCGTCTCCTGCCAGGTCGAGGGCCTCGAGACTGGCGATAGGAGACTTCATTTCGCTGAAAGGAATGTCGATGGCCGGACCCGCTTTGTACCGAGCCCCGGATTGGAGGAAGAGCTGCAGGCGGGTGTGGGGCAAGACTTCCGTGCCCAGGTAACATATCAGGACGTCCCCGGCGTCGGCAGTGCGCAGCAGGAGCCGCGCCACCGCCGTATTTTCCGCCGCAAAATCCTCCACAAACGGCGCGCCTGAGAGCGCCAGGATCTTGTCGTCGTGCGGGTATGCGTCCGGCGCGATGATCTGGACTGCGGCGGCCTCGATCCAGCCCGCGCACGGCGTCATCCGGGCCAGGTCAATTGCCACCACGCGCAGCCATTCGCCTTTGCCCGTTTTCTTGCTTTCGAAAGCTGGAACGAGCATGCCGCGCATGAGTTTCGCAACTTCCTTTTCGCCGCTGCCTGGCTTGGACAGTACCTCGATCTGCGGCTTTGGCACTCGGCACCAATGGATCGGATCGGGCTTGAGGGGGTTTTCCGCCGCGCTGGTGTTGTCGGCCAGTGCAGATCCGATCACAAGAATCAGCAACAAGGCGCGTACCTTCATATATGATGTATTGTTCATTCAATCGCAGGCTTTGACAAATGATTTCTGGCGAGAAACCGCAAGCCCGTTTTCGTCTGCTATTCCGAGGCGCCGGAGTCGCCGCCGCATCTCGCCTTGAAGCCTTGGTCGGAGTGAGACTGCTTCTCATCGCCTCGCTCTGGGTCGGAATGACCGTCACGCTGCCGTGTCCGCTCTCGGCGCGCATCCTCACCGACCAGACGGGGCGCCGCGTGGACGTGCCCGAACACCCGTCGCGCCTCGTTTCGCTCTCGCCCGCCACCACGGAAATGCTATTTCTCCTGGGGCTCGGCGACCGTGTCGTGGGCGTTACCGATTCCTGCGAATTCCCGCCCGAAGCCAAGCGTAAGCCGAGCGTCGGCGCGACGCTCAATCCGAGCATCGAGAAGATTCTCACGTTGAAGCCAGACCTGGTGGTCGGCAGCCCACAGGCCAACCGGCGCGAAACAGCGGACCAGTTGGCACGCGTAGGAATTCCGCTCTACGGCGTGACGGCGCAGACGGTGGATGGCATGCTGGCCTCGGTCGCGGACCTGACGCCGGAGGGGGTGGAGCTGGGGCGTGCGCTTTCGCACGAGGCGGAGGCGAGAGAACTGGTTGGCAAACTTCAGGTGCGCTTGGACGCCGTCTCGAGGCGGATCGCGGGCCGGAAGCCGCCGCGTGTTTTGTTCGTGGTCTGGTTCCGTCCGCTGATGACGGCGGGACCGCAGACTTTCCTGAGCGACGTGATCCGGCGCGCCGGCGGCGAACCGCTAGGGCGTGGTCTTCAGGGTGAGTGGCCGAAGCTGAGTGTTGAAGAAGCTCTCCGGCTCCAGCCCGATGTCATCCTGTTTCCGCAAACCCAGGCCTTTGCGCCCAACCGGGAAGAGTTTCGGACGCTCGCCGGGTGGAAAGACATGCAGGCGGTCCAGGAAGGCCGCATTTATTTCGTGTCCGACACGATCGTGCGGGCCAGCCCGCGGCTGGTGGACGCGCTCGAAGAAGTTTCCCGCTATCTTCATCCTGGCGCGTCAGGGGCGAAGCCATGATGGTGGCGGCCACGCGGAGAAACGTTCTTTTGGTGACCGGCGCGCTGGCACTGGGCCTGGCGGGGGTGAGCTTTGCCGCGCTTCGGTTCGGCAGCGTGCCCACGAGCGTGGTGGACGTGTGGGCCGCGCTTTCCGGTGCGACGGGCGGCAACGAGTTCGCCGTCATCGTGCGTGAAATCCGCTTGCCGCGCGTCCTGCTGGCCATCCTGGTGGGTGCGGCGCTTTCGACCTCGGGCACGGCGCTCCAGGCCATGTTGCGCAATCCACTGGCGGAACCCTACGTGCTCGGCATCTCGAGCGGCGCGGCGCTGGGGGCGATTACGGCTCTTTGGATCGGCGGCGCGGTCGCCTCGGCCTCGCCCCTCGCGGCTTTTCTGGGTGCGCTGGCGACGACGGCGTGGGTCTTCGTGCTCGGCCGGCGCGCCGGGCGCCTGGCCAGTTACACGCTGGTGCTGGCCGGCGTGGTGACCGCGTCGTTCCTCTCCGCGGTGATCCTTTTTGTGCTGACCCTGCTTTCCACGCGTGACGTGCGCGGCATGGCGTTCTGGCTGATGGGCGATTTGAGTGTGGTCACCGGCCTCGAATTGAAGATTCTGCTTCCTATCGTCGTCTTCGGATTCCTCGGGCTTTATGTCTACTCGAAGGATTTGAATGTCCTGCTGCTGGGCGAAGAGGAAGCCGCGCATTTGGGTGTGAACGTTGGGCGGACCCAGACCGTTATTTTCCTGCTGGCCTCGGCGCTGACCGGCGTGGCCGTGGCGCTGGCCGGTGCCATCGGGTACCTGGGACTGCTCGTCCCGCACCTGGCGCGCCTGATCGTCGGCAGCGATCATCGCGCCCTGCTGCCCGCTGCCGCTCTGGGCGGATCGATCATCCTCGTGCTGTCGGATACTCTGGCGCGGACGCTGGTGGCTCCCAATGAGCTTCCTGTCGGAGCCGTTACCGCCGTGGCGGGGGCCCCCGTCTTCATCTATCTGCTGCGGCGAACGGCCGGGTGAGTCCAACGACGAACGGTGACCGTGAAACCAGGCATGAGGGATTGCGACCAAGGAATGACTCAGGCCCTGAGACCCAGGACGGATGAGCCGCCGCCGGCGACGCTGGAAGTGGATCGCGTCTCGTTCCAGTATGTCCATTTCGAGCTGAGCAGCACGAGCTTCACCTCGCAGGCGGGGCAGCTGGTGGCGATCATCGGGCCGAATGGTTCCGGAAAGTCCACACTGCTGGAGGTCATCAGCGGCCATTTGAAGCCGCGCAGTGGCAGCGTGAGATTGGATGGAATTGAGCTGGCGCGCCTTGCTCCGCTGGAGCGCGCGCGGCGCGTGGGCCTGGCGCGGCAGGAGACCATTCTCCTGTTTACCTTCAGTGTCCGTGAGTTCGTGCGGCAGGGCCGCCACCCGCACCTGGGCCGTCACCTGTTCGAAACCAGCGATGACGAGCGCTGGGTGGACTGGGCGCTGGAGAAGACCTGCATGACCGGGCTGGCCGGGCGCGGGATCCTGGAAATCAGCAGCGGCGAATTTCAGCGCGCGGTGCTGGCGCGCACCCTGGCGCAGCGGCCGCGGCTGGTGCTGCTCGACGAGCCGACCGCCAATCTCGACATCGGCTACCAGATCGAGACCTTCCGCCTGCTGCGCGACGTGGCGGCCAGCGAAGGCTGCATCGCCGTCGTCGTCACCCACGAGTTGAACCTGGCCGCCGAACTGGCCGATTACGTGCTCCTTCTCGACGCGGGTTGCTGCCTGCGACAAGGACGCGCGGAAGAAGTGTTTGACTCGGAGGTGCTGAGCCGCGTCTTTCGCACGCCGGTGGCCGTGGATCGGAATCCGGCCAGCGGCCGCCCGCGCGTCACCTGGAGCGCAGCCCGGACATAGGGGGACGGTGCGCCCCTGCCCGGGCGATGGCCGCCGAGACCCCGGTCGGACCGTAGGCTGTAACATTTCGTGTTGAAAATTGAGTTGGAAAGAGAGAGGGTGTCT
>CAZHKT010000181.1:0-6054 GCA_964533045.1 uncultured Acidobacteriota bacterium | reverse complement strand
GCTTCGACCGTGCCGGTGACCGTACCCCAACGGATTCGTCCGCCGGCGGTTTCCAGCCTGCCCGCCCCTGTGATGTCGGCGGCCTGAATGCCTCCGCCCGCCGTGACTGCCTGCAGCGAACCTTGCAGGGCACCCACTCGGATGTCTCCGCCCCGAGTCTCCAGGTCCAGATTGGAACGAGTCGGAACCGTAATCTCAAACTCGGCGGAGAGGGTACTCCGGCGCGCGCTTCCCGCGGGGCCGGTCACGCCCCGCAAAACCAGACCGTTTTCTTGGGGACGCAAACTCAGTTCGTAATTCTTGAGCATACGCCGCGCGTCGGCTTCATCCGTCCGGTAAGCGCGCAGCAGGATTTTGCAGGTCATGGTTTCGCCCGCGCCGGGCATGACGCGGATCGAGCCCTGGTCGGCTCGGACCGTCAGCTTCCCGCCCGCGCGCAAGGGCGCGCTGCAATCGGCGCGCTCCTCCCAGTGGCTGCCTGCGCGCTGCGGCTCGCCGCGATTCACGCTGATCTGGCCGGAGGCGCTGGCGGCGCTCCATGTCAACAGCAGACATGCCAGCAGAAGTCTCCGTCTCATCATTGTTCACCCTTACTCATTGCATTTCCGCAGCGCCGCCACGCACCGCAGGCGGACGGCCGGGTCCGGGTCGCCCGCCGCCAGTTTTTCGAGCCCGGCTGCCACTTCCTCATCCGGCCCTTCATTCTGGATGTGCTCGACCAGGGCGTCGATGGCGGCCGTGCGCACGCCGGCGTTGGGGTCTGCCTGCGCGACCTTCAGCAACGCCCCGTGGGTGTCCATCCGGCACTCCATGCGGTTGACCGTCTTGAGCGCTTCCAGCCGCACGCCCGGATTCGCATCATGAAGCGCGGCCATCAGGGCCGCGCGAATGGAAGGCTCCTCGGGGTTGGCGCGCAGCACGTCGAGCGTCTCGCGCCGGATGCCCGGGTTGTCGTAGTTCCGCATGGTGTTCACCAGCACTTCGCGGATGCGCGGGTCATCGAGCGAGCCCTCCAGCGTCACCCGCCGCTCCGCGTCGAGCGTAATGCGCACGCCGCCCGACTGCGGATCCTGAGCGATCTGGCTGATGGTCTTGACTCGGTAGTTGTCGAGATCGAAGGCCGAGGCCTGGCCGGCTCGGGTCAGGGTGGGCAGCGACCCCACGCGGGGCCGGAGCATCCACCCGAGTCCAAAGCCGAAGAGGACCAGCGTTGCCAGGATGGCGGCGCGCGAGGCAGGAGCCGGGCTCACGCTCCAGAACCAGGAGCGCAGGAGGCCGCGCCAGCCGAGCTGCTCGCGGTCGAGCGCGTCGTCGAGTTCCATGCGGCAGTGCGCGATGAAGTCGGGCGACGGCTCGGGCTTCGGACAATTCCTCAGCACGTCGTCCAGTCGCCGGGCTCTGGCAAATTCCACCCGGCAGGTTTCGCAACTCGCCAGGTGCGTTTCCAAATCAGCGCGCTCCTGCGGCGAAAGTTCCTCGTAGAGGTAAAGCACGCCGCGTTGTTCAATCTCCGGGCATTTCATAGGCGTTTCTCCCACCGGGAACGCGGTCATGCTGCGCGCCAGCGGCCGCGCCCCCAGGGCGGCCTCAAACCAAATCCTGTAAATCCGTCCTCAGTTTCTGCAGAGCGCGGAAAAGCGAATTCTTCGCCGCCTCCTCGCTCGTACCGCACACCTGACCGATGTCGCGCAGCTTCATCCCCTGGCAGTGCTTCATTTCGAAAACAACCCTCTCCCGCGGGCTCAGGCGCGCCATGGCCAGTTGCAGGCGGGTGGAAATCTCCCGCGCTTCGAGCGACCGCCCGGGATGAAGCGCGGCGCGGCTCTCGGGAATCGACTGCATGTAATCGGCCTCGCCCTCTGCCGTTTCGGGCATTGGCACTTCACCCCGCGATTTCTGGCGCCGAAGGTGGTCGAGACAGACATTCATGACGACCCGGTAAAGCCACGTCGAGAATTTTGATTCCAGCCGGAAACGGCCGATGGAACGATAAACTTTGAGAAAAGCTTCCTGATAGAGATCCTGCGCTTCTTCGTAGGACGGGACAATGCGCAACGCCATCCTCAGCACTTCCTGGTCATACTGGCGGACGAGTGCGTCGAACGCCGACCGGTCACCCCGCTGCGCGCGGCGGACCAGGTTGCGCTCCAATTCGCCCTCCGACTGCTCCCGGGTCGCTATGCTGGCCTGTTCCAAGCAGCCGCCATCCCTCGAGCTCAGGTTCGAACCGTCTCCCATCATCTTAGACGCTTGGACTTGAAAAAGGTGAGGAACGTGGGAGACGGGCTAAAACGATGGGACGAGCCGGCGGGGGTCCTTAATTGGCTGCCGTCAGCAGAATCCGGGCGGCGGGGGCGGCGGCGACGATTTCCGCCAAGGCCAGGTCTGCTACCTCGGGCGTCAGGGCGTCGGCGGGGAGATAGGCAACGAGCCAGGCGCGCCTTGTGGCCGGCGTCACTTTCACGCGCGCGTTGCCCGTGATGGGAACGTCGCAGGGCCCGTGTGCGTCCACCAGCAAGGGTTTGCCTTCCAGATTAAACGGCCCGCGCAGCGATTCGTAGTGCTCGCCCGCGCGCCCCGCACGAAAAACGTACGGCGGTTGAACCGTGCCTTCGGCCATCACGCAGCAGGGCGTCAGCAGGCGCGCCGAGAGGCAATTGTTCAAATCGACCAGCGGCGAAATCACCGGCATCGCTTCGCCCTTGAGGAGCCGCCGAACCAGCGCTTCCGAAGAGGGGCGGTAGCGTGTCGGGTCACAGCCTGCCGCTTTGAACAGTCTGCGAAGCCCGGCGATAACCGGATGCGAGGAGAGAGTTTCCATCTGCAATTCGCTTCGCACACGCTCGACGATCTCGGCGGCGGTTGAGGCTAGTTGCGCCGCATCGCAATCCTGCGCCTCCAGGTGCGCCCAGAAGAGCCGCCAGCCCTCCAGTTCAAACTTCACTTCAAACGGCGGTGGGTTCATGGCCTTCCATACTATCTCAAATTCCAAGCTTCGCCACAGAGACGCGGAATTGCAGAACAGAAATTGATTCATTGATCCCAAAATTCAATTCCCTCTGCCGGTGTGTCTCTGTGGCCTATTGGCGGTGGCGTTCGAGGAGCAGATCCATCTCTTCCAGCGAGCGCGGCCAGTCGTTCTTGAGCAGGCGCGAAAGCGAGCGGTCTGCCAGCAGCCTGCCGCCCGTCTGGCAGGCGGGACAGTCGTTGGTCTCGTTCGCGGCGTAGCGGATGCGCTGCACGCGCGTCCCGCAGTGCGGGCAGGGCTTCAGAAATCGCCCGTGCACCGCCATGCCCTCGCGAAACGCTGTGACCTTTTCCGGATGCTTCCCCGCGCCGTCGCCCCGTACGCCTCCGCGGAAAAAGGACAAATTCACGATGCCGTTGAGGCGGCCGCCTTCTTCCGCCAGGTGGCGGGGGGCTGGCCGACGTGGCGTTTGAAGGCGCGGTTGAAGGCGTACTCGGAGTCGTAGCCAACGCGGGCGGCGACCTGGCCGGCGCTGAGTCCGGTTTCGGCGAGCAGTTGCCTTGCCACGTGCATCCGCCAGGTGGTGAGGTAACTGATCGGGGATTCGCCGATCAGCCTGGTGAATCGGTCAGCGAGGCCGGAGCGCGAGGCGCCGGCCTCGCGCGCCAGGTCATCCACCGTCCACGCTCGTGCCGGCTCCGCATGAATCATGCTGAGCGCCCGGCCCACCTGCGGATCGTTCAATCCCGCCAGCCACCCTTTTGGTTCCTGCTTCTCCATGTACTGCCGGAGGACTTCGACGAACATCGTTTCCGTTAACCGCGCCAGAACCGATTCGTTGCCCGGCCGGGGGGAGCTCGCTTCCCGTATCAGGTAATAAAGCGTGGTGTTGAGCCACATGCTGCGGTGGAACGGGACGGCGGCCGCCGGGCCAGTTTTCGCGCCCGCCGGTTCCACCACCACGTCACCCTCGCGGGTCCGCACGCAGAGCAAACGCGGCAGGGTGCTGAAGAGAGGATGGAACTTCTGGTCGCAATGCAGAAAACCGCAGACGAAACGGGTAATTTCACCCCCGCCGCCGTGGATCACAGGCGGCATGCCGACGTATGGGATTTCAGGAACCACCTGACCCATACTCGCAGGCTTGAGGTCAAGGGAGCTCGCCAGAACATGTTCATCGCCTTGTGGGACGACCAACACGTCACCAGCTTGCATTTCGATGGGTGGGTCACCTTTAACCTCCACCCACGAATGCCCCTCCACAAGGATGTGGAAAATGGTGAAGCACTCGGCATGGGGCATGATGAAGGGGGCAAGGGTGCGCGCCGCCGGTGAAATCACGGACCACGGGGCAGTGAACTCCGCCGTGAAGAAGACCGCGCCGGATAGGCGGATGACCCGGAGGACGTCAGAGAGTACGTCCATCGTGTTCTCCTGAAAGAAGTTACATGCCCTGTGCGATTTTGGAGCCCCGGATAAGAATTGCAGATTCACAGACATTGTGTCAATCCCAAACCTAGCCGATACTCCCGCACGTTGACAGGGCTCAACACAATTCAGGATGGAGGAAGCACCAATGAAGGTTGAAACATTGACCCCTGCGGGGTCCAATCTGGCAGCGCGTTCGGCGGCGGAACCGCTTGCCAAGCGTGTGGCCTTTTTCAGTTACGGCCTGGCCGCCTACGCGGTCTTCTTTGGCACGTTTCTCTACGCCGTCGGGTTTATCGGCAACTTCGCAGTCCCCACGCGGCTGGATGCCGCCGCGCAGGGATCATTCTGGCAGGCTCTCGCCATCAACTTGCTCTTGCTCGGCCTGTTTGCGGTGCAACACAGCGTGATGGCGCGGCCGGCCTTCAAGCGCGTTTGGACGCGGCTGGTGCCGCCGCCCATCGAGCGCAGCACCTATACGCTGTTCTCCAGCCTGGCGCTGATCGCGCTGTTCGCGTTCTGGCAGCCGATGGGCGGAGTCATTTGGAACGTGGACAACACGGTGGGGCGCGCGCTTCTCTACGGTTTGTTTGGGGCGGGAATCGCAACGGTCCTGCTCTCCACTTTTCTGATCAATCACTTCGACCTGTTCGGATTGCGCCAGGTCTATCTCTACCTGCGCGGGCGCGAAATTGCCCCGCTTCGATTCAAGACGCCACTCTTTTACAAGTACGTCCGGCACCCACTCTATGTCGGCTGGCTCTTCACCTTCTGGGCCACGCCCACCATGACCGTGGCGCACCTGGTCTTCGCGGTGATGACCACGGCCTACATCCTGGTTGCCATCCGGTTCGAGGAGCGAGATCTAGTGGCGCACCACGGCCAAGCGTATGCCGATTACCAAAAGTCAGTACCGATGCTGATCCCCCGCTTTGGGACAAAGGGGGAATCTCTTCACGGGACGGCCCCGACACACGCGGCGGCCATGTAATTCGATTTGTGCGCAACTCCCCTCCTCCTGCGAGGAGGGGAGTTGCATGGAGGAATGAAATGGGGACGCAACATTATCTCGCGGCGATCGTGGGAGGCATGATTGCAGGGTTCATGGTTGGGAAAATGCTCTTTCCGAAGCTGGGTCCGGGCTCTCAAGATGGGCACTCGGGCGACGCAGCCTGGGGGGTGGCGGTTCTGCCGGCCCTGCTGGGAGGTGGGGCCGCTCTCACCTGGCTCGACCCGGCCGCCCTCCCAATGACGCAGACGGCTCCCATCGAATTCATGGCCGCCGCCGGCCTGCTTGTCGGCGTTGGTGCGCAAATGAAATCGAAAAGGACGGACCCCTCTCAGATCCCTTCCGAGCGAGGGCATCTCCGTCCGCCCCTGAATCAAGTGGTCTAGATCACGCCGCGGGTGTAGAATCACCCCCAGAAACCAGCCCGGATTCCCTCGCGTGTGGTCATGGTACTGTGTTTCGGAGGTCAGTCCCATGGTAGACCTTTCGCGGCGGAAGTGGGTCGAATCCCACCTCTATCTAGCCGTGGCGTTCGGCCTCTCGCGCCTTAAGAGCTGCAATCCATCCCCTCCCGGCATTTCATATCAGCGCCGACCGGAGAAGGGATCGGCCGACATCATCCTCGACAACCTCTACGCCGACAAGAAAG
>CAZHKT010000180.1:0-6064 GCA_964533045.1 uncultured Acidobacteriota bacterium | reverse complement strand
CTTCGGCACCGAGGGATCCACCTGGTCCGACCAAGCCAGGATGCCGCCCTTCAGGTTATGAATCTTTCGGAATCCGGATTGCAGCAGCAGGTCCACGGCCTTGGCGCTGCGCATGCCGGACTTGCAGTGCACCACAATCTCGTCGGCCGAGTTGAGCTCATGCATGCGCCGCGGAACGTCGCCCAGCGGAATCAGTTTCGAGCCTGGAATGCTGCAAATCTGGTATTCGTGCGGCTCGCGCACGTCGATCAAGACGAACGGCTTCTGCTCGTCCATCATCTGTTTGAGCTGCGGGGCGGTGATCTCGGGAATCCTGGTTGCAGGCGGTGCCGCCTCCTCGCCCCGAATGCCGCAGAACTGCTCATAATCGATCAGCTGGGTCACGGTGGGGTGGGGTCCGCAAACGACGCAATCGGGATTCTTGCGCAGCTTGAGTTCCCGGAACTTCATGCGCAGCGCGTCGAAGAGCACCAGCCGCCCGACGAGCGAGTCGCCCGCGCCGATGATCAGCTTGATGGTTTCGAGCGCCTGAATGCAGCCCACGATACCGGGCAGCACGCCCAGCACGCCGCCCTCGGCGCAGCTCGGCACCAGGCCCGGCGGGGGCGGCTCGGGATACAGGCAGCGGTAGCACGGCCCTTGCCTGGCGTAAAACACCGAGGCCTGCCCCTCAAAACGGAAGATGCTGCCGTAAACATTGGGCTTGCCCAGCAGCACGCAGGCGTCGTTCACCAGGTAGCGCGTGGGGAAGTTGTCCGTGCCGTCGGCGATGACGTCGTAATCCTTGAAGATCTCCAGCGCGTTCGAGGAATTCAGATGCGTCTCGTAGCCCACGACCTCCACAAAGGGATTGATATCGTGAATCGTTTCCTTGGCCGAAGCCAGCTTGGGACGGCCCACGTCATTGGTATCGTGGATGATCTGCCGCTGGAGGTTCGTGAAGTCCACCACGTCGAAATCCACGATGCCGATCTTCCCCACACCGGCAGCGGCAAGATAAAGGGCTAAGGGCGACCCAAGGCCCCCCGCGCCGATGCAGAGCACCTTCGCCTGCTTCAGCTTCTGCTGCCCGTCCATGCCCACTTCCGGCATGATCAGGTGACGGCTGTAACGGAGAATTTCGTCTTTACTGAGCTGTGCGGTTGCCATATGGATCACCTAGCCATGAGTTCGGCCGAGCCCGCCGGCGTGGTTTGGAATGCGGAGCGCGGACCAGGGGCGTTTACCACGAGGAACAACAGGATTCCGTCCCGCCCGCGATGGAAGGGACAATGCTGAGGACATCCTTGTCGCTGACCGGCGTCTGATCTTTCTGGAGGAAACGAATATCCTCGTCGCCGAGGTAGACATTGACGAAGTTGCGGAGCTTGCCTTCTTCGGTGTAAAGGTGGCGCTTGAGGTCGGCGTATTCCGTCGTGAGCTTCTGCAGCGCTTCGCCCACGGTCGAGGCCTCGACCTCCACCGATTCTTTCTTGCCCGTGTACTGCCGCAGGGGCGTCGGGATCAATACCGTCACTGGCATTCTTTCTCCTCGTCGTCGGCTTTTGCGTCCGGCCCTGAAGCCTCTTCCTATTGGATGCGCCAAAAGCCTGAATGTTACACAATTTCCACCGGCTCGGGATCAAAGCGCTCCCGATTTTCCGCAAGAACCCAGCTGCTCAGGTCCGCAGGCTGGCCCTCGGTAACCGACAGGATAACGTAAGAATACCACGGCCAGGCGTGGTCGCGGTCGTAATTTGACGGCCGCGCCGGATGATCGGGATGCGAATGGTAGTAGCCGACCACGTCCAAGTCGCGCGCCCGCGCGTCCTTTTCCACCCGCATCTGCTCGCGCGGGTCAATCAGGAAGCGGTTGCGCTTCGTCTCTTTCTCCGGCGATTCCAGCGGCAGGAGCTCTTGCGCCGCCCCGGGATCCGTGCGCAGGTTTCGGAGCGGAACAGCTTCCCAGACCTGCTTCTGGTCGCCCTCGGCCCGGCCCAGCAGAATCCCGCAGCATTCGTTGGGATAGTCCCGCGCGCCGTGCTGGCGAATGGCCTCAACTTCCGAGTGTCGCAGAGTAAGTGCCATCTTAGGTTTCTGAGCCTTTGCGCAAGACGCGTCCGGATTTTCGCTTATGGATTTTCGAGTCCCGCTTCTTCCTTTTCCGCCCTGCCGCAAGTAGAATGAAGATTCATTCTAGATTTCACACGAAATCGTGTCAATTTCAGGAGCAGAACAGTTGGCGACAGGCCAGAGAGACTTGCGCAAGGATTTCCGGGAAGCGGGTTTTGAGGTCATCGAAACCCCGGGCGCCCCGGACGCGTTCGCGGTCCGGAAGGGCCCGTGCACGGTCGAGATTGCGCACCAAGCCGGCGGCTCGTGGCAGCCCGCCGGGCCGCCGACGCTCCTGGTCCGCGGCCTCGATTGCCGCCTCGAAGATCACGGATACCAGAAGTTCTGGCTGCACGGCGAGCAGCGCTTCCCCGTCCGTGTCTCCGACCTCAAGACGCTGCATCGTTTCGACGAGGAAGTCCGGCTCATGCTGGGGATTCCCTCGCTTTATCACGAATCGCTCGGGACGCGCAGCGCCCGCTCCGCCTATGATCGCCTTACCGGCCGCCCGGACCGGTAGCGGCGGCCTTCAGGCCGCCATTTACTCGGTCGACTGCGCCGCGAGCGTCTCGAGCGCCTCGCCCGCGACGCGCATGGTGAGCCATTCCTTCATCACCACGGCCCCGAGCGACTTGTAGAATTCGATCGAAGGCGTGTTCCAGTCGAGCACCTGCCACTCGAAGCGCGCGCACTTCTTCTCGACCGCAATCTTGGCAATGTGAATCAGCAACGCCTTGCCGATGCCCTTCTTGCGGAACTGCGGGCGGACGAACAGGTCTTCGAGAAATAGCCCCGGCCGGCCGCGGAAGGTCGAGTAGTTGAAGAAGTAGAGCGCGTATCCCGCCGCCTCGTCGTTCCATTCGGCCATGAGCACGTGAAAGAACGGCTGCCCGGAAAAGCCGTCGCGCAGGAGGTCTTCCGCCGTCACCACGACGTGATCGGCCAGCTTCTCGTACTCCGCCAGCTCGCGGATGAGTTTGAGGATTTCAGAAATGTCGTTCGGCGTCGCAGGGCGTATGGTCAGCATGGTTTCGTGAGATGCAGGTGAGATTCTATTCCTTCAGGATGTCTTTCGCCGCTGCTTCGAGAGTCCCGAGCTTGTTTTCAATCACGTCCCAGATGATCTCGGCGTCCACGCCAAAGTACTCGTGGATGAGGATGTCCCGCAATCCCCCAATCCTCTTCCAGTCGATCTCGGAATGTTTGGACCGCACGGAATCCGGCAGGCTCTTGACCGCCTCGCCAATGATCTCCAAATTGCGAACGACCGCATCGAAAGTCTTGGTATCCTGTTTGAATGTTTGCAGGGTGGCGCCCGCCGTGTACGTGCGGATTTTATGGATGGCGTCGAGGATGTCTTCGAGGCCGACTTTATAGTCCCTGGGCATGAATCGTTTCCCGGAGCACGGGCTCGCGAAGCCGGGGTTTGAGCGTGTGGGCAAGGACCAGATCCACCGGACAGCCGAAAAGGCTTTCCAGAAATTCCTTCAGGCCCATGTAAGCGTCGAACGTGTTCCGGTCGAACTCCACAATGAAATCGAGGTCGCTCGATGCCGTCCCCTCGCCTCGCGCCACCGAGCCGAACAGGCCGAGACTCTTCACTCCGAACCGCTTGAGAGCTTCGCGGTTCTCCTCCAGCCGGGCCAGAACCTGTTCGCGTGTGCGTGCCTTCATGCCCGCAGTTTACAGCAAATGCTGCCAGATTGACCGGAAATCCATCCCCCGCGCCCAAAGGCAATCCCGGCCCCGCCGTGACTCCGCCAGCTCGCGGATGAGCTTGAGGATTTCATGGATGTCGTCTGTTGTCGCAAGGCGCATGTCAATTCCACAATTGGGTGAGCTGAATTGTATGCATTTTATCTCGAAGTTGTTCTGGGAATTTTCGGGATTCAGATGCCACCACGCAGGAGCAGCAGGCCCGTCAGGAAGTCGTGTTGCGCCGCAAACGCTGGTGATGAATTTGCATGTTTACGTCGTCGTCGTATCGCCACACCGCTTCGGCCACTTCATGCTCCAGCGGTGCGAACCGCTTCTCTATCGCCCAGTAATGGTCCAGTGCACTCGCGGGATTGGTGCTGCGAGCAATAGAAATCGCCATCCGACGCCAGCGTTCGATCTTTGAGAGCGTGAACCTTGCTCGCCCCGCACGCTGCCAAGCCTCGAACTCCTCTCCGAGTTGCGGCTCGTAGATTCCGGCCTTCAACATACTGGCACCAAGCTCACGCCAAAACTGCGTGTGCTGAAGGTTGTAATCGATTTTTGCGCGGTCGTCGGTTTCCCCAACACAGGCGAGGCGTTCGATGGTCTCGTCTATGCGTTGGATCAGGTCTGATGACAACGCGTGTGCGAATTCCAAAGGATCAACTGCAACTCCCTCGGCGAGTTTTCGCCTCAACTCTAACCTGCCCTCATCAGAGCCGAGCATGTATGCATCACGTAGCCCGAACCGCTCCAAGAAAGCAGCGTTTTCACCGTCGGGGTCGCCACCCGGAATCCGATATTCCTGAAAAGGAAGCTTAACCGTTAACTCCACTACCGTACCGAACAGGACCCTGCAAACCTGCGCGAGTATTTGTGGCCTTATGTGACCCCTGTGGAAGGCCTCACACCTTAACTTGTGCCCGACACAAAGGACCTTTCGATCGTCCTCTGAGATCTTCTTAAGCCGGTGCTGGAGTATTCGGAGCTTGGGCTTAAACCCGTCCTCCGCGTCCTTCCTCTCGTCCTCGGTGTATTTCGGCCCCAGCCCGGCATTGATCCATTCTTTCCGCGCCGGTTCCCACTTCGGCATCCTTTCATCGTCCCACGAAAATCTGGATTGAAGCTCCCTGTACATCAAGAGTTCAGCGGCGTTGTCGAGAAGAATCAGCGCGAGTCGAATTTGCAGCAATGAGCCCTTCAGCAAATGCCTCTTTGCTTCTTCAATCTGTTCGTAGATGAGTCTTACGTTTTCCACGAAATGCCTCCCGGCTATGCTAATCCTGAATTGCGGCCAATCCTCTTTCTCCCCCAAAGCAATAGGGCCGCGATTGCTCGCGGCCCACGCAGTTCCCCGGCCTCGCAATGCAACCTCTACGCGGGCACTTCGACGTAAGTCGAGTAGGTGTGAGGGTCAGGGACTTTCATGCCCTCCAAGCGCAGGCCGTCGATGTGGAAGGCGATGGCCTCCTGCATTTTCTTCTCAACTTCCTCACGCGTGTGGCCGGTAGATACGCAGCCGTCCAAATCCGGAGAGTACGCGGAGTAGCCGGTGCTCGCTTCTTCGATCACGATCAAGTATTTCTTCATCGTTTCAGCCCTGCCTGTTTCAGGATGCCGACCGACGTTCCAGGCGCAGGTGCATCGTTGCTGCTCATTGCGCGGGTGGACGATGATCGGGGCCGGTGATATGCCGGTCCACAACTTGGATCAGGGCGTTGAGTCGTTCGTCCGTCGCTTTCCCCGCTTCCACAAGCTCGCGCACGATGGAGTCAAGTCGCGTCAGGCGATCGTCAAGTCGGGTGAAGCGCTCGTCGCTGATACGGACGGATTCCCGCAGGACTCCGGCGATATCAACCACGGAAGATGTAAGCGTGGCCTGGGAATCGCGAAGTTTCCCCATGCCCGCCTCGAACTGGGCTTGCATTTGAAGAATGAACTCAATCTTCTTATCGGCCTCTTCCAGTGTCATCCCCGGTCCTCCCCATCTGCGGAATCAACCTGCGACAATCCTACAGGCCTGATTCTAACAAGATGCCTCATCCAAAAGCAAAGGGCCGCGAAGATTCGCGGCCCCTTCTGAATTCTGACTCCTGAATTCTGACTTCTGTTCTTTGAACAACTGAGTTGAGCAGCCACGTCATCGGAAGGTCCAAAATCGAACTTCCAGAAAACTGAGCGATACGCCCTCGGCCGGACCATACACGATGGTCCCGAGAGCCGGTTCTCTCTTAGAAAGGAGGTGATCCAGCCACAGGTTCTCCTACAGCTACCT
>CAZHKT010000179.1:0-6227 GCA_964533045.1 uncultured Acidobacteriota bacterium | reverse complement strand
CTTCCCTACGAGGGCGAAAGCCTGCTGCCCAACAATCTCAAATTCTTACCTGCCGGCAAGGGCGCGATACAGGCCGTGGGTGCGGCCCGGCTGGGCGCCGCGACCACCTTTATCGGGTCGGTGGGCCAGGACGTAATTGGCGATTACCTGGTTCACGAATTGGACACGAATGGGATTGAAACAACTTACGTGAAGCGCGACGCGAGTCGCGCCACGGGCTGTGCCTTCATTCTGCTCTTCCCGAGCGGCAACAACACCATCATTGTCGAACCCTCAGCGAACCATTCCCTTGCGCCCGCCGACATCGAGCGGGCGCTCCCGGTTATCGAGACGGCAGATGCCCTCTGTACCCAGATGGAAATTCCGCCCGAAACGATCGAAGCCTCACTGCGCCTGGCGCGCCGGGCAGGGAAGCTGACCGTGCTGGACGCCGGCCCGCCGCGTCCCTGTCCCCCGGAGGTCCTGAAATTGGCCGATGTTGTTTCGCCCAACGAAACCGAATTGGAGAGCCTGAGCGGCGAGCAGATTTCCGGTCGGGTCTCGGCCCTCGAAGCCGCCCGGAAATTGATCTCCTTCGGCGTCAAAACCGTCGTGCTGAAACTGGGAAGCGACGGCGCGATGCTGGTGACGTCGAGATCGCACCAGCACTTCCCCGCCTTCAAAGTGAAGGCGGTGGATCCCACGGCGGCGGGCGATGCGTTTACCGCCGGGCTCGCCGTCAGACTCGCCGCGGGCGGAAAAATGGATGCCGCCATCCGCTACGCCAATATGGCCGGGGCGTTGGCCGTCACCAGACTGGGCGCGCAGCCTTCGCTGCCCACGGCGGAAGAAGTGGAAGCTTTCGCCGCCTCCCAGCAAAAATAGCTGGGAGACCGGTTTACTTTTTTTGCCAGGCCACGACTTCAAAACCTGCCACAATCGTCCTGCCCGGCATGGGAACGCCCGTGAAAACTTCGTAATAAGTATTGGTCAGGTTTGTCAGTTGGACGAAGGGGTGGAAGCGTCCTCGAGCGCGAGCCAGGTAGAAGTCCCACAAACCATAGGGGTCACGTCCGAAGCGCTCCACGACGCCCACCCGCGAGCGCGCGATCCAGCCTTGCGGCAACGAGGCCTGCCAGGAAGCCATGCCTGAATGGAGGGGGAAGCTGAACGCATAACGTGACTCGACACCTGGGACCGGTTCCCGAAATCCCCTCAGGCCCGTGTAGCGAAGCGCCACTTCGTGGCGGCGTCCCAGCGGCGCGATGGTTGCGGCTTCGATTCCTCGAAAGCGCAGGCGCTGAATGTTCGTGGCTTGCCAGACGGCATGGGGCGCACTGCGCGCGTAATCAATAACGTCGTTCTCATTCCTCTGGAAGAACGTCAACTCGGAACGGATGCGCCGTCCCAGGTCACCATCAATTCCCGCTTCGTAAGTCCAGGCACGTTCGGGCCTCAGGTCGGGCGACCCCTGGTTGGCGGGATCGTGATAGTAAAGGTCCGTGAGCGAGGGCATGCGGAAGGCGCGATGGATGCCGCCGCGCAATTTCACCCGGCTATGAACCCAGTATCCCGCACTGATCATAGGGTTGAATTGTCCCTGACCGCCGCGGTAAATTTCCTCGCGCGCCCCGGCCTGGAAGGAGAATCTCTTCAAGGCGCGCGCGTCGAAGGCCAGGTATCCCGCGCCCCGCCCGCGCGTGTGGTTACCGAGGTTGTTGCTGACTAAAGAATCCGAGTAACCCTCGGCGCCGTAGAACAACCGCATGTTTTCGCCCAGGTGCTCCGTACGCCGCAAGGCGCCCTGATAGCCGTCCAGGTAGTGCCGGTTCTCGTAAATCTGCGGGCGGTCGCGAAACAGCACAAAGTGGTCGGTGTGACGCCGGAAGGCAAACGAGGCCTCCGTCCTGGGTCCAAGGTCCTGCCGGACGCCGGCAAACCAGGTGCGCGTGTGCTCCCAGGAATTGAACGGGCCGTAGAACCGGTCGGCGCCGAAAGGGCGGTCATTGTGCGCCATGGTGATGCGGGTCGAGCCCCAGCCCGACCGGATGGCAGTGGAGGAGTAGAGTGCCAGGTTGCGGTAATCGCGATTCTCTTGAAACCCCGAGGAGAAATCGCGTGAGAAGACCACCTGCTCGGTCAATCTGCCTTGAAGGACGGAGAGGGCGACGCTTTCCTGGTTGATGCCGAAATTGCCCAGCGCTCCGCGCCAGCGGATTTCGGTGGCGGCCGGCTGGCGCGGGACGAAGTTGATCACGCCGCCCACCGCATCCGAGCCATACAAGGTCGAACCGGAGCCACGCAGTACTTCGACACGCGACAGAGCCTCCAACGGCAGGGGCAAATCGAAATTGTGATGCCCCGTCTGCGCGTCGTTCATCCGGAAACCATCCAGTAGGACCAGCGTTTGACCGAAAGTGCCGCCTCGAATCGAAAGGTCCACCTGCGTGCCGTTCGCGCCGCGTTCGCGCAGATCGACCGAGGGCTCGAGCCGCAAGAGTTCGACAAGCGAGCCCGACAGCAGTTCCAGCTTCTGGGCGTCAATCAGAGTCACAGCCCGGTCCGCGTCTTCCAGCGGCACAGGTTCGAAGCGGCCCGTCACAACCACGGTTTCTTTACCAGCCACCTCCTTCGGGGCCTGGCTGTGGAGGGGATGAGTCACGATGAGAGCTATCAGGACGGGAATGGAACATTTGACATAGGTCAAAATTGGCATTCGAGACAAATGGGTGCTCTCCCCAACAGATTATGTTTGCGGCTGAAGTGAACCCCGGGACCGGCGAGTCCCAGCCGGGACAGAGGAATTATTCTAACACCCCAGCGCCCAGCCGCCAGTGAGTTTCGCCGCCCTGTGGAGAATTACAGAATATAGTGACGGTTCCTGCTCTAGCGCCGGTGTCCCCACCGGCGCTTTCGGCGATGAGGACAGCGCCGCTACTGCGGTTCATTGTTTCTATCGTGTGAACCATCATTAATCTCCCAGGGAGGCGAGTTGGTGAGACAGTTCGCGGACGGCCGGATAGATGTTGCGGTAGACCTGATAAACGCGATCATAGGTCTTCACGTTTTCCGCAATCGGCGAAATACGGTCCTGAATGGCGATGGCATGTAATGCCGACTCTTCGACAGAGGAGTAGTTCTTTGCCGCCACGCCGGCAAGCAGCGCCGCGCCCAGCGCCGAGCCTTCTGAAGTACGCAATGTGACGACCTCCTTGCCGTAAATATCGGCTTGAATCTGCCGCCAGAACGGGCTGCGCGAGCCACCGCCCGAGGCGCGGATCTGAGTGACGGGAATGGAAAGCTCCCTAAAGATCTCGTAAGAATCGCGCAAGCTGAAGGCCACGCCCTCCAGCACCGAGCGGATCATGTGGCCGCGCTTGTGCGCCGCGGTCATGCCGAACCACATGCCGCGCGCCTGGGCGTCGAGGTGCGGGGTGCGTTCGCCCATCAGGTAGGGCAGCCAGACCACGCCCGCGCTGCCGGCCGGGACCTGCTCGGCTTCCTTGATCAGAAGATCGTAGGGATCAACGCCGGTCTGCCGGGCAAGCCATACTTCGGTCTCGCCAAAATTGTCGCGAAACCAGCGCAGTGATAACCCCGCGCCCTGCGTGACGCCCATCACGTGCCACTTGCCGGGCACGGCGTGGCAGAAGGTGTGAATGCGGCCCTGGGGGTCGAGCTTGGGGGCGTCGGTGTAGGCGAACACCACGCCGCTCGTGCCGAGCGTCGCGGAGGTCAAGCCGGGTGAAACGATGCCATTCCCGATGGCGCTCGACGCCTGGTCGCCGCCGCCGCCCACCACCGGCGTTCCGGCTTTCAATCCTGTGACCAGCGCAGTCTCGCGCGTGATCTCTCCGGTGATTTCGGGCGACTCGTAAACCCGCGGCAGGATGCTCGCGTCAATATCGAGTGCGCTCAGCATTTCCTTCGACCACCGGCGGTTGGTCACGTCGAGGAGCAGCGTGCCGGAAGCGTCGGAGACTTCCGTGGCGAATTCGCCCGTCAAGCGGAAGCGAATGTAATCTTTGGGCAGCAGGAAGTGCGCGACGCGCTCAAAGATCTGCGGCTCATTGTCGCGCACCCAGAGCATCTTGGGGGCGCTGAATCCGGTGAGCGCCGGATTGGAGACGAGCTGGATGAGCCGGTCGGCGCCCACCTTGCGGGTGATCCAATCGCACTGTGCCTGGCTGCGCTGGTCGCACCAGATCAGCGCAGGCCGCAGGACGGACTTGGCTTTGTCGAGCAGGCAGACGCCGTGCATCTGGCCCGACATGCCGATGGCGGCAATGTCGTCGCCTTGCAGGTTCGCAGCCTCCAGCGCGCCGCGCACCGCCTGGATCGTTGCTTCCCACCAGTCGGCGGGCTCCTGCTCGGCCCAGCCGGGCTTGAGCATCAGCATCGGCTGATGATCGCCCGTCGCCGCGCCCACTACCTGCCCGTCCGGCCGCACAATGATCGCGCGGGTGCCGGACGTTCCGACGTCAATTCCCATGACATAGGCCATCAGATTACCTCCCGTCGTGACGAGTGACCAGTGAGAAGCCCGCGCAGGCCGCCGCTCGGCGGGACCCGACGTCAGGATCGTGTCTTTTCCCAGCGTCGCGTCTTGGCCGAGCGCTCGATGGCATCCATCACCGCCTGGTTCCGCACCCCGTCCTCGAAGTTGGGGGAGGGAATGGAGCCCTTCTCGAGCGCCGTCAAGAAATCGTGTACCGCGTGGACAAACGTATGCTCGTAACCAATGATGTGTCCCGGCGGCCACCAGGCGCCAACGTAGGGATGCACGCTTTCGGTAACGTTGATCGTCTTGAAGCCCTGGTTGGCCTGGGGGTCGGTGGCGTCGTAGATTTCGACCTCGTTCATCCGCTCGAGGTTGAAAGCGGCGCTGCCCTTGCTCCCGTAAATCTGGAAGGTGTTGTAGTTGCGCCGGCCGCCGCAGAAGCGCGAGGACTCAAATACGCCGACACTGCCATTCTTGAACTGGGTCAGGAAATTCGCGTCGTCGTCAACCGTGACGTTACCTTTTCCTTTTTGGCCCTTCGCGCCCCAGGCGCCCGCACCGCCTCCCGGCAGAGGTCGTTCCTTGATGAATGTCGTCATCTGGCTCACGACGGTCAGGATGGGGCCGTTCAGGTACTGGGCGAAATCAATGGCGTGCGAGCCGATATCGCCCAGGGCGCCCGAGCCCGCGATCTTCTTGTCGAGCCGCCAGACGAGCGGGAAGTCGGGGCTCATGATCCAGTCCTGAAGATAGGCGCCGTGGTAGTGATAAATTTTCCCCAGCTTGCCCTCCTCCACCCAATGCTTGAGGTAGGCGACGGCGGGAATCTTGCGATAGTTGTGCATCACCATGTGCACGACGCCGGCCTTCTTGACAGCCCGGAGCATCTCCTGCGCGTCCGCCAACGTGTTGGCGAGCGGCTTCTCGCAGATGATGTGCTTGCCGGCGGCGGCGGCGGCGAGCGCCATGGGATGGTGCAGATTGCCGGGCGTGGAAATGTCCACAACGTCAATGTCGTCGCGTTCCATGACCCGGCGCCAGTCGGTTTCGATCTCCTCCCAGCCGAACTGGCTGGCCGCGGCCTCCAGCGCCGCCCGATTGCGCCCGCAGATCACCTTGAGTCGCGGCTCCAGTTTTCCCGGAAAAAATCGCCGCACCTGCCGGAAGGCATTGGAATGCGCTTTCCCCATGAATTGATAGCCGATGAGGGCGACGTTGATCTTCGACATGCCTGCCTCCAATCGAGAAGTGACGCGTGACGAGCGATTTACTGAATCACTCGATCGCTCTATCCCACAATCTCTACGCCCACCACATCCCCTTCAGCTTCTCTTTGATCACGATCTGATTGAGGAAGCTTGCCGCCTTGCTCAAACCTTCTTCGACGGACATCAGGCTGTCCTCGTGCTCGATGGAGAGGACGTGGTCGTAGCCGACCATTTGCAGCGTCGAGACCATGTCGCACCAGAAGTCGGCGTCGTGCCCGTAGCCGACCGTGCGGAAGATCCAGGAACGGTTCTTCTCGTCGCTGTACGGCTTGGCGTCGAGCGTGCCGTTCACCTTGATGTTGACGTCGTAAAGGCGCGTGTCCTTGGCGTGGACGTGGAACACGGCCTCGCCCAAGGCGCGAATGGCGGCGCAAGGATCAATGCCCTGCCAGAACATGTGGCTGGGATCGAAGTTGCAGCCGATGGCGGGACCCGCTTCGGCCCGAAGCTTGAGGAGGGTCTCGGGATTGTACACGACA